>NZ_LMOB01000002.1:315543-631086 GCF_001423185.1 Plantibacter sp. Leaf314 | reverse complement strand
TCGCGGAGGGTCTCTCCGGTCGCGGGGTTGACGACGGCGTAGTCGCTCACTGGTGTGCTCCTTTGTCTGAGGTGCTGCTGGTGCTGGCGCGGTGCCCGAATCAGGGCGACACCGGCGGGGGTGTGGTGTCAGTCCGACTCACGAGGTGGATCGTCTGGTCCGGATTGGTCCGGGACGTCCAGGGATACCGTCGAACGGAAGACGACGTCACCGCCCGTCATGGTGAAGGCCACAGTGTTCTCGCGGAACCCGCCGGCGTCCAACGGATGCCGATCCAACGCGACCAGGTCTGCGAGGTACCCCGGTTCGAGACGCCCGATGCGGCCGTCGGCGGCGAAGGACGCCGCCGAGTCGATCGTCGCGTGTCGGAGTGCGGCATCGGGGAGCACTGCGGAGTGCAGGGTGTGTGCGGGCAGAGCCGGATCGATGATGGAGCGTCGCGTCGTCGCGATGTAGAGGTTGTCCAGCGCTTCATGCGGCGCGGTGGGGGCATCGGTTCCGAACGCCAGCCGTGCTCCCGCGTCGCTGAACGACCGCCACGGATATCCGCGCTCGGCCCGTTCGTCGCCGAGCTGCGCACGCCAGTTCGGTTGGATCGCGGGGTCGGCGTGCACGGGTTGGACCGACGCCGTGACCCCGAGTGCGGCCATCCGCGCGGGCGTCGCCTCCGAGACCACCTCGAGATGCTCCAGCCGCGGGCGTCGGTCCCACGGCGGGTTCGCCTCCACGACCGACTCGAGTACGTCCAGGGCCACGTCGCTGGCGAGGTCGCCGATGGCGTGGATGGCGATCCGGAGGCCTGACGCGTCGGCGGCGACGGCCGCTCGTTCGAGCCGCTGGGGGTCCCACATCAGGTCGCCGTTACTGCCGTCGGCATAGGGGTACGTCATTGCCGCCGTGCACGCGTCGATCACGCCGTCCAGGACGAGCTTGACCCCGATCATCGAGAGCCAGTCCGACCCGTCGGCGGCGACCTCGGCTGCGCGACGGATCTGGGCCAGGTTGCCCTCGTCATCGCCGGTGTCGACCACCAGCCAGTGCGCCGAGACGCGGACGGGTAGGGAACCCCCGAGTTGGGAGGCCGCCGTTCGGAGCGCCCGCCAACCGTCCTCGTCCATCCCCATGTCGATGACGGACGTGACTCCGGCCGCCGCGAACGCGTCGAGCGCCCGGAGCACGGACTCCACGCGATCGGCATCGCTGGTCGTCGCCGTGACATGGGCCCAGCCGATCTCATGCGCGGCACGCTCATAGAGCATTCCGGCGGGCTCGCCGGACGGGTGCCGAGACAGTCGACCGCCGGCTGGATCGGGCGTCGACGAGTCGACTCCGAGGGCCTGCAGGCCAGCCGTGTTCACCCAGATCGAGTGCATGTCGTTCGAATCGAGGAAGACGGGGATGTCGGCGACCACTTCGTCGATCATCGCAGCCGTCGGCTCACCGTCGACCGCGTCGAAGAGCCAGCCGCGGCCGCGGAGGACGGTCGCATCGTCGCCCAACCGGAAACGTTCGGCGGCGAGTCGCCGCTGGATCTCCGCGAGGTCGGCTGCGTCGGTGAGTGCGACGTTCGCCAGGCTCTGGCCGGTCCACACGAGATGCACGTGCGAGTCGACGAATCCGGGAAGGAGGACGGTACCGCTGGCGTCGATCACGACGTCGTCCGGTCGAACGCTGACGCGCTCACCGACGGAGCGGATCCTCCCGTCCTCGACGACCACGTCCACGGTGTCGGTCGTAGCGGCTCGGTTAGCTGCACGCGCGCCCGGATCCATGATCCGAGCACCCGAGATGATGGTGCGAGCGTTCATCGGGTCATCTCCTTTGTTGCGACGGTCGATTTCTCGGATGTGTCCATCCGCTGTTCCACGCGGGTGGACAGACGGGCCACGACGACGACCGGTACCACCAGCATCCAGCTGACGAGCGCAATCGCCCACCCGAAGCCGGGGTACCCGAACGTCTCCGCCAGCCATCCGCCGACCAGTGGCGAGAAGGCCGATCCGAAGAGGTAGACGCCGATCGCCGGGCCGGAGAACCGACCGTTCGCGTCCAAGGCGGCTGCTGTGGCGATGAACAGGAGGAACACGGCCAGGTAGGCGGTGTTCCAGGCGATCAGCGCGATCGTGTAGACGGTCGGGTCCGTCGTGACCGCTGCGACGAGCTTCAGCGCTCCGCCCGCGACGAGGAGGACCGCGAGCGGAACGGCACGGCCGATCCGTTCGCCGAGGAACATCAGGACGACCGCCGCGACGAGTCCGCCCGCGCTCGAGGCGCTCAGGACGAGGCCGAGGCCGGCATCGGTCAGACCGGACTGATCCGCGCCCATGATGCCGGCGAGCGCCCACACCGAATCCTCGCTCACGGCCCAGACCGCGTACATGGCCAGAAGTGCGACTCCGGCGATGGTGATGGAGCGGGAGGGACGTGGGTTCCCCGTGGTTACGTGCTGGCCGGATGCTGCCGAGGGGAGGGGATCGACTGCGACGATCGGTGCTCGAGGCAGCCAGGTCGCGGCGAAGAAGAGGAGGAACGCCGCACCGGCGATGACACCGAAGACGCTGCCGGTCGTGATGCCGATCAGCGGCACGACGGCTAGGATGATGGTCACGACGACGCGGTTGACCAGGCCGTTCGCAGCTGACATCCGGTTCGGGTTGCGCAGCGCTGCGAGTGCAGCACCGCTTGCGGAGAGCGCCCCGCCGGTGCCGACACCTCCCGCGACGATCGCAATGACGGTGACACTGGCACCGGGGTTGAGCGCTGCCACGGTGAACGCCACGGCCGCCAGTGCCAGGCCGATCCGCGCGACGAGGGTGCGACGCGCTCCCTCGGCCAAGCGGGTGGTGGCCACGCACGACACCGCGCTGGCGAGCAAAGAACCGGTCATCACTGCGCCGGCCTCGGTGGCCCCCATGCCGAGCGACTGCTCGAGCGCGAGGACCATGAAGGGGAGCAGATTGCCGGCAAGCAGCCCCAGCACGGACAGCCCGAAGGTGGATATGGCGCGTCTCGTGTTGAGTGGGAGCCGCGTGTCGTTACCGGTTGGAGCCATGATGACCTCGTTCCCCGGCTCGATCGCCGGATGTGTCGGTATGGAGGGGGAGCTCAGCTCACGGCGGTGAGCGCCGGCTGTTGTTGGGTGATGCAGTGGATACCGCCGCCACGGGCGAAGAGTGGCAGTGCGTCGACGGTGGAGATGGTGCGTCCGGGGTAGGCGTCACTCAGGATCGAGCGTGCCCGGGCGTCGGCTGCCTCCTCGCCGAAGCCGCAGGCGATCACCCCGCCGTTGACCACGAGGTGGTTGACGTAGCTCCAGTCGACGAAGCCCCCGTCGTCTTGGATCGTCGCCGGCCCGGGCAGCGGGATGATCTCCACCGAACGTTCGAGCGCTTCGAACTGCTCCTTCAGCTCGCGCCGGAGGAGCGGCATCACCGCTGCGTCCGGGTGCCCCGCGTCGAGCTGGTCGTGGAGGAGTAGGCGGTCCGGAGCGGCGAAGGTCGCGACGATGTCGACGTGGCCGTTCGTGCCCAGATCCTCGTAGTCCCGCGTCAGCCCCTGCGAGAGCCAGACCGCGTGTTCGGCGCCGATCGTCCGAGCCATCTCCGTCTCGACGCGCGCTCGGTCGGCGAAGGGGTTGCGTCGAGGATCGAGCTGAACCGTCTCCGTGAGCAGGACGGTGCCGGTCCCGTCGACGTGGAGTCCGCCACCTTCCGCGACCAGCAGGGAGGAGACGATCTCCGCGCCGACGTGCTCGCCGACGAGTCGAGCGACGCGAGCGGACTGCTGCCACTCCGCCCACGCCGGGGCACCCCAACCGTTGAAGATCCAGTCGACGGCGCCGAGCGTTCCCGGTCGGTCGGGATCGAGGACGAAGGTCGGTCCCATGTCCCGCATCCAGAACTCGTCGACCGGCGCTTCGATGATCTCGATGGACGGGTCCAGCATCCGTCGTGCGCGCCCGATCTCGGTCGGGTCAACCACCATCGAGACGGGCTCGAACTCCAAGATCGCATGAGCCACCGCGGTCCAGGCGGCGTAGCCTTCCTCGCGGGCGGCGAGCGTGTCTCCGAGGGTGAAACCCTCGCGGGGGAAGGCCATCCACGTTCGGGTGTGTTCCGCGGTCTCAGCTGGCATGCGCCACATGGGGGGTACTCGATTCGGTCGGGGTGGGTGGGAGAGGATGACGGTTCGGGACGACGGTGGAGCTCGTCGAGCGGTTCACCAGCCCGTCGCCAGGACGTGTGCGACGGCGTCGACGAAGTAGTCCGCGGACTCCTCGGTGATGCAGAGGGGTGGCTTGATCTTGAACACGTTGAGGTGGTCCCCGGTCGGTTGCATGATGACCCCGAGCTCTCGCAGCCGGTCGCAGATGGCTGCGGTCTCGAGCGTCGCGGGTTCGAGCGTGTCCTGATCCCGGATGAATTCGAGTCCCAGGTAGAGCCCGGAACCATGGACGGTACCGATGATCGGATACTGATCGCGCAGGGTTTCGAGCCGCGACTTCAGGTGACTGCCGACCCGTCGAGCGTTCTCCTGCAGGCCTTCGTCGCGGATGACGTCGAGGACGGCCAGGCCGACCACCGATGAGAGCGGCGAGCCGCCGGTCGACGAGAAGAAGTAGCCCTGCGTCCGATACCGATCGGCGATCGCCCGGCTTGTGATCACGGCCCCGATCGGCTGACCGGCGCCGATCGACTTCGCGACGGCCACGACGTCGGGCACGGCGTCCTGCTGCTGGAACCCCCAGAACCACTCGCCCAGGCGGCCGAATCCGACCTGGACCTCATCGGCGATCGCGACGCCGCCGTGGCGCCGGACCGCCGCGTACACCTGACGGAGGTAGCCGTCGGGCAGTGCGACGCCGCCCGCGTTGCCGAAATAGGACTCGCAGAGGAAGGCTGCGGGTGGGGTGCCGGCTGCGGCGAGGGCGTCGATCGCCTCCGCCGCCTCCGGTGCATACTTCGCCGCATCGGCTCCGCGATGGGAGCCCCGGTAGGAGTTGGCTGCTGCGACGGTGTGCACCCAGTCGGGACGCGTCTCGAGCGCAGACGGGTTGTCGGCGATCGAGGTGGAGACGGCGTCGCTCGCGTAGGTCCACCCGTGGTACGCCTCACGCATCGCGACGACGTCGTCCCGGCCGGTCGAGGCCTGCGCGAGACGGATGGCCAGATCGACCGCTTCCGAGCCCGAGTTCACGAAGAACACGGTGTCCAGCTCGTCGGGCAACGTCGCGGCGATCCGCTCCGCGTAGTCGGCGATGGCCCGGTAGTGGAACCGCGAGTTCGTGTTCAGGAGCCGCAGCTGTCGGTACGCCGCATCTGCGACTCGCGGGTGCGCGTGTCCGATCGATGCGATGTTGTTCACCATGTCCAGGTAGACGCGTCCGTCCACGTCGATGAGGTACTCCTTCCACCCGCGTTCGATCTGGGGCGGGTGGGCGTAGTAGTGCTCTTGGACCTCCGCGAGGACGGCCTCACGACGGTCGAGCACGTCGTCGTGGTCGTCCGGGTGCTGCGGGGCGAGGCCGAAGGCCGGGCCGGGGTCGCCGAGGAGCGACCGCCACCCGGGTGCGAGGGCGGCGGTGGTGCGTTCCGGGGCGGGGGACTCCGGACCGTGGTGCAACTGGACGAACAGTGGTGTGCGCGCGGGCAGGACGTCGACTCCGGTGACGGGCAAGCCGGATACGGTGATCGTCCCATGCTCGCCTGTGACGGCGATCGTGCCCGGCCGGACGGCGCTCACCGTGCCGAGGCGGTCGACCGGTGTCGCGTCGGCGAGCCACAGGCCCATCCCGGTGGGGACGGTCGCCGGGGCGGACGGGGTGCGAGCAGGTGCGCCCGTGAGCACAGGCCGCCACGGTGGGAGGAAAGCGGCGTCAGCCCCGTCGTCCAGGGCTGCCAGGGCCGCGCCGGCGAGCGTGTCCTCACGCATCCAAGCGCCCTCGGCGTTCACCTCGGAGAGGGTGCCGGCATCGATGGCGACTGCGCGAGCGAAGGTGAGTAGGGGAGCCCCCAGCCACTCGACGCCGGCACGGGATGGTTCCCCCAGGGCGTCGCGGATGAGGGTGGTCATCACCTGCACGGGCACGGATGCCGCGACCTCCAGGATGCGCATCTCGCGATCGAGGGCATCGCTCGCGTAGGTGTTCTCCCGGTCCAGTCGAACCTGCTGACGGCCGCTCAGTGCGAGCACGGCGCCGCGCAGCACGACCAGGGGCCAGAGCGCGGTCCGTTCGTGTTCATCGAGCGGTCGGCGCGCGTGGAAGGCCCTGATCGCAGGAAGCCCGGAGGTGATCGTCGCCCCGTCGTGGTGGAGGATCGAGGACACCGTCACCGCGATCTCGCCCACGCGCCACGAGCGGACGACGTCCCCGAAGTCGATCACCGCGTCCGGGAGTGGTTCGTCGGAGCGGCGCAGCACGTTGTCGTCGGTGATGTCGAAGTGTCCGGCCTGGATCGGCAGTCCGTCCGCTACGCGGTCGAGGGCGAGGAGCGCGTCGTCCGCGGCGGCTCGGATGGTCGCCCGCACGTCGGCCTCCGGCTCCAACGGGAGCAGCGTGTCGATGACGCGGCCGGCATGCCTGAGGTCCCACTGGAGCACCCGATCTGCGGCCGGGTGCTCGAAGTCGGCGAGGGCCAGGCTGACTCTCGCCGCGAGATCCCCCATGCGCTCGACGACGGCGGCGGAGAGATGACCGGAGCCCATCAGGGTCCGTCCTTCGAGGTTCTCGATCACCCGCGCGTGGATGCGACCCTGCGAGGTGTCCCACCAGGCGCTCATCGTGCCCCGCGGTCCGACGACGGCACGGGGGACTCTGAGCGCTGGCTCGCGTTCACCGACGAGCGCGGATGCGGCGTCCTGCATCGCGATCTCGGTCTCGCTGAAGGCTGGGTTGCTCAGCTTCAGCACGCCGAGCGGGTTGCTTGAACCTCGTTCGAAGACCCGGAAGTTCTGATCCTGCTGACTGCCGAGCGACCGGACGTCGACGTCGACGCCGAACGTGGCGGTGAACAGCCTCCGGACCTCGTCATCCGGGAGTGCCGGCGAGGGGAGCTCGACGTGTTGGAAGTAGTCGAAGTACTCGGTCCCCATGATGTTTCTCCAATGGTCTACAGATGGTGAGGTGGAAGTGGAGCTGAACGTTCGAGGTCAGAAGGGCGCTGCCAGCGTCGTGGCGACAGCCCCGACGGTGGCTCCACCGGACTGCCTGACCACGACCACGACGAGGGGGCCGTACGGCGCCCGCCATTCGCTGTGCGGCTGCTCGAAGCGACCGGCGGGGACGGTGAGTTCGCCCTCGAGCCGGTCCCCTCGCCGGGTGAGTTGCACCGGCACGCCGTCGACGGAGGCGACGGCCTCATCGGCGACGCCACCGGTTACCGTGGCCGTGAACCGGACCACGTCGTCGTGCGCTCCAGCGTCGACCGTCACCGTTCCGATCGCCACGGTGATCGAACCCGGTGCGGCGGGAGCTGCGGTGGGGAAGAGTTGCTCGGTCGCGAGCGTCGGCGTCCTCCCGGGTGCTACTCGTCGCTGACGGAGGGACTCGACGGCTGCGGCGATCCGCATGAGGCGAACGTCGTCGTGCGCGCGCCCGGCGATGGTCGCGCCCACGGGCATTCCCAGGTCGTCCATGACGCCCATCGGGACGGTGAACGTTGGGACCCCGAGGTGCCTCGGCACCAGGTTGCCGTTCGACACCCAGACACCGTTCTGCCAGGCGATGTCGGCGGATCGCGGGTTCACGTCCGCATCCGCCGGGCCGATGTCGGCGGCTGCGGGGAAGATCACCGCATCGAGGCGTTCCTCGTCCATCCAGGCTTCCAGGTCGCTGCGCCGCGCCGCTTCCAGGCCGCGAAGCCCCTGTTCCAAGCCGGGGATCTCGGCCCAGTCGACGACGCGCTCAGCGGCCCGCGGGACGTAGTCGGCGATGTCGTACGCGATGTCGAACGGGAACCGACCGTATCGGTCGTCGAGGGCTCCCTGCGGCTTGGGGAAGATGCGCGGCGCGTCCGCGTCGGCGAGCCGGTGGAGCGTCGGGTCGGCGTTCCGTCGGAGGTGGTCGTCCATCGCCCAGATCGATAATGCGCCCACCTCGTCGAGGAGGTACTGCTCCGTGACCAGGCCTCGCTCGACGAGGTCGAGGTCGCCCTCATGCAATCGCTCGTAGTTGTCGACTGCCGGGAAGGCGGTTTCGACCACTTCCGCGCCGGCGGCCTCGAGCTCAGCTCGCAGGGTCGACCAGAGGGCGATGACACTCTCACGGGTCGTGATCGGGTGGGCGGACTCGGCGTCTCCATTGATGTACATCCGCGGCACCGCGAATCGCAGACCCTTCAGGGGCAGTGGGTCGAGGTCGACGAGCGAGCCGGGTCGCAGCTCCGACGGGCGGGGGAGAGCGATCCACGGCTGGGTCCGCCAGAAGTCGCCGTCCGTGTCCAGGTCGTCGGCGATCAGCGTGTCCACGACGATCTGCATATCGGACATGGTCCGGGTGTGCGGAACGACGACGTCCATGGTCGGTACCAACGGCCAGTTGCCTCGGAGGGAGATCACGCCGCGGGACGGCGTGTACGCCACGAGCCCGTTGTTCGACGCCGGCGCCCGGCCCGAGGACCAGGTCTCCTCTGCGAGTCCGAAGGCGGCGAAGCTCGCCGCCGTCGCCGTACCCGACCCGTTCGACGATCCGGAGCCGAAGGCCGACGTCAGGAAGCCGGGATCGTACGGGGATTCCGCCCGACCGTAGAGACCGCGCTGCATCCCGCCGGCCGCCATCGGCGGCATGTTGGTCAGACCGAGGAAGACCGCGCCGGCCTTCCGGAGTCGGTCGATGGCGAACGCATCCCGCGACGCGACGACGTCGGAGAAGGCAGGAGATCCGGCTGACACGGTCATCCCCGCCACGGCGTAGCTGTCCTTCGCGGTGAACGGGATGCCGTCGAGCAGCCCGAGCGACGCTCCGTCGGCACGCCGGAGATCGGAAGCGCGCGCGTCGTCGAACGCGCGGGGACTGATGACAGGAACGGCGTTGAGCCGGATGCCCGACCGATCATAGAAGGCGATGCGATTGAGATAGCGGGCGACGAGTTCCACGCTCGTCACGAGCCCCTCGTCCATCGCAGCGTTCAGCTGCCGAATGTCGGCTTCGACGACGGTGAAAGTCGAGTTGTCCATGAGTCTCATTTCCGAATACGCACGGCGATCCGGCGCGTTGGGACTAAAACATACAGCGTTTGTTTCTTGAGCACCAGACTTCTTCAACGGATAGGCTGGGGTGCGTACAAGGAGGTTCCTATCGCTCGACCGCCGAGACCCCTACTCAGTCGTGATCTCATCGCCCGCACCGCCCTCGCACTCGTGGACCGAGAGGGCGTCGAGGGTGCGAGCATCCGCCGTGTGGCCGCGAAGCTCGGCGTGAATCCGGCGTCGTTGTACAACCACGTGCCGAGCCGTGCCGCCATGGTCGAGGACGTACGAGCGCTGGTGTCGGCGCCGATCGACTCACGGCCGCTCGTCGAACAGCCGTGGGAGGAGGGATTGTTCGCCTGGGCGACGTCCTACCGACGGGCGTTCGCGAACCATCCGAAGACGATCCCGCTCCTCATGACCACCAAGGTGTCCGCGCCAGTGCTCCTCGCCGAGTACGAGGACTTCGTCGTCGCGGCGGAAGCCGTCGGATGGCGGATCGGCGACGTCCTGCCGCTCCTGACCGCGTTCGAGTCGTTCATCCTGGGCAGCGTGCTGGACATGTCTGGTCCGACCGTCGTCTTCGATCCCAGCGGACAGGAGGATCGGTTCCCCCGGTTCGCCGCGGCGTTCGTCGCTCTGGAGGACGAGGACCCGCTCGACCCGGTGGCGACGCGAGCGTTCGAGCTGGGGCTACGGATGCTCATCGCGTCCGCTCGGCCGCAGGGCCGACCGACCGAGGAACGCTAGGCCGCGACGCGCGGCGGCTCAAATCCCCATGAGTGCTCGGGTGCGATCCGCCCTCCAACGGTCCGCGAACGCCGAGTCGAGGGCCATCGAGTCGTAGGCGTGCGGTGCGCCGGGGTGGACGTGCAGTTCCGTCTGTACCCCCGCCCGCAACAATCTGCGCGCGTAGTCGATGCTCTCATCGCGGAAGAGGTCGACGCTTCCGACCTCGATGTATGCCGGCGCAAGGCGCGAGAAGTCCCCGAGCCGTGCGGGGGCGGCATACGCCGAGACCGCGTCGGTCCCCAGACGGTCGCCGAGCAGCGCATGCCAGCCGGTGTAGTTGTCGTCGTCCGTCCAGATGCCCGGTCGGCCGAGTGAGGGATCCGCGCCGACCGTGCGATCGTCGAGCATCGGGAAGATGAGGATCTGGCGGGCGACTTCGATCCCGTTGTCGCGCGCGATGATCGCCGCCGCCGCCGCGATTCCACCGCCGGCGGAGTCTCCCATGAGTGCCAGCCGGTGTGGATCGACCCCCAACTCGGTCGCGTGTTCGGACAACCAGCGCAGGGCGGCCATCGCGTCCTGCGCCGGGGTGTCGCCAGTGGCGGCGGGGGCCAAGCGGTAGTCGACGGAGAGGATCGGCACCCCGGACCAGTGCACGTGGTGCGCCACGTAGGGGTGGTAGATCTCGACCGAACCGGCGATCAGACCGCCGCCGTGCAAGAACACCACCGCCGATCCAGGCGCCGATCCGACGCGGCTGTACCAGCGCGCGAGGATCTCCTGCCCATCGTCCACCGGCAGGCGGACATCACGATGCGAGACGTCGGGTGTGGGACCCATGCGCCGGAACTCCTCCGCGAGGAGCGGATCGAGCGCGGCGCGGCGGGCTGCGGCGTCGCCCCGCGGCAGTCTTGGAGCCGCGGCTGCTTCCGTCAATGCGGCGTCGAAGATCGGATCGACCGTGATCGGCACGTTGTCTCCTTGGGTCGCGTCCGGGTCGGGTCCCTCGCGTCGAAAGGAAAACATACACCGTATGTCGGTCTAGGTCGAGAGTGAATATCCAGTAAAGAAATCGCTATTGACACAATTGCGCATTGACTCCTAACGTCAGCTTCTGGTCGGCCTCTCTCAGGTGACACGACCCGTCCGCCGTCATCGACGACGCGCGTCCTGCATCACCCTCGAGAAAGACTGGCCTGGCGTGGACACGTTCGACCTCAGCGGCCCGAGCCCGCAGACACGTTCCCTGGACGCCGTGACCGGCTTGAGCAGGAAAGGCCTGCCCCGGGGACAGATCGGGGTGCTCGGAGCGCTGGTCCTGGGGATCTCGACCTGTGCGCCGGCGATCACGCTCACCGCGTCGGTCGGCCCGGCGGCGAGTGTGGTGGGGGATCAGACCCCCGCGATCTTCCTCGTCGGCTTCATCCCGATGCTCCTCGTGGCGTTCGGATACCGGGCGCTGAACACGGCGATGCCGGATTCGGGGACGTCGTTCACCTGGGGCTCGCGTGCCTTCGGGCCGTGGGTCGGATGGCTCACCGGTTGGGGACTCGTGGCATCGACGGTGCTCGTCCTGTCCAATCTCGCAGGCATTGCCGTCGACTTCTTCTACCAGAGCCTCGCGATTCTGTTCCGCGATCCATCGCTGGCGCTGTTGACGGAGAACCCGGCCATCAACGTCGCGACCTGTCTCGCCTTCATGGCGATCGCCACGTTCATCTCCTACCGGGGGATGACGTCAACCAAGGTGTTCCAGTACTGCGCCGTCGCGTTCCAGATGGCCATCCTCGTGTGGTTCCTCATCGCCCTCCTCGCCGGAGCGGCCGACGACGCCAACCCGGCCGGCCGCGTCCCGGACCTGTCGTGGTTCGACCCGACCCGCATCGACGGATTCAGTGCATTCTCCGCAGGGCTCGCCGTCTCGATCTTCGTCTATTGGGGATGGGACACGGTCCTCACGATGGGCGAGGAGACCAGGGCCGCGCGCGGCCGGATCTCCACCGAGAGCAAGGCGGCATCGATTCTTCTCGTCCTGCTCGTCGTAATGTACGTCGGGATCGCGGCGGCGACCCTCGCATTCGCCGGCACCGGTACGACCGGGACCGGACTCGGTAATCCGGACATCGCGGAGAACGTCTTCGCCGCGCTCGCGAACCCGGTGATGGGACCTGCGGCGATCCTGTTGTCCCTGGCGATCCTGGTCAGCGCCATGGCATCCATCAACTCGACCGCGATCTCGCCGGCGCGCACGATGCTCGCGATGGCCCACTACGGCGCCCTTCCCGCCGGGCTGAAGCGCATCCATCCGCGATACAAATCGCCGTCGGCAGCGCTCCTGACCTCATCGATCGTCGCGTCCGTGTTCTACGCGGTCCTCCGCTTCGTGAGCGAGGACACGCTCTGGGACACGATCACGACGCTGAGCATCATGGTGTGCTTCTACTACGGCCTCACCGCCTTGGCCAGTACCTGGTACTTCCGCAAGCAGGCCATTGCGACCGGCTGGAAGGCCGTGCTCGCTCAGGTGGTCCTACCCGGGATCGGCGGGGTGATGCTCCTGGTCATCTTCGCGCAGACTCTCTGGGACGCCATGGACCCGGCGTTCGGCTCCGGAAGCCAGATCCTCGGGGTGGGGCTGGTCGGCATCATGGGTGTGCTGGTGTTCGTGGTCGGCATCGTCATCATGTTCATCCAGGCGAAGGCCTCACCCGCCTTCTTCCGCGGCGAGACCCTGAGCCGCTCCGATGCGGTCGCCGATGCGGCCCTCGACGAGCAACGCCTGCTGTCGTGACCGCGGGGCTCCGCCGGAGACTCACCGGGCATCCAGCAGTGGGCTGCTAGGTGACGCGGTAGGCGCGGTACTCGACCGTCGCCGCGCGCCGGACGCAGGACGCGACGAACAGCGAGTGCTGAAGGTGCTCCAGCCGGGGAGCGGAGGTCTCGATGCTGACACTGGTGCGGAAGTAGTACTCGGCGGGTGGGACCTCGGCCCCCGCGAGGAGTGACGCGAGGACGGCTGGGCTCCCACTTCGCACGCCGCTGACCCGCAGATGGACGAGGTCTCCGGACCGCGTCCGCGCCGAGTACCGCCCGTCGATCTCCAAGGCGCCGTCGGTACGCATGATCTGCCAATCGGCTCCGCCGGGAAGGATCTCCGCCTCGACATCACCGCGCAGCGAACCGCCGGTGACCGGGATGATCCGGCGGTGGCCGGCTCGAGTGGGTCCGTGGTCCTGGAGCTCGCCCAGGGTCACGATCGCGTCGAAGGCTGGGACGAGCGTGGGTACAGGTGCCTGGGTGGTCATGTGCGGAGGTCTTTCGATCGGTGGTCGGGGAGCGGTTTCGGTCGGGTCTGCAGGGCCGCGCGGAGTCGTTCCAACGAGGGCAGCGCATCGGACAGGAGTCGTTGATCGTCCGGACCGAGGGCGCCGGTGACGTCGGCCAGGATTTCGGTGGCTGCCTGGTCGAACGCGGTGAGGTGCTGGAGCGCCAGCGTTGAGGCGCGCACCTCGACCTGGCGACGGTCACCGGCCCCCGGCTGCCGGGTGATGAGATCGGTCTGCTCCATTCCGCCGAGCAGATTGCTCAACGTCGACCGCTGGAGGCCCAGCTCGGCTGCGAGCTCGCCAGGCGATCGGACCACCCCGGGCGGAAGCGCCCGCAAGACCTCGATCTGCGCGTCCGGGATGTTCGGCAACCCCTCCCGCTCCTTCGCTGCGGCGAGCAACGCCCGCCGCAGCGGCGAGATCACGGCGGCGAGTCGCGAGGCGTCGAGCGTCATGCCCGCACCCGGGCGCTGAGCGACGGGCGCAGGTTCAGCGCCTCGGGATGGAACCCGGCAGCCCGCTTGTACCCATCCGCGATGGCCGCGAGCTCCGCGGCCGGGATCACGTCGTCGATGTGCTCGAACCCCTCGGGCGCGCGCTCGTAGGCGAGTTGCATCACCTGTTCCGGGCCGGTCCTGCGGGTCTCCTCCAGCAGGGCGGCGGTGCGTGGGCGGCGTTCCGCCTCGTAGCTTTCCAGCGCCTCGTCGATCGTCGCGCAGGTCGCGAGTCGATGGGCGAGCGTCCGCGCATCGATGATCGCCTGGGACGCGCCGTTCGACCCGTTCGGGTACATCGCATGCGCGGCGTCGCCCAGCAGTGTCGTGCGACCGAAGGTCCAGCGCGGAAGCGCGTCGCGGTCGACCATCGGGTACTCCAGGATCTCGTCAGCCGTGCCGATGAGTCCGGGGATGTCCAGCCAGTCGAACGACCAGTTGCGGAAGCGCTCGACGATCGGCGCGGGATCGACCCGAGCGTTCCAGTCGACCGCCGCGGACGCTGCGCCGCGTTGCTCGGCGACGAAGTTGATGCGTGCCAGCCCGTCGGCGTCGGGCGGGGACAGCGGGTAGGCGACGAACTTCTGGTCCGAGTCACCGGCCATGATCATCGTCGTGCCATCCAGGAACGGCGCTGCGACCGTCGTTCCACGCCAGAGCGTCAAACCGCTCTCGCGCGGCGGGCCCTCCGTCGGGTAGTACTGCGCGCGCACGGCGGAGTGGATGCCGTCGGCGGCGACCACGAGGTCGGCGGTGACGTCGGCCGGCCCGTCCGGCGTATCGAGCACCACGCGGTCACGGTCGGTGCCGGAGATCACCTCGACGAGTCGGTGCGAGGTGTGGACTCGGTCTCCGAGGCGCTCGCGCACCGCATCGAGGAGCTCGAGCTGCAGGCGTCCGCGGTGGACGGACTGCTGCGGCCACCGGTAGCCCGCGGCGAGACCACGCGGCTCCTGCCAGATGAGCTGCCCGCGTCGGTTGTGATAGCCGAGTCGTGACGGCGCGACCCCGAGCGACGCGATGCGCTCGGCGAGTCCGAGTTCGGTGAGCTCGCGGAGGGCATGGGGGAGCAGATTGATGCCGACGCCAAGTCCGCGGATCCGTGCGACCCGATCGTAGATCTGGATGTCCCGGAATCCGGCGGCTTCGAGGCTGAGTGCCGTGGCGAGTCCGCCGATGCCAGCTCCGATGATGACCACGCGCATGATGTGTCCCTCTCTCATCCGACATCGTCGTCGGCCTGAAGTGCACATAGTTTTGCATTTGAATTACCTGATGTACAGGGTCAATCTGCCGACGGTCCCCTCGTTGACCCGCGCGGCCGGAACGGCAGTTCGAGCCAGTCGACCTGCGGTGCCGCTCGGGAGACGTCGCCTTCGGGGGCTGGATCCTGCAGGAGCGCGACCAATGCGCGCCCGGCGCGGATGCCTGCCTCCCGCGGACGGAGGTCAACCGCGGAGACCGGGGGATCGACGATGAGCAGTGACGGGCTGTCCGTGTACGAGGCGAGCTGGATGTCACCGGGCACCGATCGTCCCGACGCGTGCAGCGCCGTCAGTACCCCGACGCCGAGCCCTTCCGGGAGACAGAGGATCGCGTCGAGCTCGGGCCGCTCGGTGAGCATGCCGCGCACGATCTCGGACAGTTCCGGTGACGTCGGGACCCTGTGGAGCAGGGTGACATGGAGGCTCACCCCGTTGGCGGACGACCATTCGCGCGCCGCTTGGCTGGCCTCCCGGACCCACATCTGATCGAGATCCGGAGCGAGGATGCCGATCGTGCGCGACCCGCCGTCACGCAGGCGCTCGAGGACGTGGCGTACGGCCGAGGCGTGGTCGGCAGCCACTACGCCGGCAGGCTGGGGTAGCTCTGGAGGGACGAGCTCCGAGCTGACCGTCGGCCGTGGGTCGAGCAGGATCGCTCGGGCCAGATCATCGTGTGCGTCGACGTCTGCGAGGACGAACCCATCGACATGGAGTCCGGCGACTTTGCGTCCAGCGAGGTTTCCGGGGATGAGGGAGACCGTCAGCTCTTCGTCCTGTGTGCCTTCGACCAAGCCGAAGGTGAAGTTCATGTAGTAATCCATGAAGCGGAGATCCCGAGGGAGCCAGAGGCCGACCGCGCCGGCTCGCGCTCGTCGGAGGTTCCGCGCGCCGCTGTTCGTGACGTAGTCGAGTCGTCGCGCGGCATCCTGCACCTTCGCACGAGTCTCCGCGGAGACTCGTCCTCCGCCTGTGAGTGCGCGTGACGCCGTACCTCGGGAGATGCCGCACAGGTCGGCGACATCCTGCAGCGTCGCGATTCGTCTCGTGGGCATGTCCGCTCCTCCGTGACGAGCCTAGGTGATCGATCGAGATGAACCGATGATGAACAATCGATTGCGCATCGGCTGCCGATAGTGCCGCTCAGATCGGTGAGTTGGCCCGCGGCGTCGACGCCATCTGGCGAAGGATCGTTCCGGCTGAAACACGTGAGCGCGAAGGATTCGACCACGACGACCCGGAGATGCTGCTGCACCGCCAACTCATCGAAATCGAGGACGTGCTGCTCACCAAGGACGCGCAGGCGGCCCTCACGCCAGACGAGCAAGCGACGGTCGAGACAGCACAATCGCGGATGGCGGCGCTCGCCGAACTCGAGGACGGACGATGAATCTCGTGATCGTCGGAGCGATCATCGGTGCGGTGGCGATCTGCGCGGTTGCTGCTCTGGGCGGCGTCGGGGTCGCGACCGCAAGGCGCCTAGTGCTCGGCGGTCCCGTTCGGTACGTCAGCGTTCTCAACGCCGCAGAAGCGATCGCGCCGGGCGGCACCGTCCGCTTGGGGATCGATGCGGTGACGACCGTCCCCGGTCACTTTGCACTGGAGTTCGACACCGGGGAACGGGTCCTCATCGAGGACGTCCTCTCGGTCGACCATGCCGCGGGCAGGGTTGACCGGCTCGTGGTGACAGGCGATATCCCCGTAGGCGCGACACAAGCCCGCTTCACGGGAACCACGCTCACCATTGAAGATTTCCCGCACGCGAGCTTGGACGACCGAACGCCATCCGGAGCCTGGCGCTTCGACGCTGGCGCCACCTCCGACACGTGGGTCATCCATGTTCACGGGCTCGGTGCATCCCCGCAATCGACCCTGCGCTCAGTGCGGACCGTCGAGAAGCTCGGCTTGCCGTCTCTTGTGGTCTCGTTCGGCCAGCCATTCGAGGCGCGGCGGGTCGGCTTGGCTTCCGACGACATCGATCAAGTCGTGGCGGCCGTCGACGAGGCTGTAGCTCTCGGTGCCACGCGTGCGATTCTCTGCGGCTGGTCGTTCGGAGCAGCGATGTGTCTCGCCGCTGCTCGGGTGCGACCGGAACTAGTCGCCGGAGCCATCCTTGTGTCCCCGATGATCAGTCTCGCCCGAGCAGCCTTCGACGGGGCTCGTCGCACGGGGCGATCGCGTGTGCCTGTCGTGGCCGCGTTTGCTGTGTTGAGCTTCCCGCTAGCCGCTCGGCGGGTGGGAGTACGAGGAGCCCTCCGCATTCGAGCACTCTCGCGCGGGGTTCCGAACGGTCTGCCGGTACTCGCTCTGCATTCGGTGGGAGACCGGCTCCTACCAATCGAGTCAACCCAATGGGCCACAGACGCTACAGACCAGATGACGCTGATCAGTCTGCCCGATGCGCCGCACGGCCTCGAATGGAACCGCGACGCCCGACAGTTCGAGAGCGCGATTCGGCGATGGATGGAAAGCATCAATGCCGACACCTGGCCGGGTGAGGTGCCCCCTCGCGCCTCCGTGCATTGAAGTAACGCCCAGTCCTTGGACGGAACCGGCCACAACCGCTGCACATTGCGGGCGAGTCGGGAGCTTCTGAGGAGGTCACCGATCTTGGACCATTCTCTGGCCGAGAGGAGGGGCTACTCCGCGAGCTCAACTTCGTCTTCGGCGACTACCGCCACCTTGGATAGTGATCCACGGAAGAGTTCGCCCGCGAGTTATTATCGGTCGTTATCAGGGTCTCCCAGTTTGGCACTTCGCTAGATGCCGTGGACGTCGTTGGTCGGGGAAGTGGTGCTGGTGATGGTTGAAACCGAGTCCGGGTTTTGGGGCAGTCAGGGTCGGCTAGGGCAAATCAGGAGTGGGGACTTACTCAACCGCTATGTGTTTGTATATCCCGACACGGCCGAGCCTTGGTGGACGGTGGTTGTCGAAACGACCCCCGACGCGACAGTGCCGGACGATCGATACATCCCAGATACTGACTACTTCGTGAGCCTCATGCATGACTGGGAGGTTGAGTGGCTCCCACGCGGACAAGAGGAGCAGGACCTCGAGGCGGAACTCTTCGGGTGGAGGCCGCTCAACGACATGCCGAGCTGGACGAGTACGAGCATCCAACCGGCTCGGTTTCGAAGCAGCTGACGAGTTGCGCCACGAGAGCAGCAGGAGCATCCGACACTGGCACACCAGGCAGATCCGCAGGCAGACATATGAGCTACATGTCGGTGAATCATCAACAGGCTCGGCGCGTCGTCGCCGGGCCTGTTGCTATTCGAACCAGGGCCGTCCGCAGTGAGCTTGCAGGACGCGCCAGCCGCTAATTTGGAGTCGACAGATCGATAGGGCTAACGCCGAGCGGTGTGCGGATCTCGAACCGTGTCGGCGTCGGCTGCAGCGACCACTTCCATACCGATCGCCATTCCGTTCCGTCGCCACCTAAGTACCTGATGCCTGGGTCCGCGCCATCGGCGGGCAGTTCGGAGAGGGCGATTCGGATCTCAGCAAGGTACTTCTCGGCGCCGGTCAACGGAGGGTCCCCAGCTCGGCTAGGGCCGTGGGTTGCTGCGGCCGCGAGGTAGTCCTGGGATGCTCGGCTGTAGATCTCGTCGTACTGCCGGGTGAGGGGCGATGGGATCGCGTCGGCGTATGCGGTCACTACGCCGGCCTCGCGCGCAATGGTGACGACGACCTCAATTCCTGAGGTCGTCGTCACCAATCGTGAGAAGGTCACGCAGCTTCCGCGGGATGTGAAGCGTCCACGCTCTGAGTCTGCCATCCGACGATGCCTTCACCGAAGAAGGGCGTCGATCCTCAGGTCGGTTTCGGTGTGCGTCGTCTCAACCGACCGCGCGCAGGTTACTACCCACATCCATTGGAAAGCGGTTCCTCGCACCATGCAACCCCGCTCGCCTACTCGCTAGGCTTACCAGCTGATGGCTCTTCCACCCGAAGCCCGGGATCGTCTCGCTGACCTCCTGCAACCGCCGCAAGGCCTCCGCCAGTTCGAGCGGGAACGACACACCATGCCAATCGGGCAACACGCGTGGCGGCGACACCGAGATGCGATCGTACGGGCGACAGAGCAGTTCGCTGCATGCCTGCCGCTTCCCGATGAAAGCTTCAACGCCATACGTGTCTCGGCCCTCGCTCTCACCTCGATGCGGAATCAGATCCTCTCGATGCTGCTGGCGGCGGAACCCTTCACGCCTTTTGACAGACGAGCCGCGGAACAACTGATGCGAGCGATTGACGAGGCCATGCTCTCTGCCGCCGTCGCAGTACGGGAAGGGACCCCGAGCAGCGGGCCATCGGCGCAGCTGCGTACTGGCATGTCGTGGTGGGGTAGCCGTGATTCACCGCACGACGACGACGATGCGCTTGAGGTTGCATTCCGGCTGCCTGCTTCGCCTATCGACGCCAGCGGTCAATTCCGCGCTGACTGGGTATTCAAGCACTACGCGTACAAGAACACCGCCCTCCTCACCCGCCTCCTCGAGCATCTTGACTCCCTCGGTACGCCGGCCGTCCCGGACATTCTTGCCGGCACAAACATCATCGGCAGCGTGCTCAACTGTGGCAATCCGGTGGGTGCCTACAGCGCGATGGACACATTCGTCACCAGCTACCTCTCCGCACCGACAGACGTAGCCGCTCAGGCCCTTGCGCATTTGCATGCCAGTGAATCGGCGCTACGGCGCACCGAGCAGATGGTCGACCGAGCCTTTGCGGCCATGCTTGCGGGCGGGTACGCCGAAGACCGAGCCCTTGCGCTTGCGGACATGTACAAGCGCATCACAGAGGGGCATTTCCGTCAGTACGCGTGGGTCCTGTACTGCTTACGCAACGGCTTCTGGGAACCCACACCCATGCTGACAACGTTGCGCGAACGGCTGATTGCCGACGGCGGGTTCCTCGCCATGATCGCCGACAGGGTCGTTCTCCCCGAAATGCGGAACAGCGAGGCACATGAAACGCTCGGATGGGACGGCATTGACCAGGAGTTCGTTACCGAAACCGATCGTGTGGGCCAGTCTCACGTGGCCGTCGCGGTTTCTGAGGCCAAGTCCTTCGTCGCCGGATGTGAAGCTGGCCTAGCCGCCGTTCGAACGCTGACCCTGCCATCTGACCGCAGCCCCTTTCCTACCCCGAACGAACCCGGTCGAACGCCCGCCTGGCGTCGCGCGCTCGCATTTTTCGGCACAAACAATCTTCAGCTGATACAACAACAACTGAACGCGCGGGATGCAGAACTCCGCGTCGCACAACTAGGGATCTCCGACATCAATCCGTGCTTCCAAGCACTACTAACCGCGCACCGTCTCCTGCCGCGCATCGAGACGTTCACTGTCACCGCCGAAGAGAATCCTGCGACATCCATCACAGTGTCGGCGGCCGCGCTGCGCGCGACTATGCCGAGCTGGGAGTATGCGGTTTCCTCTCTGGACCGCCTTCCATTCGCGACGTTCCTGCCCGCAAACTATGACGCGCGACGTCGGGCGGAGACGGGGTCCGCCGCCGTTCGAGCCGCCGCCTGGATCGCCCTCGACGACGTCTTTGACGCGATCAACGCGAGCCCGGGTCAGTGGAATGATTCGGTGCTTCAGGTGCTTGCGGTTCGCCTGGTCGTGGTCGACACAGCCGTCTCCCAGCTTGTGGAATTCATTGGCCAGGCCGAGCCAAGACTGGACAGCATCGCCGCATCACTGCATGATCTGCGACGTTGGCTTGAACGCACGCCGCCCGTCGACCACCGCGCGGCCATGAACAATCAGGAGCTGCGGCGTATGCGACTTCAATGGGAGAAATGGGGTCCAGTCGCTCGTCATCCGCTCGTACCGGAGCGCCTGGCAGTCGAATCCTCGGAACCCCAACCTGCGGTTCTCGAGCATCCGACTAACGGGAATTTTCAAACGATCTGATGAGGGTCCCGTTGAGACAGCCTCGAAGTCCGATGGCGTGGTTCCTCTCAGAAATTGGTGCGAGTAACGATGAGACACACCACGCAGTGAGACACTGTTTCCGAGACGGGCAATCGCTGGCAACTCCTGCGGCTTTCCGGACCTAAGATCGGCACGGTCATCGACGCACTGTGTGTCTTGTAAACCTGGAGTTTTGTGAGACGTGGCATCGGTGAGATGCGCCTTTGTCGGAGAGCAGCTGACGTACCGTTCGGTATCGCGCAGGATCAGGGGCCGCTCTGGTAGGTTCTCGACTCCAAATTGTGGCACTGTGGACGCATGGCGGCAGGTGGCCATCCCGTCGCGAACTTCGACTACCTTAAAGATGAAATCGACGAGGTGAAACCGTCGAGGACGGGACCGTTGCTGTTCCGCGTAACGAGGCAGGGCTAGGTATCGAGTCGACCACGTGACTCGGGAGCGCTGGGCAGCCTTCGCCTTCGGCGCGCGTTGCCTATCAGGCGCCGAGCTTCGCTGGGCCGATTCGGTCTCTCGACCTGCAGCGAGCTCGCCCTCTCGGCCTGCACCATCATGCCCCCGGCCTGTGCCGGTGCTATCCAGACCTTTTGGCCTGATCCCGCACCCAATGCTCAAGACGTGTGAACATCGGCTCCGAACGATAAGTGCCAACTACCTGAATGGCACTCCGCAACGCTCCCTCGAGGGCTCTCCGATGTGTCAGACCCGCTTGATTCTTGATCGCGTTGCCGAACGCGGAAAGCAAGAGGTCGGCGATGTCGTGACCGTACGCAAACGTCCGTGGATCTGGGTCCTCGGAGCGGGGGTAACCTTCTAGCTCGCCAACGAGCCGTTGATCGATGGCTCTAGAAACGTCGAACGCGCTTAGGTCCGAAGAGCCTTTCGGCAGTCCTGCGGCGTGCTTGACTCCCTGAAGATGTTCATTTTGAGTTCGCACTGCGAAAATCTCGCGAAGTGCGAAAGTGAGCGGTGGTAGCAGTGTCTCCGCTTTGGGGAGCTTTCCTAGGAGGCTGAGGTCGTTCGCCCGATCGAGCGTCGCCTCATCCACTGCGTAGCTTTCGATCGCGGGAAAGTCGGTCCATAAGAGCGTTTCGTAGGAGTGCTCCTCGACGTGATGCCCGCAGTCTCTGTCTGCGACACAAATGACGGGCACGTCCTCATCAGAAGCTGACTTCGCCGTCGCGACGACCCTTCCTCGATTACCGTCGGCCAATCCGATGCTGAGTACGGTATCAGTATCGATGTCGATGTCTTCAACCGATGAAACGGTCAGGAAATCGGCACCCACGGCGGCCGCCCACGCACGAAAGAACCGCTCGTCATCGGGTCCCTCTACTATGAGGTGGGGTCGAGATGTAAGCGCGGCCTCGAGGAAGAGCTCAGCAAGCTTCTGCCTTGGAACGTCCGTCATCAGTTCTCAGACGGGGTGATTATCTCGTCACGCGGCACAGAACCCATGATCTGTGTCGAGTGGGAGGCGACTAGGAATTGGACCTGGCCGGAGGCGCTGCATCGGAGCAGCTCGGGAATTAGATTTCGCTGCCAGTCGAGTCCGAGCGAGATCTCTGGTTCGTCGATGATGACGAGTGGCCGCTCCACAGTCGCGAGGATCGCCTGCGAGACAAGTAGCAACAAGTGTCTTTCGCCACTCGACAGGCTCTCGGGGTGCAAATGCTCCTGGCGTCGCCCCACCAATCGGATGCCACCGCTGGTAGAGAACTCTAGGCTCTTCCGATCGAGGAAACGGTTGACGGCCGTCACGAAGGTATCAATCAGTTCCTGAACTGGAGTGAGAGTTTCCACTTGATCTTCGAGACTGTCAAAGTAGGGCTTGAGCACCCGGTGCACTGCCGGGATCCGCGCGTTGTTCGCCCGGGCGACGGCCAACTGGGCCGAGATGTCACGAACCTGTCGCATCGAAAGTAGTCCGTAAGTCTCAAGCGAGGTGCCAGCGTCCAGCAGGCGGGCAATCTGTTGCTCGAGTTCTGTTCTCGCAGCTGTAGCTGTAAGAGCGCTCGCGCCTTCAAGGGTCGTACGAGTGATCTCGCCGTAAACGCCGGTCTGCGCGCTCTCCCGGGAGAGGCTGGCGAGTGCGGCCTGCGTGAGCATTCGCTCGACAGCCTCCAGCAAGCGGCTCACTGAACCAGCGGATCTGCGACGCGCATCCGGGCGAGCCTGATCTTCCGACGTCAGCAACAGGCGATCGTCCCCAATGAAGACCGCTCCCGAGGACAGCTCGTTTACGACCTCAATGTACTTGGTGAAGTCATCCCGCCCGTCCCACACTCTTCTTAGGAAGCGGGCATTGATGTCTGATGGATCCACCGTGAGCGAGGCCGATTCACTGTCTGCTCCCAAGCGGGCGGACACCGTGAAGGACCCAGAGACCTGTTTGCGAACCAACTGGATAACTCCGCCGCTGATGAACGTGATCCTCATCAGACGGACCGGTATCTCGATGAGGGCACTGAACGACTCGGGGCTTGGTGCCAAGAGTAAGTTCACGGCTCGTAGGAGGTTGGTCTTTCCGCGACCGTTTGGCGCGTAGATGATTCGCATTCGATCGGCGTCCGAATCGCCTTCAAACGGGACGACATAGCCAAACTCGCCGAGTACATCCTCGGCTTCAATCTCGCGAATGCTATTCGCATGCTCGATCCGCATAGCTTCAGTCCTCCGTCAAGTTTCACTCTTGAGTTGATACTAGTGATTGCTGCGTCGTGCGGACGACTCAGCACCCTGGTGTCGTGCTTGAGGCGGATCCGTTACGTCGCTTGGATTTGAATGAGTCCGATCTCTTCGTTCTCATCACCTCCCTCGCGCACGGCGGCCGGCGGAGTCTGCGGTTCGGGTCTCGCAAGGGCGCGATGCAGTGTGCTCCGGTCGACCCCGTATCGGCGGGCTACTTCAGCTTTACGCCGAGGATCGAAGTTCCGCGCGAGCGAGCGACAGTTCTCGGGTCACAAACCGGCACGACGAGCTCAGATCAGTAGATTGATATGTTCGATGGCAGGAATGACATGTCTGGTGTCGCGGGGCGTGCCGGGTCACGCGGGGGCGGAGCAGCGGCTGCGCTGTTCGGCGTGTGTTACCCACAGGCGAGCCTGTCGGCCTTCTGTGGCAGGGCTCGCGTCAAACGATGTGCCTGAACTCCTGACGGTCGCGGAGCTGGTAGGCGATCGCGGGACCCGGCGCCAGTCCGAGCAGCGTCACTCCTCAGCGCGACGCCGCCGAGGGAATCGTCGGTCGACTGCCTCTCGATAGCGCGCCGAGTCTTCCTCAGTTTGGCCCAGTTCAACTGGACGAAGACGTGGTATATCAGCTCCGATGTGCATGACGTCCGTATAGAAGCGCAGATACTCGAATAGGTCCTCGTGAGAAGCTATGTAATAGACGAGCCAAATCAGACTCAGGAAAACGGGCATGGTGATTAGCACCGCCGCCAACAGCGGCCAGGAATGGTATTCGGTGATCTCCTTGACGTTGAGAACCACGCTCCAGGCGAGGGTCAGAAGGAAAATCACCGGTACCAAGTTGGCTGGGAATGCAAGCAGCCGAACAAGGGTGCGCGCCTCATCGTCGCCAAGTCGTTTGTGGATGTAGATCACCCGTTTCGCCGCCCGACCGGCCCATGAGTGCGCCAGGGCGGCGTACGTCACGAAGGCGATCAGGAGCATGAACAATTGCCCGGGGCCCAACAGTATGGGCTCGACTGCGTCTTGTGCAGCGAGTGCACGCAGTTCGCCGGGCATGCTGAATAGCAACCAGAAAACCGGAGCCAGCAAGAGGGTGAGCATAACCTCGTACCACGTGAGACTCGGATAGCGGGTAGCTGCGACGAGGAGGTAGGAACGATCGGTGACACTCTCCTGAAGGTCGTCCTTCGCATCGCCATCGAGCTCGGCCACAAGGTTGACGTCTGTAGTGAGATCGCTACGGAGGCGTCGCGCGCTCGAACCAAATGCCGTGTAGAAGGTTGCGACAAGTCCTAAGACGGATACAGCAACTGCTACGACGGCTTGCCAATCAGAAGAGAACAGGTTCACAGAGCAATAGTCTCGTATTTTCGGTCCGCGTCACGGGCCCGAACGGACGAGGCGTCAGAAATCGCAACAGGTGACTGACGGAGCCTCTCCCGTGAGGATCGCTCTTTGAGCGCTGCTGCCGCCGGCGCTGAGCCACGGCACCGCCACTGCTGGGACGCCCCGCCGGGTCCAATCGCCAGCAAGCGACGCGTCGCCACCGCACCGTTTTCCCCGGTGCCGTCAGAACCTACGGCGCTCGGCTTCCGGCACTGCCCGCTAGCCGTAACGTGAACTACGGAGCTACGTCGGCTGGTCGACTACGCGCACCAAGAGCACGATATGGTCCGCCGGTACCCGCGCCTTGAGCGTAGCGCGCGCTCGGATAGTCGCGGTCGTCCGCTTCGATGGTCCGCGTAGTCGTCGGGCGGAAGATGCCCGTGCCCACCAGATTTCCGTCGACGCGGCCAGAGTGGACCAACAATTGCGCGAGCTCGTGATCGGCCGGCTGTTGTTCGAGCGCCGCAGCGCGCAGTTCTTCGACGCCAATCCCGGCGCCCTCTAAGGTGACAGTGGCTGGCGGGCGGACGATCGCGGCGAGTTTCACCCCGCCAGCCTATGAGCGTCCACCGTCATACACCGAGCACGCTGCGACCGACACCCTTGGAGCTGCTGGATGACCCTCGCCGCCGCAGAGCTGCGCGCCCTCATAGAACACCTCCGGGAACAATGGGACATCCACGGGCTTGGGACGACGACGTGGCACCAACCAGCAGCACGTGAGGGACGCAGATTCGTCGGCTCAGACGTCGCCCGGGTGGCAGCAGTTGAAGGACTCACTCGGCACGTGCACGAGACGGCATCGAGCGTGCTCTTACTCACCGGAGCCGGCCAGGTGAACTCAGCGCTGCCGCTGGTGCGCCTCATGTACGAGTGCGCCCTTAACGCTGTCTGGCTCATGCAGAGCAAGGATGATCACGGCATCAAAGCGCTCCTGGACGAGCACTCACGAAATCGCCTCGCGATTCAGAGAGACGCGCGACAAGCTGCATCACAGGTGTTCCGAGACGGCGCCGATGACGTGGCCGATACCGATCGTGAACCATACGCAGGTTCACTCGACTCCACAAGGAACTTCGAAAACATCTGCAAGGATCTATCGCCAGGAGGTACAGACGCCTACATCTTCTACCGCCTGCTCTCCTCGTTCAGTCACGCGTCACTGGAGGTGTCCGAGTTCTACTACCTGAAGGCGCTACCCGAGACGCCTGGGCTTCCGCAGCGCCGGTTGAAACCCCGGCGGCCGCTCAACCCCGATACCCTCCTGTTTTTTGCGGCAACGTCGATGGTGTGGAGTGCGCGAGCGTTCACCTATTCGAGTCACAACAAAGCGCATCGCAGCGTGCTCCGCCACGCTGCTGGTCGACTAGAAATCAGCGCCGAATTGGGGCTCAGCGAACGCTATCGTCGGCGTCACTCCGCTTTCCGCAAGACCTCCAAAGCCTCATCGAGCTAAGGACCGTTCCCCGCGAACCCGAAGCTGAATCCGACACTCACCGCAATGGCGCAAGCGTTCAGATACGCCGGAGTGCTCTACGACCCCGGCATCTTCTTCGCCGTCACCGAGCACGACGGCGCGACGGTCAGCCTCGACGCGGCACAGATCGCAGCCGTCGCAACTCAACGGGTTGAGGCCACGTCCTGCCCGTACACGCCGGTGGCCGCAGGCCTCGCGTTCCTCGCGCACTAACTCAGCGCAGCAGCACCCCAGCAACACAAGGGCCGGGGTCGGTGACATTCGTACTGTCACCGTTCCCGGCCACCCGACACACTACCTGAAAGGCAAGATCGTGACCAAGAACGCCACCAGCCAAGCCGCTAGCCACCGCAGGGGGCGTGCTGGAACATCTGGACTCACAGTCCTTCATCGTTGAAACCTACGTCCGCACCGTCGCCCCGCTCACCCCCGAATTCATCGAGGGCATTCGCCGGTTCAATGTTACGCAGCCGATCATCGCCCGACGCGACGAGCACGGGAACGTCCTGGTCGGGGTGAGGCCCGCGCCTCACCTCGGACAGGCGGGGCGGCATCGCACGCGCCGCGCGCGATGCGAGGGGGCGAACACCCTCGAGCTCCCCGGCTTTAGGAGCATGGGAGTGCTTTAGGTGATCCAGATAAAGCATGATGGCGGACCATTCGGTCCGTGGTGGTGACCCGCTGCGCGTGCGGCTGTGTGCACCCTGCGGGTGCGTTCTGTTGCCGTGAAGCCCTTGTTCTCACAGAGCCCCGCCTGCGACCATTCACGCAACATCAGGCACGGGTGGATCCCAACGATGTGCAACAGACTGTTGCACAACTGCCATGGGGACAGGTCACGGTCCTGCTGGACCGGTTCGAAGATCCGGCATTGCGCGCCTCGTGTGCCGACAAAGCTGCAGTGCGCGTCTGGTCCAGGAGCGTCATCGAGCGCCACATCAAAACCAGCGCTCACCAGATGACAGCAACGCGGGACGGACGTGACAAGCTTCAGCCGACTCCGGCCTGGAGAATCCCTGTTCAGTGGGCTGTCACGGACCGCCACGGACCCCACCGCCCTCACTCGTAATGAGAAGGTCAAGGGTTCGATTCCCTTGGGCGGCTCCACCAGCATCACCCGGCCGTTGCCCTGGAAAACCCAGGTCAGCGGCTTTTTTCTCGCCTCGCCCCGACCATATGTCTCTCCCGACTGTGGCGGCCAGGTGTGGTTTTCGGCCCGATTGACAGCAACGCTGACAGCAACGGCTGACAGCAACGCCCACGGACGCCGGCGCACGGCGGCGGTCAGGTAAGGCTCGGACCTCGGTTGGAGAGCGCGGATTTCATCGCCTCGGAAACGCCCTTCAGCGTCGGCGGCCCGACGTGCGACCTAGCGGCGCACGAATATCTGGCGATTCACGACGCGGACGAGGGTTGCGTGGCGTTCACGTTGGATGATCTGAGCGATCTGGTTGAATGCTCGCTTGGCGCGGAGGGCGATCACTAAGGCCGTCACCATCACCGCTATCAACACCAAGACGATCAGGCCGACCACCGTGACGAAGCCAGGGAAGCCGTTGACAAGCGCCGGGCCGAAGATCGCGACCAAAAAACCCAAGGCGGGGACGAGGAGCCACGCGGGGAATAGCATATACATCGCGATTCGTGCGCGACTGGCGGTGATGACCGCATCGGGCATCGAGGCGTTCAGGGCCTCGGTCGCCTCTCGGCTCAGCTCGGCATGGATTTCGTTCACGGATTTACTGTGCACGATCGTCAGTCGACCAGACCAGCTCGAAAACGATCTCTGTTGGTGCTGCGACCTTCGAAGGGATCGGTCGTGCCCTGGATCAGTTCCAGCGTCGCGCCCTGTTGATCGCGGAGGTAACTCATCAGGAACCCGGTTCGGGGCCCGGTTGTCATCCGGTGGGGCCGCCCGGGAGGAACCCAGCCGTACGCTCCAGCTCGTTGGATGATGCCAGGGAGATCGTCGACGCGCAGAGCGAGATGCATCGACCCCGGCGTCTCAGGTCCAGGCGCGCCAGCGGCACGGCGGTCGGGTGACTGGTACGCGAGCAGCTCGACTTCCAAGTCGCCAGCGGTGAGGAAGACGTGCTGGATGTCTGCATCCGCCACGCCGGTGACGTGATGCGCTGCGTCACCGTGTGTGCGCGACCGGCGCTTCAATTCGAAGCCGAGGACGTCGCAGAAGAACGACGCTGTCCGGTCGAGGTCGGCGACCGTGATGCCGACGTGTTCGAACGCCAGCACGTGGGAATCGCTGTGAGTCATGAGATCGTCCGCTCTGTCGTCGGTTGCGCGGTCCGTGCCTGTGGACTGTATCGCTGAGTGGAGGGTTTCTGTCATCGCTCAGCGTCGCTGGCAGTACCTGCTCAAAGCGCTAGCTATCTCATGAGGACGTACCCTGGTCAGCAATGTTGATCGACGTTGAGGGCGAACGCTTCTCTGTCGAGGTGCGCCGAGAGCCAGACGGACGTCGCGTCTATGACTTCTCATGGATCAACGGACCAAGCGAACCGGCGTACGGTTTCACCATCGGGTCGACGTCTTCATCCAGTGGGTTCTCGACGGAAGGGCTGGAGGCGAGCGTCGCCGCTTGCGTCCGCCACTTCTTCGCCCCAGGTGGGATAGGGCCGGTCGATTTCCCGGAATTCGTCGCATCCAGAAATCGTCGATGACCTGGAACCTGTCCGCCGAGCCGATCGCTCTGGCGACCGCTGCAGCGCCTCAGCGGGTGAGTGCCGGGCCGTGGCCCGGTGCGATCGAGCCCTGCAAGACGAGTGACGCGGCACCGATCGCAGCCGCATCGCGAGGGTTGGCGGAGAGCTCGACGACGATCGGGTGGGCACGCCTGGCGAAGAAGCGCTGCTCGAGGCGTTCGCGGATCGCCCGGGCGTAGAGCGAACCGGCGACCGCCATGCCGGGGCCGGCGAGGACGAGTCGATCGAGGTCGAGCAGGTTCGCGAGGGTCACCGTGGCGGCGGCGACACGGTCGGCCGAGAAGCGGATGAGGTCGAGGGCGGCCTCGTGACCGCTGACGGCGGCTCGGGCGAGCTGGTCGAAGTCGCGGCTAAGCGTCTCCGGTGCGAAGCCGAGCCCGAGTCCGTCGAGGCGATCCCGCGAGGCCTCGGCCGCCGCCATCACGGCTGCCGGCGCCGCGTAGCGCTCCAGGCACCCGCGGTTGCCGCAGTGGCAGGGGACACCGTCGACCTCGATGCTGATGTGACCCAGCTCGCCGGCGTTCGAGCTCGAACCACGATAGAGCGCACCGCCCAGCACCATGCCTGCGCCGATCCCCGTGCCCATGTAGACGCACGCGAAGGACTCCGTGCGCGACACCTGGCGGCTCCAGAATTCACCGACAGCGGCGGCGGCGGCGTCGTTGTCGACGATCACTGGAACGTCGAGGCTTTCCTGCAACGCCTGCTGCAGGGGGAAGTCGTCCCAGCGGACGAGCGTGGGCGGACCGAGGAGGACACCGCCGAGTTGGGCGATCGGACCGGGGGCGACGACGGCGACGCCCGCGATCGACGGCGCCGCGAGCCCGACGCCGGCGACGAAGTCGCGGTAGAGCGTGACCAGTCGGTCGGTCACCTCCTCTGGCGTGGCCGAGCCCGCCCCGTCGACGAGCTGTCGGCCGACGACGCCGCCACGGACGTCGGTTGCGACGAGCGTGATCGACTCGAACCCGAGCTGGATCCCGACGCCGTACTTGGCACTCGCGTTGATCTCGAGGAGGGTCCGCGGCTTGCCGCCTCTGGGCGCAGCCCGACCGGTCTCCCGGACGAGCCCGTCCTCGATGAGGCGGCGGACGATGTTCGAGATCGACGGCTGGGTCAGGCCCGTCGCCTCGGTGAGCTCGGTACGGCTGATCGTGCCGGCCGAGCGGATCAGGTCGACGATGAGCGCCTGGCTGCCGGGACCCGACTGCACGGACTCACGTCTGGCCATCTTCCCCTCCCGGCGATGTTCGAGCGCGTAGTGTGAGGGCCACACGACCACTTCTCACGAAAGGCCGCGTCCCGATGGGTCTCGACGCCGAACAGACTATCGCGCAGCCCAGGCCGATCGGCCTCACGCTGTTCCGTGCCTCGGAGATCTACGGGGAGGAGCCGTTCTACCACGAGCTCATCGCCGGCATCGATCGTGTGGTCCGCCCGCACGGCCTGTCGGTGCTCCTCCGAGTCCTGCCGACTCGGGAGGAGGAACTGCTGCAGCTGGGGCGCTGGCACCAGGACGGAGCGGTGAGCGCCGTCATCCTCGTGGACCTCATCGACGACGACGAGCGGGTGGCCTTCGTCGAGCGGTCCGGAATCCCGGCGATCGTGATCGGTGCACCGGCGACGGCGCAGGGCCTCCCGGCGGTCTGGACCAACGACGCGGTCACGATGCACGAGGCCGTGGGCCACCTCGTCTCGCTCGGGCACCGGCGGCTCGCGCACGTCACCGGCCCGAGGGAGCTCACGCACACGCTGTCCCGGATGGAGGCGTTCACGCTCGCCTCCGACGGGCCTGACGTGGACACCGTCTCGATCGGCGGCGACTACTCCCGGACCTCAGGCGTCCAGGCCATGCAGGCGTTGCTCGCACGCGACCCCAGGCCGACCGCGGTCGTGTTCGACAGCGACGTGATGGCGCTCGGCGGGCTGCAGGCGGTGCAGGAGGCCGGGTTGCGGGTGCCTGACGACCTCTCGATCGTGGCCTGGGACGACTCGGCGCAGTGCCAGCTGTCCGACCCGCCGATGTCCGCGCTGAGCCATGACGTGCAGCGCATCGGCGAGATGGCGGGCGAGGAGCTGCTCGAGCTGCTGGCGGGCCGCCCCGGCGCCACCCGGGAGGCGCCGCACGCCGTGGTCATCGAGCGCTCGACCTCAGGCTCCGTGCCCGGCGCCTGACGCGTCGGCGCGCCACGCACCGAGATGTGCTGTGACCGATTTGTTATATAAATTAATAATGTTTAGTCTTGACGAGGTCAAGGCGGCAGACGATGCTGGACAGCGAGCGACGAGGCGACCCGGCCCTTCGCCCCCACGAACGAAGGAGTTCCCATGTCCCGGAGACCGATCATCGGCCTCGCCGCAACGGCTGCGGCCGCGGCACTCGTCCTCAGCGGCTGCTCCGGCGGAGCCGCCAACGACGACGGCGACCCGAGCGGCGAGATCACCGTCCTCACCAACCGCACCGACCTCGTCGACACCACCTTCAAGGACTACGCGGCCGAGTTCGAGAAGCAGTACCCCGGCACCACCGTCAAGTTCGAAGCCCTGACCGACTACGAGGGCGACGCCAAGATCCGCCTCAACTCGAAGGACTACGGCGACGTGCTCCTCATCCCGTCCTCGAATGTCACCAAGGATCAGTACGCGAACTTCTTCGAGCCGCTCGGCAGCACCGAGGAGCAGTCCAAGACCTACCGGTTCGCGAACGAGGCCTCCTTCGACGGGACGGCCTACGGCGTCTCGACCTTCGGTTCCGCCATGGGCTACGTCTTCAACCGCGACGTCTGGACGAAGGCCGGGATCACTGAGCCGCCGGCCACCGAGGAGGAGTACCTCGCCGCACTCGAGAAGATCAAGGCGAACGGTTCGATCCCGTACTACACGAACTACAAGGACGGCTGGCCGCTCGCGACGCTCGAGGGCAACCTCGGTGCGGTCCAGGGCCCGAAGGTCCGTACCGAGATGATCGCCACCGACAGCCCGTGGACCGAGGGCAACGACCAGTACAACATCGACGGTCTCCTCTTCGACACCGTTGCCGCCGGCCTGAGCGAGCCTGACCCCACCACCACCAACTGGGAGGAGTCGAAGAACCTCCTCGCCTCGGGTGAGATCAGCTCGATGGTGCTCGGCTCCTGGGCCGTCTCGCAGATGCAGGACGCGGCGGAGAAGGCCGGCGAGTCCCGCGACGTGATCGGCTTCTGGCCGATGCCGTGGAAGACCGACGAGGGCTTCACCTCCGTCACCGCCTCCGACAAGTTCCTGGCGGTGAGCAAGTACTCGAAGAACAAGGCGACCGCGAAGGCCTGGATCGACTGGTTCACGAACGAGTCCGGATTCGCCGCGAGCCAGGGAGCCATCAGCCCCGTCATCAGCGACCCGGCGCCGGACACGCTGGCCGACTTCTCCGACCTCGGCGTCACCTACCTGGAGCTCGCTCCGGACCCGGTGGGCAAGGAAGCCGTGATCAACGACATCGCGAACGCCGCTGAGATCGACCTCTTCGGCAACACCTACCGCCAGAAGCTCATCGACGTCGCCCGTGGCGCAGCCGACGGCGACAAGGAGAGCGCATTCGCCGACCTCAACGAGCGCTGGGCAGCGGCCCGCGCCGACGTCGCCGAGTAGCACCCCGCCGATCGGCACCCGGGCCCGTCCCCACGGCGGGCCCGGGTGCCCACCACCCCCATTCAGTGAAGAAGGCAACGAGCATGGTCACAGTCCAGGGAGCATCACCCGCCACCCGAGCGGTGGTGACGAACCATCCAAGCCGCGCGCGCACGCTGCGGCCGGGCCGGCCCCCGAAGGCCACCGGCTCCCGAGTCACGCCGTGGCTGTTCCTCGTGGTGCCGCTCGCCTTCCTGATCGTCCTCACCTACGTGCCGGTGGCGAACATGTTCTGGTACAGCCTCACTTCGTGGGACGGACTGGAGCCCGAGCAGGAGTTCGTCGGCATCGACAACTTCGTGCAGATCTTCACGAAACCGGAGATCTTCCAGGTCTTCTTCGTGAGCCTGTACTACCTGGTCGGAGCTGTCGCCCAGCTCGTCCTGGCGCTGTACCTCGCCACGCTGCTGAGCTTCCGGACCCGCTTCAAGAACCTCTTCAAGGGCGTCATCTTCTTCCCCTACCTCATCAACGGGGTCGCGATCGGGCTGGTCTTCCTCTACTTCCTCCGCCCAGGCGGCACCCTCGACGCCCTCCTCGCGGCAGTCGGTGTGCAGGACACCCCGCAGTGGCTCGGCGACCCTTCGTTCGTCAACGCCTCCCTCGCCGCCACGTCCGTGTGGCGGTACATGGGCCTCAACTTCGTCCTGTTCCTCGGCGCGATCCAGTCGGTCCCGTCCGAGCAGTACGAGGCCGCGGATCTCGACGGTGCCAACTCGTGGCACAAGTTCCGGTTCATCATCCTGCCGAGCATCCGGCGCATCCTCGGCCTCTCGTTCATCCTGGCCATCGCCGGAGCACTGTCCGCCTTCGAGATGCCGTACGTCATGACCGGCGGTGCCAACGGTTCCGAGACGTTCGTGATCCAGACCGTGAACACGGCGTTCAAATTCTCGAAGGTGGGTCTGGCGTCCGCGATGGCCGTCGTCCTGCTGCTGATCGTCCTGATCATCACCTTCGTCCAACGCCGGGTCTTCCCCGACGAGAAGGGAGGCGAATCGTGACCACCACCGCCGACCGACCGGTCTCCGTTCCCACACCCGAGCCCCGACGCGCACTGCGACGGACGCGGCGCGGGCCGAAGCGCCCGCAGGGCGCCGCCGCCCTCACCGCGACGACGGTCAAGTACGCCTCGCTCATCATCGCGAGCCTTTTCGCCGTGGTCCCACTGGCCACGATCTTCATGCTCGCGTTCAAGACCGACCGCGAGCAGCGGACGACCGGGCCGCTCACCCCGCCGTCGAACTGGTTCAACTTCGACAACTTCGTCGTCGCCTTCGATCAGGGCGGCATGGTCACCGGCTTCCTCAACACCGCGATCATCCTGCTCGTGTCCGTCGCCGGGACGATCCTGATCGGCACCATGTCGGCCTATGCACTCGACCGGTTCCGTTTCCGCGGACGGAAGCTCGTCATGGGCTTGTTCCTCCTGGCGACGCTCGTGCCGTCGGTCACGACCCAGGTGGCCACGTTCCAGGTGGTATCCGCACTCGAGCTGTTCAACACCCGCGGCGCCGCGATCCTGCTCTTCATGGGGACCGACATCGTCGCGATCTACATCTTCCTGCAGTTCATGCAGTCGATCCCCGTCTCCCTCGACGAGGCGGCGATGCTCGACGGCGCGAACCGATTCACGATCTACTGGCGCATCATCCTCCCGCTGCTGAAGCCCGCCGTCGCGACGGTGGTCATCATCAAGGGCATCGCCATCTACAACGAGTTCTACATCCCCTTCCTATACATGCCGTCGCAGGACCTGGGGGTGATCTCCACCTCGCTGTTCCGGTTCATGGGACCGTTCGGCGCCCAGTGGCAGATCATCGCGGCCGGGACGATCCTCGTGATCATCCCGACGCTCGTCGCCTTCCTCTTCCTGCAGCGATACATCTACAACGGCCTGACCTCTGGAGCAACCAAGTGAGCATCATCGACACCGCCACCGTCCGTCCCCTGACCACCCGCCTCCTGCACGAGGGGTGGAGCCTGCGTGCGGTCGGCGGCGCGATCCCCGAGGCCTTCGTCGGGACGAGTGTCCCCGCGACGGTGCCCGGCCTCGTGCATACCGACCTCCTCGACGCCGGGCTCATCCCCGACCCGTTCCTCGACCGCAACGAGCACCTCGTGACCTGGATCGGATCGACGGACTGGGAGTACCGCACCACCTTCACCTGGGAGCCGGACGGCCACGAGCGGCACGACCTCGTCTTCGAGGGACTCGACACCGTCGCGACGGTGACCGTGAACGGCTCGGTCGTCGCGACCACGCGGAACCAGCACCGCACGTACCGCATCGACGTGGGTGCCGTCCTGTGCGAGGGCGAAAACGATCTCGTCGTGCACTTCGCCTCACCGATCGCCGCGGCGGACCTCGCCAGCCTCGAGATCGGCTACCGCCCCCACACCTACTCCCACCCGTTCAACGCCATCCGGAAGGCCGCGTGCAACTTCGGCTGGGACTGGGGACTCGACGCCGCCTCGTCGGGACTCTGGAAGCCGGTGAGTCTGCAGTCGTGGTCGACGGCCCGGCTCGCCTCGGTGCGCCCGGTCGTGACGGTCCACGGCAGCGAGGGCCGGGTGGCCGTGCACGTCGACGTGGAACGCGCCGGCGACGGTGACGCGGCGCTCGCGCTCACGGCGACGATCGCCGAGGCGAACGCCGATGTGGTGTTCCCTGCCGGCGCGGATTCCGTCGTGCTCGAGCTCGCCGTGCCGGACGTCGAACGGTGGTGGCCACGCGGGTACGGTGAGCAGCCGCTGTACGACCTCGACGTCGTGCTCGGGCAGGGTGAGGCTCGCTTGGGCGAGTGGTCGAAGCGGATCGGGTTCCGGACCGTCGCCGTCGAACTCGAACCCGATGCGGAGGGCACCTCGTTCCGCTTCGTCGTGAACGGCGAGGCCGTCTGGGTCCGGGGCGCCAACTGGATCCCCGATGACGCCTTCGTGACTCGTGTCGACCGCGCGCGGCTCGCCCGCCGGATGGACCAGGCCGAGTTCGCGAACCTCAACCTGCTCCGCATCTGGGGCGGCGGTTACTACGAGTCCGACGACTTCTACGAACTCTGCGACGAGCGCGGGATCATGGTGTGGCAGGACTTCCTCTTCGCCTGCGCGGCCTACGCCGAGGAGGAACCGCTGTGGAGCGAGGTCGAGGCAGAGGCGCGCGACAACATCACGCGCATCATGCCGCACGCGAGTCTCGTGCTGTGGAACGGCAACAACGAGAACATCTGGGGCTTCGAAGAGTGGGGCTGGGAGAAGCGGGTCCAGGGCCGCACCTGGGGCATGGGCTACTACCTCGACCTGCTGCCGCGGCTCGTCGCCGAGCTCGACCCGGCCGGCAACTACACCGCGGGCAGCCCCTGGTCGGGCACGCCGGACATCCCGGCCAACGACCCGGACCACGGATCCGTGCACCTGTGGGAGCTGTGGAACCGCGTCGACTACCCCGCCTACCGCGACGTCTCGCCGCGCTTCGTGGCCGAGTTCGGTTGGCAGGGTCCGGCGACCTGGTCGACGATCGACCGGGCCATCTCGGACTCCCCGCTCACGCCGGAGTCGCCCGGCATGATCCATCACCAGAAGGCGACGGACGGGAACGACAAGCTGACCGACGGACTCGTCGCCCACCTGCCGCTGCCGGACGACACCGAGGACTGGCACTGGGCGATGTCGCTCAACCAGGCCAACGCGGTGACCGTCGCGATCGAGCACTTCCGGTCATGGAGCCCACGCTGCATGGGGTCGATCGTCTGGCAGCTGAACGACTGCTGGCCCGTCACGTCCTGGGCGGCCGTCGACGGCGACGAGCGCGCGAAGCCGCTGCTCTACGCCCTGCGGCACGTCTACGCAGACCGGCTCGTGACCGTGCAGCCGCGTGGGGAGTCCCTCGTGGTCGCCGTGCTCAACGACGGCCCGGACGCCTGGGCGGACGACCTCGTCATCCGACGCCTCCGGTTCGACGGGACCGAACTCGCCTCGGTGCGCGTCCCCGTCGCCCTGGACCGACGCTCCTCGACGCTCGTCGAGATCCCCGAAGCGGTCGCGGTCGCGGGCTCGGCGTCTGACGAGGTGCTCGTCGCGACACTCGGGGCTGAGCGCGGCTTCTGGTCCTTCGCCGAGGCACGTGATTCGACGATCCCCGCCCCGCGGTTCAGCGCCGAGGTCGCCCGCCAGGACGACGGCTACGCCGTGACCGTCGCCGCCGAGTCGTTCCTCCGCGACCTCACGCTGCTCGTCGACAAGCTGGACCCGGCCGCCGTCGTCGACGACCAGCTCGTCACCCTCCTGCCGGGAGAGCGCGTGACGTTCCACGTGCGGACCGAGGTGGAACTCGACGAGGACGAGCTCCTGTCGACCCGCGTCGTGCGCACCGCGAACCAGCTGGTCGAGGACTGGGCGCGGTGACCCTGGCGGACCTGACCGCTGGGCGGGATCCGTCGGGGTCGGTCGCGCTCGCGGTCGACCTCGGCGGCACCAAGGTGGAGGCCGCGCTCGTCACGGCCGAGGGCGTCGTGGTCGACGGCAGTGCGCACCGGGCGCCGACGGGGCCCGATGCCGGACGCCGTGCGCTGGAGGACGCCGTCGACCGAGTGGTCCTCGCTTCGGTCGCGCACCTGCCGGACGGTTCCGCGCTCGTCGGCGTCGGCATCGGTTCGGCGGGTCCCGTCGACCTCGGCCGAGGCACCGTGAGCCCGAAGAACCTCCCGCGACTGCACGGCTTCGACCTCCGGACACACGTCGCACGGCTGTTGCCGGACGCCCCGGTGGTGGTCCGTCTCGATGGCACCTGCATCGCGCTCGCGGAGCATTGGCTCGGAGCGACCCGCGGCACCGAGAACTCGATGGCGATGATCGTCTCGACCGGTGTCGGCGGCGGGATCATCCTGCACGGACGGCTGATCGCCGGCAGGAGCGGGAACGCCGGCCACATCGGCCAGGTACAGATCGCCTCCCGTATGCCGGGGGAGTCGGCCGACGACGCGACGCTCGAGCGCATCGCGTCCGGCCCCCGGAGCGTCGCTTGGGCGCGAACCCACGGATGGGACGGACACACCGGGGAGGAACTCGCCGTCGACGCGGCGGCGGGGGATCCCGTCGCGCGGTCCGCCGTCGTCCGTTCGGCCACCGCGGTCGGGCAAGCGATCGCGAGTGCCGCGACCCTCCTCGACCTCGAAGCGGTCGCCATCGGCGGCGGGTTCACGGCCGTCAGCACCGACTACCTCGACCTGGTCCGCGCCGCGGTGCAGGACGCCATCGTCCTCGACTACGCGGCCGGCGTGGTCGTCACGGGATCCGCGCTCGACGGTGCGGGGCCGATCCTCGGCGCTGCAGCACTCATCCACCGACCGGAGGCACTCGGCCTCCCACCACACGACCCGATGCACCATCCCAGACGAAGGAGCCTGGCACGATGAACCGCACCCCGGACCCCCGCCCACCCCACCGCAACACGAGCGGCCGCCTGGCCGCCGGCATGGTCGCGGCGGCCGTCACCGCCGCGCTGCTTCCGGCGCTCGCGGCACCGGCCGCTGCCGCCCCGGTCGACTGGACCTCACGCAACACCTCGTTCGTCGAGCGTGACGGTTCCCGCCTCGTGCTCGACGGTGAGACCTTCCGGTTCAGCGGCCCGAACATCTACTGGCTCGGTCTCGACGAGAACGTGGGCGGGGTCGACTACCCGACGGCCTTCCGCATCGCCGACACCCTCGACGCGGCGGCCCGGATGGGTTCTACCGTCGTCCGGACGCACATGATGACCTCGACGGGCCAGGACGGCGCGAACCCCCTGGCCATCATGCCGAGCCTCGGGCAGATGAACGAGGAGGCGTTCGCGACGATCGACTTCGCCGTCGCGTACGCCGGCAAGCTCGGCATCCGGCTCGTGCTCCCGCTCACCGACGAGTGGGAGTACTACCACGGCGGGCATCGCGACTTCACGACCCCGTTCGGGCTGACGTCGGCCGACTTCTACACCGACGAGCGGCCGATCGCCGCCTACCAGGCCTACGTCGACGCGATCCTGCAGCGGACGAACGCGCTGACCGGCGTCCCGTACATCGAGGACCCGACGATCATGGCGTGGGAGCTCGGGAACGAGTTGGAGGGGATGACCGCAACGTGGATCGACCGGCAGGTCGCGTTCATCAAGGAACGCGCCCCACAGCAGCTCGTCGCGGCCGGTCGGCGATTCGACATCGACCCGGACACGCTCTCCGCGCCGGAACTCGACATCGTCGATGTGCACTACTACCCGCCCACCGCCGCACGCGTGTCGGCTGACGCGGCCACGGTCACCGCCGCGGGCAAGGTGTACCTGGCTGGCGAGTACGCCTCCACGGCTGCGAGCCCGGCACTCCTCGAACCGCTGGTCGCCGACCCGAACGTGACCGGCATGCTGTTCTGGTCGCTGTTCGGGAACAACGACCGTGGCGGGCTCGTCCCGCACGACGACGGATTCACGATCCATGCACCCGGTGTCACCGACGCCGAGCGCGCCCGGGTCTCCGCGATCACCGCCTACGCGGCCGCGATCGGTGCCGTGCAGGCTGCTCCCGCCGTCGGGACACCGCTCATCACGGCGGTCGACCGCGCGGACGGCATCAACACGATCCGATGGCGCGGGGCAGGCGGCGCGGTCTCATACCGGGTCGAGCGCTCGCTCGACGGGACCTCGTGGACCGCGGTGGACACCGGCGCGCTCCGAGCCGACGCCGGGTCCGCGACGGACTTCACCTCGCCGACGGGAGCCGTCTACCGCGTCGTCGCGATCGACGGGGCCGGAGCCGATGCGGCGCTGTCAGACCCGCTCGCGACCGAGACCGACACCCGCGTGCTCGTGGACCCGCTCGAATCCTGGCTGCTCACCGAGGCGCACGACGGCACGACGATCGTTCCACGGGCGGATGGGACGAGTGTGGTCGCAGCCTCCGATGGAGCCAGCGTCACCTGGAAGCAGGACCGGCTCTTGGCGGCGTCCTTCATCGCATCCGGGTCGGTCGTGGTCGAGTCCAGTGCTGACGGTTCTGCCTGGGAGACCGCATTGTCCGAGGTCGGACCCGACGGCGCGGTGGCCGCACGCGATCTGGTGGGGCCGTACCTCAGGGTGACGCTCGCCGCCGGCGCGAGCGTTTCGCGAGCCACCATCTGGTCGGCGGTGGACGCCCCGAGCGGGCCACCGGCGGCGTTCGCATCGATCTCGCCCGCATCCGGCACCGTCGACGTGACCGCGACCCCGACCTTCACCTGGCAGCCGGCGGCAGGAGCGGCGTACTACCGCTTCACGCTTGCGGCGCAGGTCGACCTCGGGAACCCGGTCGTCGTCGTTGACGGCATCGGAAACCCCTCCATCACGCCGACGGTGGCCCTCACTCCAGGACAGCGGTACTGGTGGTCGGTCACCGCGGTCAACGGAGCAGGGGCGACCGCCTCGAGCACGGGAGCGGCGGACTTCCTCATGAAGCCCCTCCCGAGCGAGCCGCTCGTCGTCGAGGACTTCGAGTCCTATGCCGATGACGCCGCGTTGCAGGCCACCTACGTGCGGAATACCGGGGGCGGTGCGGTGACCCCGTCGATCACGACGAACCCGGACACCGGAACGCAGGCGATGACAGCCGCGTACGATCTCGCCGGTCCCGGATACGCCGGTGTCGTCCGCACATTCCAGACGCCGCAGGACTGGTGGGGCTACACCGGGCTCGAGCTCTGGGTGCAGGGGACACCGGGCGACGACGTCACCGTTCAGTTCGTGACGCGAGGGACCTACTGGGAGACGGTCGCGCCCATCGAGGGCGAGGGCTGGCAGCTGGTCGAGATCCCGTTCTCCTCCTTCGCCCCACCGGCGTGGGCCGGCGAGGCGGCGTTCGACCCGACCTCCGTCACCCAGATCGGGCTCTACCTCGGCGGCGAGGGCACCGGCACCCTGCTGGTCGATGACATCGTCACGACGGTCGCGGCGGCGGAGCCGGAACCGGGCACAGGACAACCGGGCACGGGGCAGCCGGGCACGGGGCAACCCGGCGGAGCGGGCGGCACCGACACGACGGTGTCGACGGAAGACCTCGCCCGCACCGGCCTGGAGGCCACGCCCTGGATCGTCGGTGCGCTCGCGCTCCTCGCGATCGGTGGCCTGCTGCTGGCCCGCGGTCGCCGACGGGTGCGCTGATGGGACTGCACCGCATCACCAGCGACCCCAAGCGATACGCCTGGGGGTCGACGACGGCGATCCCGGAGATGCTCGGCGTGCCCGCCGACGGTTCGCCTCAGGCGGAACTCTGGCTCGGGGCACACCCCGGCAGCGTGACCGAACTCGTCGGTCAGGATCGCGGTCTTCCGAGCAGTCTCAACGAGTGGATCGCGTCGGACCCCGACGCGGCTCTCGGTGGGCGTTCCAGGATGCCGTTCCTGCTGAAGCTGTTGGCTGCTGCGAGGCCGCTCTCCCTCCAAGTCCACCCCACCCCCGACCGGGCCAGGGCCGGGTTCGCTGACGAGGACTCGCGCGGCGTGCCGCTGGACGCGCCGCATCGGAACTACAAGGACGCCTGGCACAAGCCGGAGATCATCGTCGCTCTCCAGGACGGTTTCCGTGCCCTCTGCGGATTCCGGGCGGTCGAGGAGTCGTGCGAGTTGCTGACGTATCTGGCCAGCCTCGTCGACGTGCCGGGCCGGGTGGTGCTCGAGGCGCTCCTGGCTCAGCTGGTCGACGAGGGGCTGGAATCGACGGTGCGGTCAGTGCTCGAACGACCGACGCCCGGCGCGGTCGCAGCCCTCGTCGGTGCCGCCGGTGCCGGCACGGTCGGCGAAGGTCTCGGGGACGACGACGGTCCGGCACGTTGGTCGGCCGAGCGCGAGCTCATCCTGCAGCTCGCCGAAGCGTACCCGGGGGACCCCGGCATCGTCGTCGCGGCGCTCCTCAACCTCGTGACCCTGCAGGAGGGTGAGGCGCTGTTCCTGCCCGCTGGGAACATCCACGCGTACCTCTCAGGCTTCGGGGTCGAGGTCATGGCGTCGAGCGACAACGTGCTGCGTGGAGGGCTGACGCCGAAACACGTCGACGTGCCGGAGCTCCTCGCCGTTCTCGATTTCGAGCCACTGCCGATCCCGTTCGTCGAGCCGATTGCGCGCACCGGCGGTGGGGTCGTGTACCCGGTGCCGGTCGACGACTTCCTCCTCGCCCGGATCGGTCCAGGGACGGCGACCGGCCTCGCTGGCGGTGAGGCGGCGGTGATCGTTGTCACCGCCGGGACGGCGCGGGTGGAACAGGGCTCGGAGACCATGGTGCTCGAGCGAGGGACGGCGGTGTTCGTCTCACCGGGGCCGGACCCCGTCACGGTGTCCACCGACGGACGGGTGTTCGTCGCCACCGGCTGATCTGCCAGACCGGATCCCTGAACGCCATCCGCCTGCGACGAGCGTTCCCGAGACTCCTGGTCTGCATCGTCAAGCGCTGTATGCGCAAGCGCTCGGCGCATGCAGGAGCCCGCGCGCTCGTCATGAGTAGTGACGAGACCGCACGGACACGCGTGTGCTCGCGTCGACGACCACCGTCACGACGTCGACGGACCCGGGTACCGGAATGCGCAAGAGCAGCGCCTCGCCCGAGGATCGAGCCCTGCTGATCCGCCGCTGCATGAACCGAGCCACCGCCTGCGACGGCAGGTCGTAGACCGAGCCCTCATGCACCAGCACCCACCGTTGCGCCATGGTCCCGCCCTCATCGTGTGTTCCGGAGCGTATGCCACTGCGGACGACCCCGCTACGGCATGGTGTCGGGAAGTCGGACCACTCGACGGGACGTGACCGGGGTACCTGAACGTCGCATTCCATGCTCGCTGATCGCGCAACACCGAGCGGGCTACATACCGGACTTTCGTTTCGACGGTGCGCGAAGAGGTCATGACGTCCTCCTCTGACGGTTCGATTCAGGCCGCGGAGAGCCAGTGCAGGACGCGGTCGTCGAACCACTCCGGGCGTGGGAGTGGGATGCCATGGCCGCAACCGTCGATGATCGAGCGTTCGCTCCCGGGCAGCGCTGCATGGATGGCGTCTGCCGAATCACGCATGAGACGTCGTTCCCGTCGTCCGACCATGACGAGCGCACGCCCTCGGAACGCCGACCATCCCGCGGGTAGCTCGAACCTCAGGTTGTCGCCGACCGCGGCCGACAGCGTCGCCTTCGTGATACCGGCGCTGGTGCGGATGTACTCGGCCATCAGGTGAGGAGGGATGAACAGCTCTCGGGCCTGCAGCTTCGCGAACCATCGTCTGCGAGCCAGGGGAGCAGCGACTCCGAGTGCTCGCAAGGTGACGTTCGTGAACGGCATGGCCTGCGCCTGAGCGCTGACGACGATCACTTGGCTGACGAGCTCAGGATGCTCGGAGGCGAGTCGGATGGCGAGCTGGGCTCCGAGCGAGAAGCCGATCACGGTCGCCGGGCGTCCAGGCACCGTCGCGACGAGGAGCTGCGAGAGTGCAGCAACGGTCTCTGCATGGGAGACGTACGACTCGCCGGCCGAGCGGCCGTGGCCGGGGAGGTCGGGAACGAGAACGGCATGGCAGGGCTCGAGTGTTCCCCTCAAGGAGTCCCACATCCACCCGGCAACGCCGCCGCCGTGGAGCAGCAGCACGGGCGCTGCGTCGTCGAGGCCGGAACGGGTGGAGAACATGGTGTTCCCAACCCTGCCAGCCCTGCGACGCCGAGCGTCGCCGCCACGGCGACACCGCCGATGAACCCGAGCAACGACACAGCGCACGCCCTCGTCGCCTGCCGAGCCGCTTCCTGAACACCCCGGCTCGATGCAGGTGAGGAGGATTTCGGGTTTGAACACCCGGCATCTACGTTTAGGGCTGGCGCCCACGGAAGGAACCGCAATGAGCATGGAAAGCGCGGCCTGGAGCTCGCTCTACAAGATCTCGTCCGCCAGGGATGGCAAGCACGGTTTCTCCCGTGAGTCCGTGATGCGGATCCTGACGTTCGCGGTGCCCTACCGGTCGAAGCTGGTGATCTTCATCACGCTTTCCATCGGGGGAGCCTTCCTCGCGGTCGCGACGCCAGTGCTCGCCGGCAAGGTGGTCGACGTCATCGTCGCCCGGGGAGCGGTCACGACCATCGTGTGGCTCGCCGCCGTCATCGCCCTCGTCGCTCTCGCGGATGCCGCCGTGTCGCTCGTGACGCGATGGTTCTCGGCGCGGATCGGCGAAGGCGTGATCCTGGATCTGCGCACCGCCGTCTTCAACCACGTGCAGAAGATGCCGATCGCATTCTTCACCCGAACACGGACCGGCGCCCTGGTGAGCCGCCTCAACAATGACGTGATCGGCGCTCAGCAGGCCTTCAGCGGCACGTTGTCGGGCGTGGTCACGAACATCGTGGCCCTGATCCTCACCTTGACCGTCATGCTCAGCACGTCCTGGCTCGTGACGGTCCTCGCCGTGATCATGCTCCCGATCTTCCTGATACCCGCGCGCCGCATGGGTCGTCGCCTCGCCGCGCTGCGCCGCGAAGCAGCTGACCACAATTCGGCTATGAGCACGCAGATGACCGAGCGCTTCTCGGCACCCGGCGCCACCCTCGTGAAACTGTTCGGCCGACCTGACGAGGAGGCCGAGGAGTTCCGCGTGCGCGCCGCCCGGGTGAGAGACATCGGGGTACGCACGGCGATGTTGCAGTTCGTCTTCGTCACCGCGCTGATGCTCGTCTCCGCTCTCGCCCTCGCGCTCGTATACGGGCTCGGCGGCACCCTCGCACTCGCCGGCCAGCTCGACACCGGAGAGGTGGTCACCCTGGCGCTCCTGCTCACCCGGCTCTACGTGCCCCTGACCGGCCTCGCGAACGCCCGGGTCGAGATCATGAGCGCTGTGGTCAGCTTCGAGCGCGTCTTCGAGGTGCTGGATCTCAAGCCGCTCATCCAGGAGAAGCCCGACGCCGTCACCTTCCCCGAGGGCCCCGCGTCCGTCGAGTTCGACGATGTGCGTTTCGCCTACCCGTCCGCCGACAAGGTGTCGCTCGCCTCGCTCGAAGAGGTTTCGACGCTCGACACCCGCGGCGGTGACGAGGTGCTGCACGGCATCTCCTTCAGGATCGAGCCGGGTCAGACCGTCGCCATCGTCGGGACGTCCGGAGCCGGTAAGTCCACGATCGCCCAACTCCTCTCACGCTTGTACGACGTCGACAGCGGCGCCGTGCGCATCGGGGGTACCGACGTTCGCGACGTCAGCTTCGCCTCGATGCGGCACACCCTGGGCATGGTGACCCAAGACGGCCACCTGTTCCACGAGACCATCCTCGCCAACCTGCGCCTCGCCAGGCCGGAGGCATCCGACGACGAGGTGTGGGACGCCGTTCGCCGTGCGCGACTCGAGCCGCTCATCCGGTCGCTGCCGGATCAGCTCGACACCATGGTCGGCGAGCGCGGCTACCGGCTGTCGGGTGGCGAACGCCAGAGGATGACCATCGCGAGGCTCCTCCTCGCCCAGCCACGTGTCGTCATCCTCGACGAGGCGACGGCGGCGCTGGATTCGACATCGGAGGCAGCTGTACAGGCGGCGCTCAGTGAAGCACTCGAGGGCCGAACGGCGATGGTGATCGCCCACCGTCTCTCGACCATCCGCAGCGCAGACCTGATCCTCGTGGTTGAGGACGGTTCGATCGTGGAGCGGGGTACCCACGATGAGCTCCTGGCTCTGAGCGGCCGATACGAGGAGTTGCACCGCACGCAGTTCGCGGAGAACGCAGCCTTACCTGCAGGTGAAGAAGCGCTCAACGGGCCAGCGTCCGGTGGTTACCCTCAGAGGCGCCCTGTCGGCTGATCGGGGCTCAGTGGCGAGTGCATCGCCGTCCTCGGCTCGGACACCCCGACCGTCTCTCCTCAAGTCCCTCTTGACGCCGTCCGCCACCCTCGCCAGGATTCAGACACGATCGACGGCACCGGGCCGCCGGCACCATCGAGGGAGATGGCCCTGATGCCCACCATGATCTTCGTCAACCTGCCCGTCAACGATCTGGCCCGGTCACGGGAGTTCTTCGAGGCACTCGGGTACTCGATCAACGAGGGGTTCAGCGACGAGAACGCGGTGAGCGTGGTCATCAGCGACACGATCACGGCGATGCTGCTGACCCGGGAGTTCTTCGCGGAATTCACGAGCAAGACGATCATCGACGCCACCACTTCCACCGAGGTGCAGCTCGCGCTCAGCGCCGAGAGCAAGGGCGACGTCGATTCCATCTTCGAGACGGCCATCGCGAGCGGGGCGACACCTGCCGGCGAGCAGGACCATGGCTTCATGTATTCGAAGAGCTTCGACGACCTCGACGGCCACCACTGGGACTTCGTCTGGATGGACCCTGAGGCGGCCGCCGGCGGTGCACCGGAGATGACCGTCGAGGAGATGCGGGCGAACACGACGCACAGCTGAGCACGGTCCGCGGCCCTCGGGCCCGGTCAAGGCGTGCGGGCGCTCACCGTCGACGTGGTGGCCGCGGCGATGCCGAAGACCACACCAGGAGAAGCGCACATCCGGGGTGTTGTGGACGGCGTCGCCGACCACACGATACGTTTTCTCCATGGCTCCCGCACCTTGGAATCGACCCGGCGAATCGCCTCAGACTCGGCTGCTCCGCATCGTGATGTTCTGGACAGCCGTCGTCCTCGTCGTGGGAGTCGTCGCGATCCTCGTGAATCTCGTCCTCTGGTCGGCCGGTCTGGTCGGTCGCTGAGGTCGGGTCCCACCTCGTCGCCGCGGGCCGCATCAGCCTGCGCGCGCCCGGGTGATCACGGCGCTCGCGTTCGACTGCGCCGCGTGATCAGCCGAGCTCGGTGACGAAACCGATCGTGTTGCCGTCGAGATCGGTCAACGCGAAGAACTCGACGACACCCTCGAATCGTTGCACCTCGGTCACGGCCAGGCCGCGAGACAGCAGGTTCTGACGTTCCGCGGCGGCGTCCACGACACTGATGTTGACGGAGATGCCTTGTCGGCCGGCCAGCTCAGGATCCTCAGCCAACTGCAGCCAGAACGCTCCGAGATCGAACTCGGCGAGGTTGTCCATCGGGAGCTGGTCCGGCTCGCCGAGGTCGAAAGCAGCTCGATACCAACTGATCGCCTGCGTCAGGTCACGGACGGGCATTCCCACGGTCACCGCTCGTGCTTTCATGCGACCACGGTAGTGGACCTTGTCGCGCTCAGCACCGGAGAAGGGACAGCCAGTGGACTGACGAGCGACACAGCTCGGTAGGCGTCGCTTTCCGCCGCGTGCCGCCGACGGCTTCCACGAAACGTGAACAGTGGGTGAATCCGCCCGAGCACCCGTTGTCGATCCAGCGATCGAGGAGCAAGCTCGTCGCCGTGGACCCCATCATCCTGCTCTCGCTCGTCGTGATCACGGCACTCGCCTTCGACTTCACCAACGGATTCCACGACACCGCGAACGCGATGGCGACCTCCATCGCCACCGGCGCGCTGCCGCCGAAGGTCGCGGTCACCCTCTCGGCGGTGCTGAACCTCGTGGGCGCGTTCCTGAGCATCGAAGTCGCGCTCACCGTCACGAACGCGGTCGTCAAGATCCAGGACTCGTCGGGCGCTCCCGACCCGGCGCTCCTCGAAGGAGGCGGCTCGGCGCTCCTGCTCATCGTGCTCGCCGGGCTCATCGGTGGCATCATCTGGAACCTGCTCACCTGGCTCCTCGGGCTGCCGTCGAGCTCATCGCACGCGCTCTTCGGCGGTCTCATCGGCTCGACGCTCGCGGGCCTCGGCCTGAACGGCGTGAACTGGGCCGGCGACGGTTCGAAGCTCGACGGTGTCGTCGGCAAGGTCATCCTCCCCGCTCTCATGTCGCCCGTGCTCGCGGGTGCAGTGGCCGCGATCGGTACCTGGCTCGTCTTCCGGGTCATCGGCAACATCGCTCAGGGGCGTCTCCACCGCGGGTTCCGGATCGGGCAGATCGGCAGCGCGTCGCTCGTCTCGCTCGCCCACGGCACGAACGACGCGCAGAAGACGATGGGCGTCATCACCCTCGCGCTCATCGCAGCCGGCGGCTGGGACGACACCGAGTCGGTTCCACTCTGGGTGAAGCTCGCGTGCGCCCTGGCGATCTCGCTCGGCACCTACATCGGCGGGTGGCGGATCATCCGCACCGTCGGCAAGGGCATCGTGGAGTTGAACACGCCGCAGGGCATGGCCGCCGAGAGCTCCTCTGCCGCCGTCATCCTCGCCTCGAGCCACCTGGGCTTCGCGCTCAGTACCACGCACGTCGCGACCGGATCGATCCTCGGTTCGGGGGTCGGCCGACCGGGGGCGCAGGTGCGGTGGAGGGTGGCCCTCCGGATGGTCGTCGCCTGGGTCATCACACTGCCGGCAGCCGCGCTCATGGGAGCGGTGATGTGGTGGGTCGGTCACCTCGTGGGCGGTGCGATCGGCGGAATCCTCATGGTCGCGATCCTCGCCGGCGTCGCGCTCTTCATCTACCTCCGATCCCGCCGCGACAGCATCGGATCCCACAACGTGAACGACGACTGGCAGGACGCCCCCGCCCGCTCGTCGCAGCAGACCGCAGCGTAAGGACGTCGGACATGTTCATGCTCTTCCTCGAAGCCGCCGCCCAGGTGGCCGTCATCGCGCTTGTGCTCGGCGCGGGTCTTCCCACCCTGTTCGCCGTGGGTGTCCGCTCGTTCGCGGTCGCCGGAGGCGCCGGTTCCGCCGACCGGAGCGGGTCCGGCACGCCCGCGCTCCCGCCGGCGCTGCTCCGCGCGATCGGCGTCCTGTGCTTCGCCGTCGTCGTCGCGGCGGTGCTGGTCGGACTCACGATCATCGTCGCCACCGGTTTCGGGCAGGAGGTCAGCTTCGACCACGTGTTCCCGACCTTCACCCCGAAGGGCTGAGCATGTCGGAGCAGAACGGCGGAGACGCGACCGGCGTCGAGGTCGCGAACGGTGGGTCCGGCGTGGTGGCGCGGGTCGTCGGCTGGCTCCGCGCCGGATACCCGAAGGGCGTGCCCGAGCACGACTACGTGCCGCTGCTCGGCATCCTTCGACGGAGCCTCACCCCCGAGGAGCTGGACCAGGTCGTCGGCGGCCTGATCGTCGAGGCCGAGAACGCGGATGCCTCAGGCGAGCCGGTCGGCCACGATCGGCTGCGGGCGCGGGTCGAACAGCTCCTCCTCGGACCGGCGCTCCCGGAGGACCTCGTCCGGGTCTCCGCCCGGCTCGCGAGCGCGGGGTGGCCGCTCGGCAGCCCGGACGACGTCCGTGCGGAAGCGGCCGACCACACCGACGCCGGCGGAGATCGCGCGAACCTGCTCGGGGAGCGCGGAGGGCTGGTCGCCCGCATCGTGCGTTGGCTCCGAGCCGGATACCCCGCAGGACTCCCCGAGCAGGACTTCGTCCCCCTCGTGGCGCTCCTCCGCCGGCGGCTGAGTGACGCCGAGGTCGCCGAGGTGGGCGCCCGCCTCGCGGCGGAGGGCGACCCCTCGCTCAGCCGGGTCGACGTCGCCACGGCGATCGCCCAGGTCACCGCAGAGCTGCCGAGCGACGAGGACGTGGAACGTGTCCGCCGGTCCCTCGCCGATCACGGGTGGCCGAGCGACTTCGCGGTCTGAGGTGGCCGCATGCCCGGCCGCGGGAGTGGACGCCCCGAAACCGGTCGACGCCGGCTAATCGTCGAGGGCGCGGACGACGCGCGCGGGGGAGCCGACGGCGATCACCCCAGCGGGGATGTCCTTCGTGACGACCGAGCCGGCGCCGATGACGGAGTCGTCACCGATCGTGACCCCGGGGAGGACGGTGACGTTGGCTCCGAGCCAGACCTTCCGCCCGATGACGACCGGCGAGGGGATGAGGTCGGCCCGCTTGCTGGGCTGCATGCCGTGCTGGAGCGTGGCGATGACGGCGTTGTGACCGATCAGGCAGTCGTCGCCGATCGAGATACCGCCTTGGTCCTGGAAGCGGCATCCCGAGTTGATGAACACCCGGGCGCCGAGTCGGATGTTCTTGCCGAAGTCGGCGGTGAACGGTGGGAACAGCGTCACCGTCTCATCGACGGGACGGCCGGTCAGCTCGGCCAGCAGCTCCCTCACCCGGGCGGGTGGGTGATAGCCGGCATTGAGTTCACCGGCGATCCGGAGGGCTTCCTGGCTGGTGTCGTGCATGACCGCGTGCCCGGGGGAGCCGCCTGCGATGGTCTCGCCGGCGTTCAGGGCGGCGAGGAGTTCGGTGAGGGTCATGAGTGCTCCGTGATCGGGGCCTCGGAGGCCCAGTTCGCCAGGAGTTGGAGGCGCTCGGCGGAGGGGGATCCGGGTTCGGCGGTGTAGACGAGGAGGCTGAGGCCGTCCTCGGCCGTGACGGCGAGTTCCTCGTAGGTGAGCGTGAGTGCTCCCACGATGGGGTGGTGGAACCGTTTGGTGCCGGATCCGTGTGAACGGACGTCGTGCGCCGTCCAGAGCCGGGCGAACGTCTCGCTCCGGGTGGTGAGTTCACCGACCAGATCCTGCAGGGTGCGGTCGTGTGGATCCCGGCCGGCCTCGACCCGCATGATGCCGACGCACATCTGAGCGAACAGCTCCCAGTCGGGGTAGAAGTCGCGCGCTGCGGGGTCGAGGAACTGGAATCGCGCCAGGTTCGGGATCCTTCCGCCGGCTCCGATGACCGGCGAGTAGAACGCTGCACCGAGCGGGTTCGTCGCCACGAGGTTCTGGTGACGGTCCCGGACGAACGCCGGGCCCCCGGTGATCGCGTCGAGCGTGCGTTGCAACGCGACGCGGGAGGGCTGCTGGGCGTTGGCACGGCGCCGGTGGCGGCCGGATGTCGGGATGCCGTCGGCCGCACGCGCGAGATCGAGCAGATGCATCCGCTCCGTCTCATCCAGGAGCAGCGCCCGGGCGAGCGACTCCAGCACGGCGGCGGATGCGCCCGCGATGTCACCGCGCTCGAGCTTGGCGTAGTACTCGACGCTCAGGTCGGCGAGCATCGCGACCTCTGATCGGCGCAGTCCTGCCACGCGGCGGTTCGCGCCGGCTGTGAGCCCGACATCCGCGGGCGAGAGCCGCGCACGCCGTGACATGAGGAACTCACGCACCTCGGCCTTGTTGTCCATGCCACCCACCGTACGACGGTCCGTGCGGGTGTGGGATGCACTGGCAGTACACCGTTCGAGAGAGACTCCCTGCTTGCGCGAGATCGCGTTTCACTCGTGGTGTGACGTTCGGGCGCCTCCGTCCGGTGGACCGGGCAGGGCTCACTGTCCACCGTCGCCACGACCCATCCAGAGAAAGGACGATCATGCGCATCCTCCCCACGACCCCCACGGTGAAGAATCCTCCCGAGTGGTTCACCGGCGACGTGTGGCTCGACCCCGTCGTCGCTCCGCAGGACGAAGGCCAACGCCTGAGCGCCGGCCTGGTCAGGTTCAGCCCCGGGGCTCGCACCGCCTGGCACTCCCACCCGCTCGGCCAGACGCTCCGCATCATGGAGGGCACCGCGCTCGTGCAGGCGCGTGGCGGCGACGTGGTCGAGGTCCGCGCAGGGCAGACCGTGTACACGCCTCCCGGCGAGGAGCACTGGCACGGCGCAGCACCCGACAGTTTCATGACCCACCTCGCGCTCTGGGAGACCCCCGACGGCGACGACAGTGCCCACTGGGGCGATCACGTCACCGACGCCGAGTACGACAACCGCTGAAGCGCGATCACACCGCACCACACTGCACCGCACCACACTGCACGACCGACACGAGAGGAACGCTCATGCGAGCAACCCTGATGTACAACGCCGGCGACGTCCGCGTCGAAGACGTCCCCGAGCCCTCGATCCAGCATCCGACGGACGCGATCATCCGCGTCACCTACGCCTGCGTGTGCGGCTCCGACCTGCACCCGTACCACTCCCTCGAGGAGACCCCTGAAGGACGCCGGATGGGACACGAGGCGATCGGCGTCGTCGAGCAGGTCGGCGATGCCGTCGAACGCCTCGCCGTCGGGGACACCGTGATCGTCCCGTTCGCCTGGTCGGACAACACGTGCGCGTTCTGCCGTGACGGCGTGACCACCTCATGTGTGCACGGCGGGTTCTTCGACGGCGCGTCATCCGCGACCCAGGCCGAGCAGCTGCTGGTGCCCCAGGCCGACGGCACCGCGGTCGTCATCCCAGCGGGGACGGATGAGGCGTTGATGCCGTCACTCCTGACCCTCTCGGACGTGTACCTCACCGGGTACCACGCCGCACACACGGGCGGGGTCGAGGCCGGCAAGACCGTCGTCGTCATCGGCGACGGCGCCGTCGGCCTGTCCGCCGTTCTCGCCTCGAGCCAACTGGGCGCCGAGACGATCATCCTGATGGGCCGTCACGAGGCCCGCACCGACCTCGGCCGAGAGTTCGGCGCCACCCACGTCGTTGCCGAACGGGGCGACGCGGGTGTCCGGAAGGTGCTCGAGCTCACCGGCGGGGAGGGAGCGCACGTCGTGCTCGAAGCCGTCGGACACCTGCCCGCCTACGAGCAGGCCTACGGGGTGGTGCGCCCTGGCGGAACGATCTCGCGCGTCGGGGTCCCGCAGTACGAGGACGCGCCTGTCGGGTTCTCGTCGCTGTTCGGCAAGAACGCCACCCTGACCGGCGGCCCGGCGACCGTCCGCGCCTACATCGAAGCCGCGTTGCCACAGGTCCTCGACGGGACGATCACGCCCGGCAAGGTCTTCGATCGTGAGCTGCCACTCTCCGAGATCGCCGAGGCCTACCGCCTCATGGACTCCCGCGAGGCGCTCAAAGTGCTGATCCGCCCATAGTCGGCGCGACGCGCTCCAGCCGGATACGAGGCCGGCCGAGGAACCGACCGCATCCGCTCGCATCGACGTCGGCAGTAGAATACGACCCTTGGTCGATTTTCGGCCGGAGAATGTGGGACAAACATGGCATGGTTCCTTGCTGACGTCGGCACCGGGAAGAAGCGCGAATTCTTCAACACCGAGAGCATCGTGAGCGTCTCGTGGGAGACCAAGCTGTACCGGGATGAGGACGTGGAAGCCTCCGAGGCCGTCGAGACCGTCTTCGTGGAACTCACCTTCATGAGCGGTGGTCGCCGGGACATCCGGCTGGGCGCGTACACCGACGACGCGAAGACCGAAGCGGCCATCGGCATGGTGCTCGGATCGACCGCCGTTCTGGAACTCGTCTAGCGAGACCTGGAACTCCGCCTCAATCGGCTGCGCTGAGCAGGCGGTTGACGGCGTGGACGATGGCGTCCGGGTCGCAGCTGTAGAAGTCGGCACCGCTGAACGGGTTGAGTTCGACCAGCCGCAGGCCGTCCGGGCCCTCGCCGACGTCCATGATGAACGCCGGTTCAGGGAGCGGAAGGGACTCGAGGACGCCCGCACCGAACACCCACGCGGGATGGTCTGCACCGAGCGGTGCCCCGGCCGTTCGCCCGTCGGCGGCGTACCCGCTGCCGGCGACGACCGCTCCGTCGATGACCACCAGACGCCATTCGTCGCGCACCTCGATCACGGGGGAGACGATGACGGGGAGGTCCGCGTCGTCGTAGTAGAAGCCGTGGTCGAGGGACTCCAAGGTGATCGATGCGCGCTCGAGGACGCGGCCACTGAACGGCTTCAGCGCACTGTCGGGACGAACGAACACGCGGTCACCGAAGGATTCGGGTGCGCCCGTCGCAACGAGTTCCGAGACCGTGGTCAGCACCGAGGTCGGTGTCAGGAGCAGCTCACGCACGGCAGGGTGCCAGCTCGAGCACGCGAACCGGCCGGTCGCGCAGAAGGCGCCAGGTCGCCAGTCGGTCTCTCGGACGATCCAGTCCGCGTTCGCCAGGGAGCCGTGGAAGACCACTGCCCCCGGAACGTCCGGAAGCCGGCCGTCCGCCAGCCAGGCGTCATTCCATTCCAGGATCGTCCCGCCTGAACGGACGATCGCCGCTCGGAGCGTCTCGTCGCCGCTACTGAAGACCCCGCGCTCCAGGGCCCAGGTGGGAGCCGTACCTGCCGTCATCGCCCCAGTATGGATCACGATCGAGCCCTCCACGGGATCCTCAGGGCCCCTCTTCGTGCCGGGTCGGGCGTCTCGGTGAGACCGCTGAGCCCGACATGCAGCAGACTCGGGGCATGACGAACACGCCGAACGCCTTCCCGCCGCTGATCGTCGGCACGGACGCCCCGGCGGTCCGGCGGGTGTTCCGCAACACGATCGTGCTCACCAGCGTGCTCGCCGTCCTCTCAGCTGTCGGAGCGGTTGCGCTGGGGATGACGCAGACCAGCCTCGGCTCGGCGCTCTTCGCCTCTGGTCTGGTCCTGCTGACCACGGGGTACCTGGTGTTCGGCACGGTGTATCTGATCCGTACTGCCCGCAAGCGGGCATCGCTCGGCTCCGTCCTCACACTGGACGCCGCAGGGATGGAGTGGACGATGCTGCAGGGCTCGATCTTCCTCCCGTGGCACCTGATCTCATCCGTCACCTCGCGCAAACGGCTGCGGCACCGCGTGCTCACCTACCGGATGGTCGACGGCGTCACCGGAACCACCGAGGGCGTGAGGTCGACGCTGTCGCCGAAGCACCACCGGACGATCGGCAACCTCGGGCTCCAGGTCGGCTCTGCCGGGATCGACGTGCCGATCGACACGATCGCCGCCGCGACGGCCGCCTTCACGAACGGCCGGCTCGACCCCCGCTGACGCAGGCTGACAGGTCGCTCACGCCCCCGACCGTGCGAACGGGCGTCGCGGTACGACGGCTCCTACTGCACGCGTTGGGTGTACGCGGGAGGTGTTCAGGAGCCGGGGTGAGGTCGCCGGCGCGCTGCTTGCGGTCGCGGCATGGCTCAGAGCGTCGTGATCCGCAGGGTGCTCGCGTAGCCGTCGACCATCGCGACCGACAGCTTCCAATAGGCGTCCTCGATCGCGGCGCCGACCGCCCGATCCTCGCGCTCATGCTGTTGCGGCAGCAGGAGCAGGACCGTGCCACGGCGGGTGCTGGCGACCGCGAGGGCACCCGGGCTCGACTGGACGACACTGTCGATGAGCCGACTCACCAGTTCGTTCGCGTGCGCGACACCGTAGGCGGCTTTGACCACGGGCAGATCGACGATTTCGGCGGAGAGGATCACGGAACCCGGGTGCTCATGATGGAGCGCCTGGAGCCGACGGGCTGTCGTGAAGGAACCGGGGCCCCCGCTCGCGCGCCGACTGGAGAGCTCTTCGAGCCGCAGGAACACCAGGACCAAGGTGGTGACGACCACGAACACCAGGTTGATCACCGTCGTGATCTCGGTGTTGAAATACTGCTCGAACACGCCACCATCGGGCCCGTCGAGGCCGAAGATCACGGCGCGCGCCGCGCTGTAGGACGCATGGAGCGCCTGCACGATGGTCATCGCCCAACTCACCCGGAACGATCCGAAGAGACCCCTCCGGGATTCGACCGCGGTGAGTGCGGCGAAGAGGCTCAAGCCCAGCAGTTTCGGGATGACACCCGCCCAGTTCGGGGCGTAGGAATCGGGGAGGAACGTCAGAATCGTTGCGATCAGTGTCACGGCGATGACCTGCCAGAACCGGACCCGTCGACCGTTGAACGCCTGGCAGCCCAGCCAGACGAAGCCGACAGCCCCGACCATCGCACCGTTCCCCACCGCGACGGCCAACGGCGGATCCCCCAGCGCCGTCGCGGCCAGGTAGGAAGCCGTGCACAGCACGGCGAGCATCGAGGCCGTGAGCCAGAGGTTGATGTACCGGCCGGACAGAGACTGGCGGCTGTCGACGACGAACAACAGCGCGCACGACCCGGCGACCATCACGGAGACGGCGAGCAACACGAAGGTCTCAGAACTCACCGGTCCTCCGCATCATCGCGCTCTCGCCCCTGGCCTGAACTCTAGTCCGCTGGCCCCGTCCAGTGTCGGCTGGACGGGGCCAGTTCAGGGTCGGCGGCCTCGCGGCGGGTCAGACTCCCATATCCGCGAGCCACTGCGACACGGAGCGGGGCGCGATCCCCAGTCGCTTCTGGGCGCTGGTCGACTCGTCGATCACGTCCGAAGGTTGGGTCAAGCGGTGGGTGTACATCGCGACGACCGGCTTGATCCCTTCCTCGCCGATCAGGACGGCCATCTCCGCGCCCATCTGTGCCGGGCTCTGCGCTTCGAACCGCACCTCACGGCCGAGGTGTTCGCCGAAGCTCTGGGCGAGGTCCGCGCCGACGAGGCCCGGTAGCGCGCCGAGATCGACGACTCCGGTGATGTCGGTGTCGGCGAACAGACCGGCGGCGACGTCTGCGACATCGAGGTGGGATGACCAGGAGACGGCGTAGTCCTCGCGGAGCGGGTACCGCAGCACGCCGTCGGTCCGGACGGCGCCGACGATGTGCGGAGCCAGCAGGTTCTCCAGGTACAACCGTGGTGCGACGACCGCCGTCGACACACCGCTTCCCTCGAGTCCACGGAGGAGCGTCACGATCGCGCTGGGGTGCTCGGCTGTGAAGTCGACCGGGTATCCGCTGGACGACACCACCACCCGCGCGGGCCGAGCCGAACTGATCGCGATGGCGATGGTCTTCGCCCAGGTCTGCAGCTGCTCGGGCGAACCGAGCGGCAGGTGCACGAAGACGCCGTCGACGTCCTCGTAGGCCTTGGTGAGTGTGGAGACGTCGTCCAGGTCGAGAGCGATCGCATTTCCAGCCGAATACGCCTGTGGGTTGCGGACGCCGGCCGTGACGGTGTGGCCGCGTTCGATGAGTTTGGCGGCGACGGGGCCGCCCTGGGCGCCGGTGGCGCCGTGTACGAGAATGTTCATGAGCCCAGTAGCGCACACCGGGCCCCGGTTACATCAAGGTAACCAGCCGGGTCAGAGGCCCCTTCGTGGCAGCTTCTCGGACTCCGGCGTCGAACCCGTTTCGTCCGAGCGTCTGTCGTCGAACGCGTCTCGTGCTCCCAGGACCTCTTCGATGTGCTGCTCGGCCCACAGACCCAGCGCCATCAGTGGCTCTCGCAGCGTCTGCCCGAGCGGTGTGAGCTCGTACTCGACTCGCGGCGGCATCTCGTCGAAGGCGGTTCGCGTGAGGATGCCGTCGCGCTCGAGGTCGCGCAGCGTGCTGGCCAGCACCTTCCCGCTGATCCCGCCGACCGCATGCCGGACCGTCCCGAAGCGCGCGGGACCCTCGCTCAGCGCGATCACGATCATGGCGGTCCACTTGTTCGCGATCCTCGCGAGCGAGGTCCGAGACGGACAGGTGTCCAGCATCACGTTCCATACGGGCGGGTTCGAGGTCATCGCGCTCCTTCGGTCGCTAGGAGGTACCAGGTTACTAGCGGTAACCGTACGGATGCCCGGCATACCCGACGATCCGACCCGCGCTGTACGAGGATTCCTGACGCCGGTAGGTTCGATGCATGGCTCAGGTGCAGAACATCCAGCGGTTCCGGAAGCTGGTCGATGAGCCCCTCGCCACCTGGCCCGGTGCGTTGGTCGTCGTCGTGGCGGTGTTGGGCGTCGGCTTCGTTGTGGGCGCGGCGTACGTCGGTCCGCTCGACGACTACTCGGAGGCGGAACTGGCGCAAACGCTGCCGATCCTGGTGACCTCGTTCGGGGCGTTGATCTTGGCTGGAGGGGTCATCGTTCAGCAGGTCGCGGGAGCGATGCAACTGCGGATAGCAGCCTGTGCGCGCGCGGTGGAACGTCTGTCCGAGCCGACGACCGCTACTCCGACAACGCCTGCCGACGATGCGCTGCTGCGTCGTTTCGCGGGGGAGCTGGAGGAGTACGTCGACACCGTCACACGGCTGCGCGGCCGTCTCGGTCTCGCCCGGAGGATCAGTGCGGGCCTCGTCTGTGCGGCTGGTGCGGTGCTCGCCGCGGGTGCGGTCCTGAGTGGCTGGGCGCTGCCCGTCCTCACCTGAGCCTGCACCGGCAGCAGCGTTCGCGGTACGTGTCAGTCGACGCTCCGCGTCAGGCGGTCATCTCGGGGAGGAGCGCGCGCGCCGCCGGGCCCCATCCGGTCGGATCTTCTTTCGGAGGGACGAGGAGGAAGGAGAACCAGAGCACGAGGAGCTTCCACCAGCCGGCCTCCGCCGCCGTCAGCGGGCGCTCGGATTCGTACCCCTCACGGAGCCAGACGTGGACCTCGGGCGGGACCGGTCCCCAGTCTCGGAAACGGGTCCCCAGCATCACAGCCGATTGGGCCAACTCCATGATGGGGTAGTCGAATCGGGCTTCCTCGAAGTCCAAGACCGCCGTGATGTCGTGCCCGGTGCACAGGATGTTCGAGGACCGGAAGTCCCCGTGGACGAGCTGCGCGGACAACTGCTCGGACGGCGCACCGGCGAGGAACCCGAACATCTGCTCGTGGGCTGCGGGCGTCAGCGCACCCGAACGACCGGACTCCAGCCAGTCGGTGATCCGTGTCGCCAGCGGCTGGGGCTGGTCGGCGAACGCACCCACGTCCTCGATGCGCGGATAGTCGGCCAAAGCGAGATGCAGCTTCGCGAGGGCAGCCCCGGCCGCTCGGACCTGCTGTGGTTCCGCGATGTCCAGGAGGAGCCCGGTGATCTGGCGTTGGAGGCTCATCGACGTCCGCTCGCCGGTCTCCACCTGCACCCGCCCGTCGAGTGCGGGCACCGGTTCCGACACGGGCAGTCCCCGTTCACCGAGCCAGGCCGTGAGCTGGGTCAGTGCCGTCAGCCGAGGGAACTTCGTCGGGAGGACGGACCACTTCGCGAGGAACGGTCCGGACGACGCGCTGATCCAGGCCAGGGCGTTGTGGCCGCTCATCACGATCCGCGTGACCGATTCGACCTCGACGCCCCAGTGGTCACCGACGGTCGCGGCGACCCACCGGCCTGCCGCAGCGGCATCGTCGAGGCCGAACCGTGTGCTGATGACCTCCGCGGGATCGTCGTTCTCCCACAACATCTCCAGCAGCGGTGCGGCGACCTCGGTCATGCTTTCCCCCTTCGCAGCATGCGCCGAGCCTAGCTGCGCGACCCGGCTGCAGGGAGTCCGCGCGCGAGGACGTCCACGAGGAGTCGTGCGTACGAGCCGTACGGGTCCAGGTCGGGGTCGAACACGGTGATCGAGATGCCAGCTGCACGAGGGGCGAGAACGCTGATGAGCTCGGTGAGCTGTGCGGCGTCGATGCCGCCGGGATCTGGGCTGTCCACCGCGGGCATCACGGATGGATCGAGGACGTCGACGTCGATCTGCACCCAGTAGGAGGTGCCCGCCACTTCGAGGGCGGCCGAGGTCGCCGCAGTCAGCCCGCTCGAGGAGAGCTCCGAAGCGGCGACGACGCAGCCGAGCACGGCACGTGCCTCTGCGGCATGTTCGTCGTCGTCGCGATGCCCGAGGTGGGATGTCCGAGCCGGCTCGAAGTAGGGCGCGAGCCCGTCGATGTCGGCGATCGCCGGCCAGTGCAGCCCGACGGCGGCTGCGAGGTCCTCTCCGGCCACACTCGCGCACTCGGCGCTGTTGCCCGGGTGCCGGAAGTCGGTGTGACCGTCGACGTGGATGAGGCCGATGCGCCCGCGTCGCGCCGATGCGACTCCTGCGGCGAGCAGGACGCTGCAGTCTCCTCCGATGACGAGCGGAGTGCTGCCCGACGACCATGCGTCCTCGATCCGACCGGCGAGTCGTCGGGTGTGGTCGATGAGCGGATCCTGGTTGCGAACCCGTCCTGGGGCGCGGGTGTCATCGTCATCGACGTACCGACCCGGCAGGATCACCCCGCCGTCTCGGGCGCCGAGCGACGCGAGCCGGCTGAACAGCCCCGCCTCGCGCAACGCCTCAGGGGCCTTCGCCGCGCCGGGCACGCTTCCGCGCTGCGGTGGTCGGAGGCCCAGGTTGGTCGGGGCGGACAGCATGGTGATCACTCGTCCATCCTGCCGTCGACTGCCGACACGAGCGGTGCGTCGCTGACCCGCTCGTGTGGAGCGCAGGCGACTACTGCTCGAACGCGTGCTCGCGGATCCGGTTCGCGGCGGCTCGGCCGGCTTCGGGAACGATGGCGTCGATCGTCAGGCGCCACATCCGGTCGACCGACGCGGCGACATCGCCTCGGCCGAGGGTCGCCTGGGCGGTGAGCTGCACACCGGTGAAGAAGCCGATGAGGGTCCGCGCGAGATCCGGCGCCTGCATGGAGCTCCGCAGCACGCCCTCGTCGAGCGCGGACGCGAGCTCCAGTGCCGTCCCGGCGATCCAGTCCTCGTAGAAGTCGCCCGCCGGTGCGCTGAGCGAGCCTTCGTCGAGCGCGAGTCGGATGCCGGCGCGGACGACCGGGTCGTGCTCGAGCTGGTCGACGATGGCTCGCGAAGCGCGGATGAGTCGCTCGAGGACCCCGTCGTACTGGGCGCTGACCTGAGCCATCACCGGAAAGGACCGGGCGTGTTGCTCATGGATGACCGCCAGGGCGATCTGTTCCTTCGACTTGAAGTGGAAGTACATCGAGCCCTGCGAGACACCCGAGGCCTCCGCGATCATCGAGAGACTCGCGTTCCCGAACCCGATCCGGTCGAACACCTTCGCGGCTCCCTCGACGACAGCCTGCTGCGTCGCCTGACCGCGCTCCTGCGTCGGAATGCGACGTGTAGCCGGCATCCGGATCTCCTCGACTCTGCGCATGTGGTCGGACCGTCACGAAGCGATGGCCGTGTTGAGGTTCTGAAGGTACCAGTCCCGGTCTCCGCGTTCCATGGGTCGGGGATCGGGTGAGCCTGTGGAAGACGACGCCACTAACTGGTGCGGCCCGCTTAGTTATGGCAGGGTTGCTCCTGCGGGGAGACATCCGACCGGCAGCGAACCGGGGGTTCGCGCGCCGGGCCGGGTCGCACTCGCGAGGGAAGGCGTCCGGCGAGGCCGGTCGGACTGCTCGCACGATGCCATCGGGGGCACTGGCATCGACGATCATCGCGATCGTGCGGGTCACGCGCCAGTCGGGGGACTGAGCCGGCGTGGCCCGCTCCTCCCGCTTCATTGGTCCCATGCTGGCCCTGGCCCGCCGCCGGCACTCCTCATGGCAGCTGGAGGATCGGGCGCTCGCCGGATCGGGCCATGAGGAGCAGCGTCAACGCCGCACCGGCGAGGAGCCCGTCGGCGACACCGGCGGGCAACATGAAGATCATCAGGACGAGCGTGACGGCACTGTTGAGGACCGAGAGCTCGAACCCCCAGGCCCGATTCCGGAGGACGCCGACCGCACCGATCGTGCGGAGGATCCCGAAGATCCCGCTCATCAGCATCATCAACGCCAGGTTCTCGTTCAGATAGGGGAGCGCGAACACCTCGATCCCACCGGGAACGGTCGCCGGGCTCACCCCGAGGACGAGCATCACCGGCAGCGCGCAGGCGACGAGCACCTCCATGAGGATGCCGTGGACGAGCAGCAGGACTCCGGCGGCTCGGAGCCGGCGCCGACGCACGAGCCCATCGCTGTCGGGTCGGGTGTCGCCGATCAGGGGTGGATGGTCCGCAGCGAGGTCTCGGGGCATCCTGCAACGGTAGGCACCAGGTCGACGCCGGACCATCGACCGATCGGAGGATTCCGGGATGACGCCGGACGACCTCAGACGGTGAGGCTCTCCCGCTCGGCGCGGGTCAGCTTGACCCGGGCGAGGCGGATGCGCTGGCCGTCCTGCGCCGGACGCGGGATCACGACCGTGAGCCATCCGTCGTGCTGCGCCCCGAACAGACACCCGTCCGTCCGCTCGAACATGAGCGGTGCGGGGATGGCGCGCAACGAGCCGATCTGCTGCCGCAGGACCGCTAGTCGGTGGATCTCCAGCCGGCGCGCGACCGTGGTCGCCCGGACCGACCGCAGGGCGCCTGCGAACACCGGTGACGGCATCCTCGGGCCCGACACCAGCATGAACGCCCGACCGAGATCCTGGGGCCGCACATCCCTGGAGCCGCCGACCAGCCGATGGTCGTAGGTGACGCGCGTGGAGCCTTCACCGGTCCATTCGACCAGGCCCGTCGGCGCTTGCAACGCCACCCACCCGGCTCGCCGGTAGATCGCGAACTCCCGCCGGATCCGGACCTGGATGGACACCACCGAGACGGCGATGAGGAGGAGACCGACGGTGACCCAGCCGGCGACCGCCGGTCGGGAGATCCATTCCCCGAGCGCGCCGATGCCTGGTTCGGGCGCCGAGGTGAACGCTTCGATCGCTCCGAAGAGCTGCGGAACGAGGAACGGGATGCCGAGGGCCAGTCCGAGGACCGAAGACTCGCCGTCGGCCTTCAACCGGCGTCGGAACCCCCGGAGCGTGCTGATCTCCTGTTCGATGTTCCACCGCAGCCCATCGAGTCGGTGGACGTCGACGCTCGCCTCCCAGTGAGGGCCGCCGGCCCAATGAGGCGCGGGACCATCGGCCCACCCGGGCGCCGGCAGCGGCACTGACACGGGCACCGGCCCGGCGCCTTCCGCGTTCGAGGGAACGGTCTCGACCCCCAGGGGAGGCGGGAGCTCGGTTGAGCTCAGCGTCTTCGGCAGACCTCGGGCGATCCGCAGCTTCTGCGCCCGCCGTTCGACGAGGTAGTACCGCCACGCGACCGGGACGAACAGCATCTCGAGGATGCCGAAGCCCCATTGCACGGGTGACAGCCCGTGGTCGTCCGGGTTGGTGGGCACCAGCCCGTTCGCCTGCGCGATCCCGACGCCGATGAGGACGAGGATGAACACGTTGAGGACGGTCAGCAGGATGGCGATGAACAACAGTCCGCCGGCCGAGTTGACCGGCCGGACGAGGCTGCCGACGTCGCCCTTGTAGACGCCGTACTCCTCGAGGGTGAGCCCCTGCCGGGCAGCGTCCTGTGCGGCGAGGTCCGCGTAGAGTCCGGCCTGTCGCGGTGCCGTCGGCACCCCTGGAGCGCGCGGCGCTCGGGGACGCGGCGGAGCGCTGAGGAACCGCACGACACCGACGACGAGTGCGACGAGCGCGAGGATGATCCCGGCGACCATCGTGAACGAGACCGTCCGGATGGCCTCCGTCGGGGCGTCGACCGCGCGCAGTCCGACGATGACGAGCACGGCGACGACGATGACGGCCGGGATGGCGAGGAGCGGCAGGACCCACGTGCGATGGCGGCGCGTGCGGACGGTGCCCGGAACCGGCTGCGGCCAGCCCCCTGCCATGCCCGGCTCTCCTCCCAGGCCAGGCGTCGTCCGTGCCTGGCGAGCCTCCTGCCCCGAGCGGTAGGTCCGTTCAGCTGCCCGAGCGGTGGCGAAGCGCCACCACGCGGCGGGCGTCGCGACGATCGCGAGGAGGAGCCACGCCTTCGAGCCGCCGGGGGCGGTCAGGATCGAGGCGATGTCCTGGAACGCGACGACCAGGATGATCGCCGACAGGATCGTGAGCACGATGGCGACCGCGAGCAGGACCCCGCTGATCCGGCGCGGCGCCGGCTGCTCACCGGTGAGCCGGACGTACTCCTCGACCTCGGCCGCCTGCTGGGCCGCCTCCGCAGGCGTCAGTCGACCGGCGTTCGGACCGAGGGCCCGCACGACTTGGACGAGGAAGACGACGACCGCGACGAGGGAGCCGCCGATGGCGAGTGCCCACGGCACCCGCCAGAGCAGTTCGGGAGCGCCGAGCTGGTCGAGCACGCCCGCGATGAAGATGCCGACGAAGAACACGACCGGTGCGCCGACGAGGGGGAGGAACCAGCCGATCCGCCGCCGGGCTCGGGGTGGATTCGCGTGTTCCGTCATGGTGCCAGTCTGCCGCGTCAGAGCCCTGGCGCCAGACGCTCGGGCTGAACCCTCAGCGTTCGTCGATCTCGCCGTGGTGGAGCCGCGTGAACGGCGCCGCGGGGAAGACCTGCTCCGTGAACGTCACCCGTCCGTCGCCGACGAAGACCTCGACGAGGTGGGCGTCGACGATGATCGTCAGCTGGACGGAGTCGCCGGTGTCGGCAGGGAGTGCCGCCCAGTCGACCGAGGGGTACGCCGGGTGGAACGTCGTATTCCCGGCGTCGGTGCGGTCGCAGCTGATCCTGCGCTCCGAGCCGTCGACGGTGATGACGAAGCGTTCGTCGGTGCTCGTCTCAGGCGTGAGCGTCAGCGTCGTGTGCACGCCGTCGGCGCAGGGCACCGCGACGTCGAAGCGGGTGACATCGTCCCCCGGGAGGATGGGCGCCTGCGCGACGTGCACCCGGCCGTCCTCCGTGCGCACGAGCTCGATCTCGCGAGCGAGCGACATCGCCGACCGCCACGGTCCCGTCGGGGTGTCGTTCGCGTAGTCCCAGTTGCTCGCCCAGCCGATCATGAGGCGACGTCCGTCTGGAACATCGCTGAACGACACGGCCGCGTAGTAGTCGCGGCCGAAGTCGAGCCAGTCGTACTCGGCCGGATCGGACGAGGCGGTGAGCCGCTCAGCGGTGAAGACGTGTCCGTCGAAGTCGCCGACGAAGTACTGCGTGCCGGACCCGCCGGCGATCGCCCCCGGGTTGAGGCTCACGACGAGGACCCACCGGACCTCGTCCGTACCGCGGATGCGGAGGGGGAACAGGTCGGGGCACTCCCAGACGCCGCCCGTGGCGTGCGCCGGACCGAAGTGGGACACGAGGGTCCAGTCGATGAGGTTCGGCGAGGTGTAGAACCCGATCCGGTGTTCCAGCGGATCGGCGACGACCATCACCCAGTGGCCGCCGTCGTCGCCGAACCAGAACACCTTCGGATCCCGGAACTCGGTCGACCCGATGTCGAGGACGGGGTTGCCGGCGTACCGGGTCCAGACCTCGCCCCCGTCCGTGCTGTACGCGAGCGCCTGCGCCTGCGACCCGGGAGTGTCGCCCTCCGGGTGGCGGGCCGCCGTGTAGACGGCGACGAGCGCCGGGTGGTCGTCGATCGCGAATCCCGTCGTGTCGCGGTGGTCGATGACGACGCTCCCGGAGAAGGCCATCTCGCCGTCCTCGGCCGGGATGGCGACGGGACGGTGCTCCCAACTGACGAGGTCGGAGGACACCGCGTGCCCCCAGGAGATGTTGCCCCAGGTGGAACCAGTCGGGTTGTTCTGGAAGAAGAGGTGGTACACGCCATCGTGGAACACCAGCCCGTTCGGGTCGTTCAGCCAGGTGGATTCGGCGGTGAAGTGGGCTGTCGGGCGAAGGGACCGCTCGGTGGCGGTCGAGGGCGTGGTCATGGTGCTCCTGACGGATGTCGGTCGGTGTGCGGGCGGTGGATCGATGTGGTGGAGGAGGGGAGTCGGGGGCGGCGTGGACGCCGCCCCCGCCTGGAAGCGGTCGTAGGCCTGCTGGTAGGTGGCGATGACGTCCTCGATGCCCATCGAATCGAGCTGTGAGACGTAGCCGTCCCACTCGTCGTCGACGGTGCCGTTGACGATCCAGGTGGCGAACTTCTCCTTGACGAGGGTGTTGATGTCGGTCACGGCGAAGGACGTCGCGTCGAGCTCGTCGTTCGAGAGCATGACCGGCGGGTAGGCCTCGTTGGCCTTGAACGGGGCGTAGAACTCGTTGACGAGGTCCTGACGCTCCTTCGCCCGCGGCTCCGGGGCGACCACGCTCTCGAAGTCCTCCGTCGTCGTGATCTTCGGTCCACCGGGTGCGACCTTCTGACGACGCTCGCCTTCGGCTTCGCCCGCCGGCGCGGGGATCTGCACGAGGACGCCGTCGGCGTTCTCCTCGAGGGTGACCCCGACCGGGCCCCAGTTCACCTGCGCGCTCATCACCGGGTCGAAGAGTCGGTCGGCCCACCGCATGGTGGCCGCCGGGTACTGGTTCGCGCGCGTGATCGCCATCGCGCCACGGTTGATCTCCTGGTTGTTCGCGACGCTGGCGAGACGCTCACCGTCGGCACCCTTGAGGACGCCCAGCATGGCGTAGTCGCCCATCCGGTCCTCGCCGACCATCTCCTTGAGTTCCCACCAGAAGAAGGAGCCGAGGACCGCGGTGTCGGCCTTGCCCTTCGAGAGGTAGGCCAGGTCGTCCTGCGAGAACGACTCGGGATCGATCAGGCCGTCGGCGTACCAGTCGGACAGGGCCTCGACGCCGGCCCGGTAGCCGTCGGTGTTGGCCGTGAACTCGACCTCACCGTCACGCACGATGCGGTGGTCGTTGTTCTCGGGCTGGCCGCCGAGGGCCGCGATGAGGTCGTTCGGGTTGGCGCAGAAGGAGTCCGTCCGGAACGAGAGCGGGATCTCGTCGGCCTTGCCGTTGCCGTTCGGGTCCTGCGTCCTGAACGCCTCGAGGGCGGCGTGGTACTCGTCGATCGTGGTCGGCATGGGCAGCCCCAGCGCGTCGAGCCAGGCGGTGTTGATGTAGAGGAAGTTCGGGTACTGCAGGATGCCGAGCTCCTCGACGGACGGCAGCGTGTAGATGTGGCCGTCGGACGCCGTGATCGCCGCGCGGATGTCGGGGCGGTCCTCGAGGATGCCGGACAGGGTCGGCGCGTACTCCTCGATGAGGTCCTCGAGGGGCAGCAGGGTGCCGTTCTCGCCGTTCTGCACGATCTCGGCGTCGGTCAGTCCCGAGTTGTAGAGGACGTCCGGCAGCTCGTCGCTGGCGAGCATGAGGTTCTTCTTCTCGGCGTACACCTGCTCGGGCAGGTTCTTCCAGTCGATGGCGATGTTGGTGTCGGTCTGCCACTGCTGGACGAGCTGCATGTCGCCGTAGTCCGGGGCGAGCGCGGACTTCGTCCCGCCGAACGACAGGGTGAGGGTGTCGTCGACGATCGGGAGGCCGGTCTGGTTGAAGCCGAAGTCGTCGGACTTGTCCGCGACCTCGGTGGAACCTCCGCCGCCGGTGCAGCCGGCGAGGAGGAGGGCGCCACCCGCCGCGAGGGCGGTGATGGCGGTGAAACGACGGTGTCTCATGATGGTCTTCCTTCGGTGTGGTGATGGTGCTGGGACGGTGGTGCTGCTGGCACGGGGATGCTGATGGGAGGGCGATGCCGCGGTGATCGGGCGGCGGATGTGGAGGCGCACCGGATCAGCTCTTCACCGCGCCGAGGAGGGCGCCCTTGGTGAAGTGCTTCTGCATGAAGGGGAGGATGATCAGCAACGGGATGCTGGAGATCACGATCATCCCGTACTTGATCAGCTCGCCGATGCGCTGGGCGGCCGCGTACGAGTCGAGCCCGCCGGTGCCTCCGGCGGAGGTGACCTCGGACTGGATCAGCACGTTGCGGAGCACGAGCTGGAGCGGGTACTTGCTCTCGTCGTCGAGGTAGATGAGGGCGTCGAAGAAGGCGTTCCAGTTCGCGACGAGGTGGATCATGATCATCAGGAAGATGAGCGGCTTCGACAGCGGCAACACGATCTGCAGGAAGAACCGGAAGTCGTTCGCCCCGTCGAGCTGTGCGGCCTCACGGAGCTCGGCCGGCACGTTGTTCTCGAAGAACGCTCTGGCGATGATGAGGTTCCAGACGCCGACCGCCCCCGGGAGCACGACGGCCCAGACGGTGTCGAGCATGCCGAGGTCGCGGACCACGAGATACCGGGCGATGAGCCCACCGTCGATGAACATCGTGATGATGAAGAACAGCATGAAGACGGTGCGGCCGTAGAGGTCCTTGCGCGACAGGGCGTAGGCGCCGCAGAGGATGCAGATCACGCTGATGGCCGTGCCGAGGACCGTGTAGAGGACGGAGTTCGCGAAGCCGCGCCAGATCGTCGCGTCCGCGAAGATCCGGGCGTACCCCTCGACGGTGAAGCCCTGCGGCCACAGCCACACGTTGCCGTTGAGGATCTCCGCCGGTTCGCTGAACGACGCGATGACGATGAAGTACAGCGGGTAGATGATGGCGCAGATCGCGAGGACGAGGGTGCCGATCGCGACGACGTTGAAGAGCGGATCGGCGAGGCGGCCTCGGCGGTCCGGCCGGGCGGGTGGTGGCCCGGGGCGGACGGGCGTCCGGACGGTGCGCCGTTCGGTCTGCTGGGGCGGGGTGGAGATCGTGTGCGTCATCGCGTCATCACCAAAGGCTCGATTGGCCTGCTCGCCTGGCGATCCAGTTGAACGTCAGGAGCAGGACCAGGTTGATCAGGGAGTTGAAGAGGCCGATCGCGGCCGAGTAGCTGAACTGCGCCTGTTGCAGTCCGGCCTTGTAGACGTAGGTCTGGATGACCTCGGACGTCGGCAGGTTGAGGTCGGTCTGCATGAGCAGGACCTTCTCGAACCCGAGGTTGAAGAGGTTGCCGATGGCGAGGATGAACAGGATCGTGATCACCGGGAGGATCCCGGGGATGTCGATGTGGCGGATCCGCTGCCACTTGTTGGCGCCGTCGACGCGCGCCGCCTCGTGGAGTGCCGGGTCGATCGCGGTCAGTGCCGCCAGGTACACGATCATCGAGAACCCGGCGTTCTGCCAGATGTCCGAGCCGATGTAGAGCGGGCGGAACCAGTCGGGCGAACCCATGAAGAAGATCGGTTCCCCGCCGAACGCCACGAGCGCGTTGTTGACGATGCCGGCCCGGGGCGAGAACAGCAGGTGGATCATGCCGACGACGACCACCACGGAGATGAACGAGGGGGAGTAGAGCACCGTCTGCGTGAACTTCTTGAAGCGTTCGCTCTGCAACTGGTTCACGATGAGCGCGAGGATGATCGGCACCGGGAAGGCGATGAGCAGGCCGAGCCCGTTGATCGTCAGCGTGTTGACCAGCAGGCGTTCGAACTGGAACGACTCGATGAAGCGCGCGAAGTGCTCGAGTCCGACCCACCGGCTGCCGGCGAAGCCGTCCGCCGGGTTGTAGTCGCGGAAGGCGATCTGCGCGCCGTACATCGGCCAGTACTTGAAGAGCAGCACGGAGATGGTCGCCGGCAGCAGTAATACGTATAACTGCCAGCTTCGCAGCGCTCGTTTCAGATGTTCGCGAGGCCCGCGACGGGACCTGACGGCGCGCTGCTTCGCGCTGACACGGGGTGGTGATGCGGTGGTCATGATGGCACCTTCGCCTTCGACACGGATCCGCGGGGGATCAGTGTGCATTCGATCGGGGTTCTGCTGGGCTGCTCGCCGCCACCGGCGAGCAGGATCTCGAGACCGGCGCGCGCCATCTGTTCGTAGGGCAGCTCGACGGTCGTCAGTCCGGGGTCGAGATAGGGCGCGATCATCTCGTGATTGTCGAAGCCGACGATCGCGCAATCGTCGGGGACGGAGAGGCCGAGTCGTTCGATGGCGCGGTAGGCGCCCCAGGCGGTGCGGTCGTTGCCGCAGAAGATGGCCGTCGGCCGGTCGTCGGCGGTGAGCAGCGCGGTCGTGATCTCGAGGCCGTCCTCGACGATGCCCGAACCGTGTCGGATCCAGTCCGGCCGTTCGGCGATACCGGCCTCGGCAAGGGCTCGCCGGAACCCGGCCAGGCGGCCGATCCCGGCGGGCAGGTCGCTGTCGACATCCTGGATGTTGATCATGGCGATCCGGGTGTGGCCGGCTTCGATGAGGTGGCGCGTCGCCGCGTATCCGCCGAGCTCCTCGTCGGGGAAGACGCTCGGAACGGTGCCGGCCCGGTCCTGGGCGTTGACGATCACGGTCGGGATCCCGTCGAGGGAGGCGGGCAGCTCGACGAGGCGGTGGTACATCGAGGCGTAGACGACGCCCCGCACCCGGTAGGACCGCATCATGTCGATCGCCGCGGCCTCGAGGTCGGGCTCGTTGTAGGTGTCGACGCTGAGGATCACGTTCCCGGTCTCCCAGGCTGCGAGCTGGGCGCCCTTGAGGAGCTGGCCGGCGAAGGGTGCGCTGGCGACCTCGTCGGAGATGAAGCCGATCATGCCGGACTCGCCACTGCGCAGGGACTTCGCGAACGCGTTCGTGCGGTAGTCGAGGTCCTTCACGGCGTCGAGGACGCGGTTGCGGGTGGCCTCGGCGACCCGATTGCCCTCGACGTTGTTGAGGACGAGGGAGACCGTCGCCTGCGACACCCCGGCGCGCTCGGCGACCTGCCACATGGTGACCGTCTGCTTCCTGCGTGCCATGGTGTCCTCGTCATCGAGTCGGTTAATCGTATGACGTGATGCTATCCGCCCGGCGGAGGCTTGGCAAGCCCGCACCGATCCGACGGGGTCAGCAGCTCGTCTCGACAGCTGTCGAGACATCGGGGTCGGGCCGGACCCGCCCGCATCCACGTGGATATCGTGAAGCGCCTGCTCATCCACCGGGGAGCGGGGACACCACTCACCCACTGGCTCCGAGCGGTTCGGGGCCGACTCGAACGCGGAGGTTGATCATGCCGTTTGTGACCACGGACGATGGCGCAGAAATCTACTACAAGGACTGGGGCTCCACCGACGCACAGCCGATCGTGTTCCACCACGGCTGGCCGCTGTCGTCCGACGACTGGGACGCGCAGATGCTGTTCTTCCTGGCCGAGGGCTACCGGGTGATCGCGAGCGACCGACGCGGGCACGGGCGTTCCTCGCAGATCGGCACCGGGCACGACATGGACCACTACGCCAGCGACGTCTCGGCCGTCGTCGAGCACCTCGACCTGCACGACGCGATCCACATCGGCCACTCGACCGGCGGCGGCCAGGTCGCCCGCTACGTCGCGAAGTACGGGCAGCCGCAGGGTCGGGTCGCGAAGGCGGTCCTCGTCTCGTCGGTGCCCCCGCTGATGGTCCAGACCGACGCGAACCCCGAGGGCACGCCGATCTCGGTCTTCGACGGGTTCCGCAGCGCCCTGGCCGCGAACCGCGCCGAGTTCTTCCAGGCCGTCGCCTCCGGTCCGTTCTACGGGTTCAACCGCCCGGGTGTGGAGCTGTCGGAGCCCGTCGTCGCCAACTGGTGGCGCCAGGGGATGACCGGCAGCGCCCTCGCGCACTACGAGGGCATCAAGGCGTTCTCGGAGACGGACCAGACCGAGGACCTCAAGGCCATCACGGTGCCGGTGCTCGTGACGCAGGGCGACGACGACCAGGTCGTCCCGTACAAGGACGCGGCGCTCAAGCAGCACGAACTCCTGAGCGACTCCACCCTGAAGATCTACGAGGGCTTCCCGCACGGCATGCTCACGACGCACGCCGACGTCATCAACCCGGACCTCCTCGCGTTCATCAAGGCGTAATCGAGGCGAGCGGTGCCAGGGGTGTCCCGCCCGAGCGGGGTGCCCCTGGTCGTCGTCGCGGGTCGGCCCTATACACCTCCTGCGCGCCGCGTGGAGGCCGGTGCGGGCGGCACCGAACCTCGCTATCGTCTGCCGCATGAGGAACGCCCGCCTGAAATCCATCGCCGTCGTGTCGGCGATCCTGCTCCTGACCGGATGCGGCCTGCAGGTGCCGAAGGACCCCGAGGGCACCCTCGACCGGGTGACCGACGGGGTCATGCGGGTCGGCGTGACCGAGAACCGGCCGTGGGTGGAACTGGACGGCTCGGGTGATCCCGCAGGCACCGAGCCGGCCCTCATCGCGCGGTTCGCCGACGGACTCGGCGCGGAGATCGAATGGACCGACGGCAGCGAGACCGCGCTGCTCGAGGCGCTCGATCGGGGCGAGCTCGACGTCGTGCTCGGCGGGTTCCGCGACGACACCCCATGGGTGGACCTCGGAGCCGTCACCCGCCCGTACCGCGAGGTCGAGGGCGTCGACGGGGTGGAGCGGCACGTGATGATCGTCCGCCTGGGGGAGAACGGGTTCCAGGTGGCCCTGGAACGATTCCTCGACGAGGCGGGACGCTCGTGACCGCCCGGTTCGGTCACGCCGAGCTGCCGGAGGCGGAGGAACGTGCACTGCGCGCCGCGATCAGGATCGAGTGGGCGAGCCTCGCATTCCTGGCCGTCGCGATCACCATGGTCTTCCTGGTCATGGGCAGTTCGCAGGCGATGAAGGCCGCGTGGATCGAGGACCTGCTCTCCCTGGCTCCGCCGATCGCGTTCCTCGTCGCCGTGCGGATCATCCGCCGCCCGCCGACGGCGAAGTACCCGTACGGCTTCCACCGGGCCGTCGGCGTCGCCCATCTGGTCGCCGGTGTCGCGCTCCTCGCCATGGGAGCCTTTCTGACCGTGGACTCCGTGTCGGGCCTCATCACGGCGGAGCACCCGCCCATCGGCGCCGTCGTCCTGTTCGGCGAACCGGTCTGGCTCGGCTGGCTCATGATGGGCGCGATGGCGCTCACGATCCCGTTACCGATCGTCTTCGGTCGGATCAAGATGCGCCTGGCGCGCCAGCTCCACGACAAGGTGCTGTACGCCGACGCGGACATGAACAAGGCCGACTGGATGACCGCCGTCGGATCGATCGTCGGCGTCGCCGGGATCGGCCTCGGGTTCTGGTGGGCGGACTCCGCCGCAGCCCTGTTCATCGCGGCCAGCATCCTCTGGGACGGGGTGAAGAACCTGCGCGCGGCGATCACGGACCTCATGGACACGAGGGCGACCACCTTCGACGACGCCAAGCCCCACCCGGTCACCGGCCAGGTCGACGAGTACCTCCGGAGCCTGCCGTGGGCAGAGCAGGTCGGTTCGAGAGTCCGCGACCAGGGACACGTGTTGCACATCGAGTCGTTCGTCGTCCCGCGGAAGGGGCGGACGCCGACGCTCCGTCAGCTCACCGAGGCGCGTGAGGGGTGCGTCGCCCTCGATTGGAAGGCCCAGGACCTCGTCATCGTCCTGACCGATGCCCTGCCGGAAGCCGTCGGCGGCTCCGACCGGAGCCGGGAGTCGGAGCGCCGGAGCTGAGTGGTCCTCGGCCGGTCATGGGGCCGCGGGGCCGGCGGCGGGGATCGTCAACGTCGCCTCGGTGCCGACGCCGGGCGTGCTGGCGAGGACGAGTGATCCGCCGTGCGCTTCGGCGATCGACCGAGCGGCGTGCAGGCCGAGCCCGACCCCCTGGACGGCGCGCTCGTTCGCATACGGCGTGCGGTAGAACTTGTCGAAGGCCTGACGGAGCTCGTCCGCGGTCATCCCCACGCCGTCATCGGAGACGCGGAGCTGCACGGCCTGCTCCGCCCGGGTGAGCGTCACCTGGATCCGGCCGTCGGGTGAGAACTTCGCGGCGTTGACGACGAGCTCGGCGATCGCACGCCGGACCTGGACGGCGTCCACGGCGGCGATGAGTGGCCCGTCGGCGGAGAGCGTGACCGTCGCGTTCGGGGCCGTGGCCTGCGCATCGGCGACGGCGTCCGCGGCGACGACGGCGAGGTCGACGTCGCTCCGCTGCAGCACCACGGTGCTGTCCGAGGCCGTCAGCAACTCCTGGACCCGCCGCTCCAGCGCTTCGGCGTTCCTCCGGATGACGGCGAGCGCGGGCAGCAACTGCGGGGCGTCGACCTCAGCGTCGTCGGTGACGAGTTCGAGGTACCCGTGGATGGACGTCAACGGTGTGCGCAGCTCGTGCGAGACGGTGGTGAGGAACTCCTCGCGGACGCTGACGGCGTTCGCGAGCTCGGTGACGTCGTGCGCGACCACGACCGTCCCGAGGAGTTCACCGTCGGGACGGACCACCCGGCTCGAGGTCGCGAGGATCGCGTGCTGCTCGCCGACCGGACCCAACCACTCCATGTGTCCGGCGATCTCCTCGCCGCGAAGGGCTCGCGGGATGATCTGCTCTTCGAGGGGAATGGTCGTCTTCCGGTCGGCGGCGAGCACGTGCGTGCCGGCGTACGGAGGCGTGTCGAGCCGGAAGCCGACGGCGGCGACCATGTCGGCCGCTCGCTGGTTCGACAGTCTGAGCTGGCCGTCGGGGGTGTAGAAGGCGACGCCCGCCTCGACGGTGTTGAGGATGGCGTCCGCCAACGTCTCGGCATCGAGCGCGCGGGCGAGCGACTCCTCCACCTCGGCGGCATGTTGACGCACGGCGCGTTGCGTGCGCCGGAGTTGCCGGGCGCCGATGTTCACCGCGATGGCGATCCCGATGGTGAGGAACGGCAGGAGGAGCAGGCTCAGCCAGTCGAGCGGGGTGGTCGGGACGCGGGCTTCGACGATGAAGGGGAACGCGGCGATGAGCAGTGCACCGGCGACGGCGACCACCATCATCCGCTGGGTGAAGCCGTAGGCCAGCCAGAGGATCGGGAAGACGCAGAGGAAGCTGACCGCCGGCACGACGTGGACCAGCTCGGTGCGGAGGAACGCCACGGCGACGAGGTCGAGCAGGGCGATCCACGCCATCGTGTTGCTCGACCACCGCTCCCAGGGCACGAGCACCGACAGCAGCGTGCTGAGCGCCGCCACCGACAGGCCGCCGAGGAACAGTGGAGCGGTGACGTGCTGCGGCAGTGCGAGGGCGATCGCGACGCCGACGACAGCGGTCGCGACGGCGAACGGCAGCTGAGCGCGGAGAAAGACCCGGAGCCGGCCCGGCCGGGACGCCTCGTGTTCCAGGAGTGGCACGGCGCCTGCTTTCCGGAGTCGATGGTGTGCATCGAAATCTACAGGGAGATCCGCAGCATCACGGCGCTGGGGCGCGAACCCGTCCGAGGGTTCCGGACCGCGGACACCTGGGGAGCGCGTTCAGCGGATGGGTGCCGTCACCTCGTCTGCGCGATGATCGCCTCGGCGACCGTCTGCGCACCGTCGCCGGAGTTCACCGTGTAGAACGTGTCACCGAGGGTGAAGGAGAGCGGGGAGCGCGGTCCGTCGCTGCGACGCGCGACAAGGGCTGATTCGCCGTCGACCGCACCCTCGAGGGTGATGGGCTCGAGCGCCGCCGCGATGTCGGGCTGCGCTGCCAGCCCGTCGATGATCGTGGCGCCGCCTCGGACCACGAGGATGTCGGTGTACCCGAAGCCCTCCGCGAAGAGTTCACAGCTGAACGCGCCGACGCGGGCGCTCGCCGCATCCTCCAGGTCGACGATCGGCTGGGTGCGTGGATCGATGACGGTGTAGGTCGTGGGGGTGGCGCCGTATTGGAGCGCCGCCGCGATGCCGGCCTCGTCGAGTCCGCCGTCGCAGGTGGCGTCGCCCTCGCGCGGCGCGAGCGCGGGCCAGGCGAGCTGGGCCTTCGAGGCAGGCTCCACCGTCGTGAAGGTCGCCTCGGCGGCTTCGGCGAGGTTGTCGAGGACCTCGCCCGCGGGCGCGTCGTCGAAGCGGCTCCCGGTGCTGGTGAGTCCCGCGGCAGTGATCGACAGCTCGACCCAGGCGGTGCCGACGGGCGCGGACACCCGCCAGCCGGTCTCGCCCGACGCGGTGGTCGCCTCGACGCCCGCGATCATCCTCGTGTCCTCCGAGGGGGTGTCGCCGGCGTAGGGCGGGGCCCAGTCGTCGGCGGCGTCCGGCAGGACCTCGATCGAGAGGTAGGCCCAGTCGCCGGCCCCATCGCCGATCGACTGCTGAGCGGTGCCCACCCGCCAGGAGCAGGCGAGCCCGCCGGCCGCGGTGAGGACGGCCCGGTCCACGGCGTCGGTCGGTTGGACCGCTTCGACGACGTCGGCCGGTTCGGCGGCGAGGACGGCGGCGACGGTGTCGAGCGTCGCGAGGTCGTCGCACCCCAGGAGCCCGGTGGACGCCGAGGTGCTCGGAGCCTCAGACGTCGGTGGCGTGTTCGGTGTCGCCGTCGAGGCGCACGACGAGGCCGTCAACACGACCACCACCGCGATCCCCGCACCGATGCCGAACGATCGTCTTCCTGCGCCCCTGATCCCCATCCGCCGAGACTATCGGTGGCGCGCGTCGAACCGACGCCGATACCGCGACGGCGTGCTGTCGAACGCGGCGACGAAGTTCTGGCGGAACGTGACCGGGGTGAATCCGCAGGCCACGGCGACCTGGTCGACCGGGAGGTCGGTGGTCTCCAGGAGCCGTCTGGCCTCGTCGAGGCGACGCGCGCGGACCCACGCGGCCGGGGTCGTGCCGATCGCCGACCGGAAGGCGCGCACGAAGGACCGCCGGCTGAGGTGCGCCTCGGCGGCCAGGCGATCCACGGTGAGCGGTTCATCGAGGTGGGCGGACGCCCAGGCCGTCGCCACCGCGATCGGATCCTGCGTCTCCGCCTGCGGCACCGGTCGCTCGATGAACTGTGCCTGGCCGCCCTCGCGGTGCGGGGCGACGACGAGGCTCCGGGCGACGCGGTTCGCCGCTTCGGCGCCGAGCCGGGTGCGGACGAGGTGCAGGCAGGCGTCGAGACCGGAGGCGGTGCCGGCCGAGGTGAGGACGTCGCCGTGATCGACGTAGAGGGCGGTCGCGTCCACGGTCACCGCCGGGTGCCGCTCCGCCAGGTGCCCCGCTGCGTGCCAGTGGGTCGCCGCCGTCCGGCCGTCGAGGAGTCCGGTGTCGGCGACGGCGATCGCTCCGAGGCAGAGCCCGACGATCGTGGCGCCGCGTCCGTGGGCGTCGAGGACGGCTGCCCGGAGCTCCGGTGACACCGCACTCCCGTCGTCCGTCCATGACGGGAGCACGACGATGTCCGCGTCGGTCATCGCCGCCAGTCCCCGGACGTCGGCGATCGTGTACCCCTCGGCGGTGCGGATCGGCCCCGCGTGGTCGGCGACGAGGAACGACTCCCAGTCGGCGAGGCCCTGATGGCGGACCTCGTCGAACACCAGTTGCGGCACGGACAGGTGGAACATGGTCACGTCGTCGAAGGCGTGGATGGCGATGCGCATGGTCGGCTCCGATCTGGCCTGATCTCATCAGTATTGTGCATTCGTGCCAATGGTGTCGCCGTCGGACCCAGGGGACGATGGACCGGTCGTCGTCCCGACGCCAGCACCGAACAGAGGAGACACCCGTGAACACCACCCGCCGCGCCCTGGTCCTGGTCGACGTCCAGCAGGAGTACTTCGCAGGGCCGCTCGCGATCCAGTACCCGCCGCGCGATCAGTCGGTCGAACGGATCGGCGCGGCCATCGACGCCGCGACGGACGCCGGCCTCCCCGTCGCCGTCGTCCAGCACACCTCCGGAGCGGGCGCTCCCGTGTTCGACCCGGACACCGCCGCCTTCGAGCTGCACCCCGAGGTCGCGCGTCGCGTGCAGCCGTCCTGGAAGCCCGTCGTGAAGCAGTACGGCTCGGTCTTCGCCGGGACGGGCCTCGAGGCCTGGCTCCGCGAGCAGGGTGCGGACACGGTGACCCTGGTCGGCTACATGACGAACAACTGCATCATCGCGTCCGCGGCGGCTGCCGAGGAGCTCGGCATCGCCGTCGAAGTGCTGTCCGACGCGACCGGCGCGATCGCGATCGAGAACGCGGCCGGGTCGGCGACCGCCGAGACCGTCCACACGACGCTCATGGCCATCCTCGACTCGAACTTCGCCGCGGTCGCGACGACGGAGGCCTGGGCGGAGGCGCTGGCCGACGGGACGGCGCTGCCGAAGGACGACCTGGTCTCCTCGGCAACCCGTGGTGCGCAGCGCGGGTAGTCGCGAAGCTGGTGGGTTCGGTGCGTCGGATGACAGGATGGGTCGATGCGCTCGCACTCCGCCCGAACCCGGTTCCTCCCCGTCATCGTCGTGCTCTCCGCACTCGCCCTCGGCGGATGCGCGTCCTCGCCGGGTGGTGCCGGTGCAGGTTCACCGACGGCGTCTTCCACCCCGACCGTGTCCGAACCGCCGAGCACGCCGGTCGTGGAGACCACCCTGTCCGACGACATCGACGGGACGAAGGTGACCCCGCTCGCGATCGTGACCGACTTCCCGGCCCCCGAGGGGTCGACCGCCGGCATTCACCCGGTGCTCATCAAGGTGAAGCTCGAGGCGGGAGACGTCTACGGCGGGAGCGTCCACCCCTCGGTGGCGTCCATCACCCGTCGGAACGGCAACCTCGACTACATCACCCTCGGCATGGGCAACCCGAAGGAACTCGTGACGGCGATGTCCGCGGCCGGCTACACCCCGCTGCAGGCGGTTCCCGCCGGCAAGACCCAGACAGGGTGGATCGGCGCCTGGCTCTCCGACGAGGTCACGGAGTACGACCTCGTCTACAACCGCAACGAGGGCAAGGTGATCGGCGGCAGTAAGAACGGCGAGACCGTCCCGGCCAGCAGGTCGATCACCCCGCTCACACCCCGGTAATCCAATCCGGCGGCAGGACGAGCTGCGTGCGAGGCTCCTGGATCAGTCGGCGACCGCGACGTCCGACAGGTCGAGGTGCTCGCTCACGAAGTCCGTGGGGAAACCGGTCACCCCGTCGCGCACCACGGTGAGGGTGATCGCGGTGTAGAGCCAGTCGGCGGCATGGTCGTTCGACACCAGGGCGGCGGCCTCCCGCAGCTTCGCGTCCGCCGTCGCGGGGTCGGTCGCGGTCCTCGCCTCGGCGGCCAGGGCCTGCACCCGCGGGTTGTCATAGCCGTAGTAGTAATCCGGGTTCGCCCAGTTCTGGAAGTCGCGGGCCTCGACGTGGTTGACGAAGCTGAGGTCGTAGTCGTGGTTCGTGTACACGTCGTTCAACCAGGTGGGGAACTCGACGCTGTCGACGGTGAGGGTGACGCCGACGGCCGCGAACTGGGAGACCAGCACCTTGGACGCGGCGGTCCCGTAGTGGTTCGGGATGACGAGGGTGAGGGCGAGGTCCTCCTGACCGGCTTCGGCGAGGAGCGCTTTCGCCCGATCGGGGTCGTAGGTGACCACCCCGGTGAGGTCCTCGTAGCCCGGGTCGAGCTCGGGGATGGGACCGTACTGTTCGACGGCGGCGCCACCGACGGCCTCGACGATCGCGGCGTGGTCGATCGCCGTGCGAAGCGCCTCACGGACGCGCGGGTTGTCGAGCGGCGCGCGCCGGTTGTTGAAGGCGAGGGTGTACTTGTCGGTCGTCTTGCCCTCGGTGACGGTGAAGCCCTCGGCCCGCGCGACCTGGTCGCGCAGATTGGCGTCGAGGCCGATCTGCRCGTCGAGCTCGCCSGCGAGGGTCGCGTTSACGGCGGAGGCGGCGTCGGGGATGTAGCTGAAGACGACCTCCTTGACCTTCGGGGCGTCGCCCCAGTAGCCGTCGTACCGCTCGAAGGTGATGCTGTCCGGCGGTCGTGGAGCGGTCGTTCGTGGCGCCCTGGTGCAGGACGAGGCCCGCCCGGCCGGTGAGCGCCCACAGCAGGTTGGCGTCGGGGGAGCCGAGCTGCAACCGGACCGTGCCGTCGTCGACCGCGGTGATGCTCTCGACCTGCTCCAGTGCGAGGTGGTCGACGAACGAGGCGTCCTGCTGCACCTGGGTGAGCGAGTCGACGACGTCCGCCGCGGTGAGCGGTGCGCCGTCGTGGAAGGTGACCCCGTCGCGCAGGACGAAGGTGTAGGTGAGGCCGTCGGCGCTGATCTCGTGGCTCGACGCGAGCGTGTCGACGATGCGGTCGTCCTCAGTGCGGGAGACGAGCCCCTGGTAGACGTTGTCGATGAGGATCTGCTCGAGCGCGGCACCGGAGGTCGTCCGGATGTCGAGGTCGGACGGTTCGAGCACGAGCCCGACCCGGAGGGTGGCGTCGGCGTCGGGGGTCGGCTCTGCCGAGGGGCCGGTGCAGCCGGTGAGGACGAGGGCGGCGACGGCGATCGCGGCGGTGAAGAGCTGACGACGCAGTCGGTGTTGGGGCATGGGGAACATTCTCGCCGATCGGGACCCCGGCCCGGGATCACCCCGAGGCGTCGTCCGAGAGCGAATCGCTGATGACGGCGAGCGTCGCCGACTGGGCGCGTTGCGCGCGCTCGCCGCGCCGGGCGACGAGCAGGCCGACGACCGATTCGGTGACGAGCATGATGGCGGCCCGCGAGGTGTGCACGAGCTCGTCCCGGAAGGTGGCGTCGATGGGGGCGACGATGAGCGCCACCTCGGCGAGCTCGGCGACCGCGGATCGGGGGAACGAGGTGATCGCGAGCACCGTGGCACCGCTTGCTCGGGCGGCGGCGGCCACCTCGACGGACGCGCGGCTGGCCCCCGAGCCGGAGAGGACGAGGCATGCCGAACCCGGCCCCAGGTGGGTCGCCGCGATCCGCTGGCCGATGGTGTCGGGCAGGTACTCGGCGGGGCGCCCGGCCGACATGAGGCGCATGGCGAGGTCCGAGCCGAGGGGTGAGGAGAGGCCGTTCGCGGCGATCAGCAGGCGCGGGGCCTCGTCGAGCACCTGGACGAAGCGCTCGAGCGTCTCTTCCGTCATCGCCGACGTCGTCTGCCCGAGCCGACCGGCGAACCGGTCGATGGCACCACGCAGCGAGCCGAGCATGGTGTCGTCGCCGTCGTTCCGCGCGGCCGGCGTGCCGAGGGCGACCTCACGGGTGAGGGCGACCCGGAGCTGCGGGTAGCCCTCGTAGCCGAGCGACTGCGCCGTCCGGATGACCGTCGCCCGCCCGACCCCGGCGAGGTCGGCGACCTCCTGCGCGGTGCGCTCGATGCTCGCCTCGATGTCGAGGGCGACCGTCTCGGCCACGCGTCGTTCGCTCGGTTGCAGCGACGGCGCGAGCATCGCGATCCGCGCCGTCGGTGGGGCGTCAGCCGACCCTGTCCACATTGCGGCTCCTCGTCGTGCGGGCGGGAAGGGTGGTGCGGGTGGTGCGCGTGGTCCGGACGCCCGGCCCCTGCGTGATCCGGCGGCGGATCGCCCCCGAGATCGCGTCCATCGTCATGGTGGCCACGACCACCACGATCAACAGCATCCCGACTGTATCCCACTGCCGATAGTTGGTGTAGTTGGCCAACATGCTGCCGATCCCGCCGGCTCCGACGAGCCCGAGGACCGCCGAGGTACGGAGGTTGATCTCGAAGCGGTAGAGCGCGAGCGAGAGCAGGGCCGGGGCTGCGGCGGGCCAGAGCGCCCAGCGGGTGACCTCGGCCGTGCCACCGCCCGCGGCGCGGACGGCCTCCGACGCCCCCTCCTGCACGGACTCGATCGTCTCGTACACCCACTTGCCCTGGGTGCCGATGCCGGCGATGCCGAGCGCGAGCGCCCCGGTGAACGGGGTGAGCCCGGTGATGGTGAGCAGGATGAGCGCGATGATCACCTCGGGTACGGCCCGGATGACGGCGAACACGCCGCGCAGCGGGAGCCGCAGCCAGACCGGCCCGACGGACCGGGCGGCGAGCATACCGAGCGGGATCGAGATGAGCACGCATAGGATCGCGCCGATCCAGGCCATCGAGATCGACCGCCACATCTCGGTGAGGGCGCGAGGCAGCTTCTCCCAGTTCGGGCTCTCGAACATGAGCCCGCCGAAGTGCACCAGCTGCGCCGGGACCGCGCCGAGATCGCTCCAGTCGATGGGGAGGCCGGCGGTGGCTGCGACCACGACGATCGCGACCGCGACGGCGGCGAGGGTCGGCAGGAGGCGGGACGGGTGACGCGGCAGCTCGGGCCGCAGGTCGATGGTGCTCATACGAGTCGCCTCCGCAGCACGTTCGAGGCGATCTCGATGAGGACGACGACCACGAGGATCTCGAGCACGATGATCGAGACGTCGTCGTAGGCGTAGAACGCCCGGCGCTCGTCGAGGAGGCGCCCGATGCCGCCCGCGCCGACGATGCCGAGGATGGCCGAGATGCGGACGTTGAGTTCGAGCGTGTACAGCCACTGGTTCGCGAACAACGGCCACACCTGCGGGAGGACGGTGGCGCGGTTGATCTGCGTCTGCGTGCCGCCCGCCGCCCGCCCGGCCTCGAGGTAGGGGTGGTCGGCGGAGTCGATCGCCTCGGAGACGAGCTTCACGATGATGCCGATGTCGAACAGGAACAGCGTCAGGAGGCCGGGAAGCGCTCCGACGCCGACCATCGCGACGAGGATCGTGGCGTACACGAGGTCGGGCACGGCGCGGACGACGTTGACGACGGCGCGCAGGATGCGTCGTGTGACCGCGTTCGGGTTCGTGGGCGCGGCCGCCCACAGCGTCAGCGGCACCGACAGGAGTGCGGCCGCCACTGCTCCGACGAGCGCCATCTGGAGGGTCTCCAGCATCGGCTGGACGGTCCGCGGCAGGAACGCGAAGTCGGGCTGGAAGAGCTGGAGGAGCAGGCCCGAGCCGTTGTCCCTGTGGCTGATGAGCGCGCCGAAGTCGAGCTGCACCCCACCGATCGCCGGCAGGCACGTCGCGATCGTGAACGCCGCGACCGCTCCGAGGATCAGGGCGGTGCGGAGTCTCGCCGTCGGTTTCGGCGGCAGCTTCCAGTCGGTGCCGGTGCCGGTGGCGGTCACCGGTCGAGCCGATCGTCGGGCTGGATGGGACGGCCGTAGATGCGCTCGAAGTCCGCTTCGGTCGCGTCGGCAGCTGACCCGTCGTAGACGAGTTCGCCGTCACGCAGTCCGATCATGCGGGTCGTGTAGGTGCGGGCGAGGTCCATCAGGTGGATGTTGACGAGCACCGTGAGGCCCGTCTCCGTGTTCACGCGGCGCAGGTCGTTCATCACCGTATGCGCGGTCGGCGGGTCGAGGCTCGCGACCGGCTCGTCGGCGAGCATGACGCTCGGCTGCTGGGTCAGGGCGCGGGCGATCGCGACGCGCTGCTGCTGGCCGCCGGAGAGTTGTGCCGCTCGGGTCCAGACCTTGTCGAGCATGCCGACCGACTGGAGCGAGCGCAGGGCGAGCTCCCGATCGGTCGCCGTCGTGAGCCCGAGGAGCGTGCGGTAAGTGGGTGTGCTGGCGAACCGTCCGACGAGCACGTTGCGGTACACGCTGGCGCGGTCGGCCAGGTTGAAGCCCTGGAAGATCATGCCGATGTGCCCGCGGAGGCTGCGGAGCCGCCGGCCGCGCAGGCCGGTGACGAGGTGCGGGCCGACGGTCACGGTCCCGCTCGTCGCGGGCACGAGGCCGTTGATCGTGCGGATGAGCGTCGACTTGCCGGAGCCGGACAACCCGACGACGGAGACCATCTCACCGGCGGCGATGTCGAGGGAGACGTTGCGGAGCGCCCTCGTGCCGTTCGGGTAGGTGACCGAGACGTCGTCGAGACGGATGGACCACGACGCGGAGGCCGCGAGCTGGGCTCGGGCCTCCGCGCGATGCTGATCAGTGTTCATGCACCGGATTCCTGGAGGGGGGTGACGGGTGGGGTGGGGGAGCGGACAGAGCCTGATCAGTTCGAGAACTGGTCGAGGATCTCGCCGTAGCGGGTGATCTCGTCCGGTGCGGTCTTGTCGGTCCAGCCGGAGAGGCCGACGAGGTCGAACATGACCTGCTTCGCCTCGTCGGAGGAGTCCGCGTAGCCCGCCATGAGCTTGGTGAGCTGCTCGGTGAGGTCCTTCGGGAGCGACTTGGAGACCGCGACGCCGCCGTTCGGGATCATCTCGGTGTACGCGAAGGCGACGACCTTGTCGGCGACGTCGGGCGCCTCCTTCAGGACGGTCGTGCGGGCGTCCCAGTAGCCGAAGGAGACCTCGGCGTCACCGTTGTAGACGGAGAGGACCGCGTTGTTGTTGCCCTCGACCGGCACCTGGGTGATGTCGGCGTCCGTGTCGATGCCGGCGTCGCGCATGGCGACGACGGGGTACTGGTAACCCGCGGGGGAGGTCGCGGCCTGCAGAGCGACCTTGGTGCCCTTCGAGATCTTGTCGAGGGACTTCAACGCCGCCGGTCCGGAGCCGGTCGCGGCCTCGGCACCCGGTTCGATCCCGTTGCAGTAGGAGAGCGGGGTGTCGCTCGCCGCGTAGGTGACCATGACGGGTGCGTCGTCGCAGTACTTGTCGGGGTTGTTCGTGTACGCGACCGACGCGTACGAGGTCGCCCCGAACCGGACGTCGCGCAGGACGAGGTTCGCGTCGTACCGTTCGGTCGCGTTGTAGAGGGAGCCGGCGTCGGTGATGATGACCTGCGCCTGGTCGCTACCGAGGGCCTCGACGGTGGCGGCGTAATCGGTCGCGACGACCCCGTTCACCTCGATGCCGAGGTTCTCCGACAGGTAGGAGGTGAGCGGGTCGAGCGCCTCCGCGAGGTCCTCGCCCTCGACGGAGGGGACGAGGGAGATGGTGATCGAGTCCGGCCAGGCGGCGGTCCCCGTGGCGGAGGGGGTGGAGGCGGCGGGGCTGCAGCCGGCGAGGGCGAGGGCGGTGATGGCCGCGACGCCGGAGACGAGCAGGATCTTGCGCATGTTCAGGGTGCCTTTCGGAGATGGAGGGTGATCAGGACTGCAGGGTGGAAGAGGGAAACGTGGAGCCGGAGGACGACGCGGGGGCGGACGAGGCGGATCGTGCCCAGTCGAGGATCCGGTCGTAGAGCTCGGCGAGCGACTGCCCGCGCATCGTCGCGTCCGCCGAGGAACGTTCGAACGTCGCACCGACGAGCGCGGTGTCGGCGCCCAGTTCGATGGCCGGCGCCAGGTCGTTCTCGACGATGTCGCCGACGGCGAGGAGCGGGCCGGTGGCGAGGGCCTCGCGGATGAGCGGCACGAGTCCGGCCGGCTTTCCGACGGCGAAGTGCACGGCGTCGAACCGCTCGGTGACGCCCCAGGTGTCGAGGAGTTCCGTGATGCCGTCGCCGGGCGCGTTGGTGGCCAGGACGAGGCGGGCATGGCCGCTGAGCGTGTCGAGGAACTCCGCCAGGCCGTCGGGGGAGACGACCGCTGCTTCGTCGGAGCCGAGGAGTGCGCGGGAGTCGTCGTAGGCGGCACCGATGACGGCGGCGTCGACGCCCTGGTCGCGGGCGATCCGGGTGACGGCGTCGTAGCCATCCCGGGCGTCGGCGGTGCCGGCTGCGAACGCGGCGAGGGCCGCTTCGGCGCGGGCGGCGAACGAGGCGTCCGCGGTGCGCTTCGCGATGGCACGGGCGAAGGCCGTGATCGGTCCGTCGCCGAGGGCGAGGGTCCCGTCGAAGTCGAAGAGGATGGTGGGGGGCACAGGCGGTCCTTCTGAGCGTGTCGTTCGTGCGACCGCACCTGCGGACGCTGCGTCCATGATGACCAATGAGTGTGGACGCAATCACCACGCAATGTGAACGCCGGGTGAATTCGTCGACGACCGGGCCCCCTAGGCTGTGGTGCTGTGACGATCGAGGAGCTGGCGCGGCGTGCCGAGGCGGAACCGGAAGCGGTGCTCGACGAGCACTCCTGGCTCGGCTCGGCGATCGACGAGGATGCCGCCGCCCGCCGCTTCGCCGCCTGGGGTGCGTCCACGGTCGTCGACGAGCACGCGGGCACGCCGGTCGTCGCCCGTGCGCTGTTCGAGGCGCTACACGAGCGGGCCGGACTCCGAGCCGCCTGGCCGATCGGCAACGCCGGACTCCTCCACACCTACGGCTACCTGCTGTCGACGGTGCCGACCCCGTACGGCCTGAAGCGCGAGCGCTGGCTCGATGGCGCGCTCGCCGATGGGTTCGAGTTGCCGGCGGACGCGTTCGTCCCGTGGGCTCGCGAGGCGACGCTGCTGGCGCGGGTGACGGCTGCGGCGCTCCCGGCACTGGACCAGCCGGTGCGGACGGCGGTCGGCCTGGGCGGAGCACGCCGCCTCGCGGTCGTCGGCGTGGCGGGGTCGTCGTCCGCCGTGGTCTACGGGGTCGCGGGTCGCCTGATCACCACGTTCCCGGTCGCCTCCGTCGCTGGCGTCCTCGAGGAGTGGGACGCCGATCCCGAGCGCCTCCGCTGGAACGCCGTCGCCGACACCGTCGGCTGACCTCGCCCGCGCCCCCACCATCGCGGTCACCGGCGGCACCCGCATCGAGCTCGTCGGCGCCCGATTGATGTCCACCTACACGCACAGACGGGCCGGGCCCGAAGGCCCGACCCGTCCGTGTCGATCAGCTCCTGATCAGTTCCGGATCAGCGCCCGGTGTGCAGGCGGCGTCGGACGACAAGCCCGGCACCGAGCAGCAGCAGGACCGCCGCGCCGATCGCCAGCGGTGCCACGTTCGCGCCCGTCGAGGCGAGGACGGGGCCCGGGGTGCTCACCGTGACCGTCGACGGGTCCGAGGTGAACAGGTCGCCGCCCGGGGTCGTCCCGGTGCCGAACGCGGTGTTGCGAATGGATCCCGCGTTCAGATCGGCCTGGGTGACCGTGTAGGTGGCGGTGCACACGACCTGGAGACCGGGGGCGAGGAGCGCCGTGCCCGTGGGGCAGGCGATCGCCGACAGGGTGCCGGTCCCGGTGAAGTCGCCCTCGGAGACGGCGACATCACGGAGCGTGACGTTGCCGGTGTTCGTCACCTGGAACGAGTAGGTGATGACCTGACCGACCGCCGTCGCGCGCTCGACGTCCGCCGTCTTGACGACGGAGAGGCCTGGCACGGGCGGGGACGGGATCGTCACCTCGGACGGCGGCGAGACCGGCGGGACGCCCGTCACGCTGCTCGGCGGCGTCGCGGTCGCGGTCGCGGAGTTCGTGACCTGTCCGGCGTCGACGTCGGCCTGCACGACGGTGTACGTCGCCTCACAGGTCACGGTCGCTCCGGGCGCCAGCGGGCCGGCGTCCGTCGGGCAGACGACCTCGGACAGCTCGCCGGCTCCCGAGAAGTCGCCCTCGACCACGCGCGGGTTCGTCAGCGTGACGTTGCCGGTGTTGGTGACGAGGAACGAGTACGTGACGACCTGGCCCACCGTGAGGCGGTCCTGGGCGGCGGTGTCGGCCGACTTCACGACCGTGATGGCGGGTGCTGCCGGGAACTCGACGGTCGTCTCCGACGGCGGTGAGACCGGGGGAGTGCCGCCACCGGGCGGGGTGCCCGTCGCGGTGGCCGAGTTCGTCACCGAGCCGGCGTCGACGTCGGCCTGGGTGACCGTGTAGGTGGCCGCACAAGTGACCGTCGCAGCGGGTACGAGCGATGATGCCCCTGCCGGGCAGACGACGTCGGACAGCTCGCCGGTGCCGGTGAACGCACCCTCGACGACGCCGACGTCCGAGAGCGTGACGTTGCCGGTGTTGGTGACGAGGAACGAGTACGTGACGTCCTCACCGGCGGTCGAGACCGTGGTCGGCGTCGCCGACTTCACGACCGTGATGGCGGGTGCTGCCGGGAACTCGACGGTCGTCTCCGACGGCGGCGAGACCGGAGGGGTGCCGCCGCCGGGCGGGGTGCCCGTCGCGGTGGCCGAGTTCGTCACGGAGCCGGCGTCGACGTCGGCCTGGGTCACCGAGTAGGTGGCCTCACAGGTGACGGTCGCAGCCGGGGCGAGCGAGGCGGCTGCAGGTGGGCAGACGACGTCGGACAGCTCGCCGGTGCCGGAGAAGTCGCCCTCGACGACGGACACGTCCGAGAGGGTGACGTTGCCGGTGTTGGTGACGAGGAACGAGTACGTGACGTCCTCGCCGGCGGTCGAGACCGTGGTCGGCGTCGCGGACTTCACGACCGTGAGCGCCGGGGCCTGCGCGACGCCCGGGATGGTGACTTCGGACGGCGGCGACACCGGCGGCTGACCCTGCGGCGGCGTCCCCGTCGCGGTGGCCGAGTTGATGACGGTGCCGGCGTCCACGTCGGCCTGCGTCATCGTGTACGTCGCCTCACAGGTGACGGCGGCAGCCGGCGCGAGGGTCGCGGCACCTGCCGGGCACACGACGTCGGACAGGTCACCGGTTCCGGTGAACGCGCCCTCGTCGACCTGCACGTCGGTGAGCGGGACGTTGCCGGTGTTCGTGACGAGGAACGAGTAGGTGATCTCGTCACCGACGGCGTACTCGGCCGCGACCGGCGACGCCGACTTCACGACGGTGATCGCGGGTGCCTGCGGCACGAACTCGACCGTGGCATCGGCCGGCGGGTTGAGGCCCACGCTCGTGATGTTGTCGGGCCCGTTCGTGAACGTCCCGGCGACCGGTGAGGTGACCTCGACGGTGATCGCACAGGACGTCATGCCCTGGCTGAGGTTGCCGGTGACGGCGATCGAGGTGCCGCCCTCGGGAGCGGTGACCACGCCGGAGGGGCAGGTGGTCGAGGCGTCGCCGTCGGCGATGGTCAGGCCGGCGGGCAGTGCGTCCGTGAAGGACCAACCGTTCTTCGCGGCGAGTTCGTCGGTGTTCGTGACCGTCAGCGTCAGCGTCGAGGTCTCACCGGCGACGACACTCGCGGGGCTGAAGGACTTGTCGAGCTGCGGCGAGACGTCGAGCACCTGGATGTTGTCGAACGCGTGGTCGTTACCGGCGGTGCCACCACCGGTGAGGTTCCGTGCGACGATGCCGACGGTCGCTCCCGGGAGCAGGACGGCCCCGGGCGACACGTAGGTGCCGACGCGGACGGTCTCGGCCCCGGCGGCGCCGGTCGCGGGAGCGGTGACCGAGCGGGAGCCGGGAGCGGTGCAGCCGTTGATCGCGCCGACCGAGTGCTCGGTGCCCTGGTCGTCGGCGAGGAAGAACTCCAGGATCGGCTGCTGCGACGCGGTGCAGGAGACGGCGGCGAGGCCGACCGAGGTCGTGAGGTAGCGGTTCGCGCTGACGAGGGCGATCGGGTCGACCGTCGCGAACTCGACCGCGTTCGGCGGGTTCATCGTCAGCGTCTGCGTGGACGTCCATGCGCTGACGGAGTGGTTGGTGGTGTCGCCGCCGCCCAGGGCCCAGGCGAGCTGCCGCGTGCGGCCCTCACCCGAGGCGGTCGCGGCGAGGCAGCGGGGCTCGGCGGACGAGGCGAAGCTCGTGATGGTGCCGTTGCACTGCGTCTGGTCGCGCCAGGAGGGGTCGGAGGTGTACCGGGCGCCGTCCGCGCCGACGTAGTCCTGGAGGGAGGTGGGGGAGACGGTCCCGCTCTCGAAGTCCTCCGAGTAGACGACCGAACCGCTCTGCGCGGTTCCCGGGGTGCCGGGGAGCGCCTGTGCGCTCGACCCCACCCCGACGAGCGAGAGCGCTGAGAGGAGGGTCACCCCCATGATCCCCATGGTGGTGCGACCGGCGGACGGTGCCTGCCACCGGTTCCGCCATCGCGCGCGATGGCGCCTTCGAGCCGTGTGCTGCTGCATGTGTGTTGCCTCCCCGTGATGCGGCGGTTCGCCCGCCGAAAACCTGGCCCCAGCTGAGGGGCCGACGATCAGTAGACCGGTGGACGGGCTGCCGTTCGGGTGGATCGGGGAAAGACCACCCCCCATCCAGCCCCGGATGTTCCGCGACAGGTGAGGGTCACCTAGGGTGGACGCGTGCACATCGGTCGGAATAGGTACTTTCCCTCCTTGGGGGCCGGGTTCCTGCACCCCGCAGAGGTCGCCCCCGTCACCGGACTCCTCGCGACCGCCATCGAGGATGAGGAGTGGGAGACCGTCGTCTCGGTGATCGAGCACGAGTGGGGGATCCTCATGGCCCTCGACCTGCCCACGCTCGACCGGGCGCTGCGGGCCCTCCCAGCACGGATGCTCTCCGCCCACCCGATCGTGTTCGCCGTTCGCGAGATCCGGCTCAACATCCGCGGCGAGACCGACGCACTCGACCACTCGGCCGGCCGGGTCGACCTCCCGACCCACCCGGACGACCTCCGCGACCGCGCCCGCTCCGAGCTCGCCCGGATCAGCCTGAGCGCGGCGACCGCCTTCATGATCGCCTACCGGGTGCACGGCCGGCATCAGCAGGCGCTGTACTACGCGAGGATCACGGAGGAGCTCGCCCGGCGGGCCCGCGTGCACCAGCCGAACGAGTTCGTGCCCAGGGTGCCCACCGCCCTCCTGCAGGTGGGGATCACGAAGCTGCTCGTCGGCGACCACCACGAGGCGAGCCTGGTGCTGCGTGAGGCCTACGAACTCCGCCACGAGTCCTGGGACGGCCGGAACGGGCCGGACGCCTCCGGCAAGCTCGCCCTGCTGAACGCCGTCCGCGGCGAGATCGTCGAGGCGGAGCGCTGGCTCGACCGGCACGACGAGGGCGACGGTGCCCATGGCTGGATGGTGCCGCTCGTCCGACTCTCCGGGGCGATCGCCCGGGCGCTCATCGCGATCGCCCGCATGGACCAACCCGCCGCGCAGGCGGCCCTCGCGACCCTCGAACTGCAGGTGAACCGGGAGCGGTCCTGGGCGCCGTTCATCACCTATGCCCAGGCGCAGTACGCGCTCCTCTGGGGCGACCGCCGGGCGGCGCTGCAGATCATCGAACGCACCCGCGTCTTCGCCGGTCGCAGCCTGCGCCAGGCCGGAGCGGAACGACTCCTCGACGCGGTGGAGGCCTCCCTGCTGCTCGCCCTCGAACGCCCGACCGAGGCGAACGCCCTCCTCGATGACCGCGACCGGAACGCCTACACCGCCGCCGTCGCATCGCGGCTCGCACTCCTCACGGACCGCAAACCACTCGCCCGCGAACTCGCCACCGCCGGCCTCGCGGAGGTGAACATCGACGCGGGCGCGCAGACGGACCTCCTCATCGCCTCGGCGCTCGCCGACGCGTCCGACGAGGACGGCCGGCGACACCTCACGCAGGCGATCGCGACCACGGCGCGGACGGGGATGCTCACCCCCTTCGTGGTCGCACCCCGGACGCCTCTCCGTCAGTTGCTCGGCACGATGACGCCCAGCGAGACGCACACGCGGATCGACCGCATGCTGGTGTCGAGTCCCGAGCCGACACCCGAGCGCGCGCACCTCGTGGAACTCACCGCGACCGAGCGCCGGATCCTCCTCCTGTCGGCCGAGGGACGCAGCCGCCAGGACATCGCACTGGAGCTGTACGTATCCGCGAACACGGTGAAGTTCCACTTCCGGAACGTCTACCGGAAGCTCGACGTCGACTCCCGCGAGGACGCCCTGGCCACCGCTCGACGACTGGGACTGCTGCCGCCCGAGCGGTGAGCCGCAGCGCTGTGCGTGGCGCGCCGAACGGCACGGTTAGGACATCGCATGGCCGATCGCAAGCCCCCATCGGTTCCGGCCGGCAGCTCCGAAGCTGAGGACGAGGGGCTGCGACGCGCAGCCCGGGAGAGGAATGCCATGACGGAGATCACCGCCCACCACGGCCTGCTGCAGGACACGAAGCTGCACGTCGACGACACCGGCGGCTCCGGTCGCCCGGTCGTCCTCATCCACGGCTGGCCGCTGTCGGGCGAATCCTGGAAGGAGCAGGTCCCGGCGTTCGAGGCTGCCGGCTACCGGGTCATCACGTACGACCGACGTGGATTCGGTCGCAGCGACAAGCCGCTGACCGGCTACGGCTACGACCGGCTCACCGACGACCTGCAGGCCGTGCTCGAAGCGCTCGACCTCCGCGACGTGACCCTCGTGGGGTTCTCGATGGGTGGCGGCGAAGTCGCCCGCTACTTCACCCGCCACGGTTCGGAGCGCATCCACAGTGCGGTGTTCGCCTCCGCCGTGCCGCCCTACCTGCTGCAGACGCCCGGCAACCCGGACGGCCCGCTTCCCGTCAGCGAGGCGGCGAAGATGACGGCCGGTCTGACGGCCGACCAGGACGCCTTCTACGACCAGTTCACGACCGACTTCTTCTCGGTCGACGGTGAGCTCAAGGTGACCGAGGAGCAGCGTCAGGAGGCGCTCGCGCTCGCGCACCAGGCCTTCAAGCCGGCCGCCCTCGAGGCGATGGCGTCGTTCGCGAACACCGACTTCCGCGACGACCTGCCGAACGTCACCGTGCCGACGCTCGTCATCCACGGTGACAGCGACGCGACCGTGCCGCTCGAGGGCTCCGGCGCGCGGACGCATGCGGCGATCCCGTCGTCGACGCTCCACGTCGTGGCGGGAGCTCCACACGGCGTGAACGTCAGCCACGCGGAGGAGTGGAACCGGGTCGTCCTGGAGTTCCTCGCGCGGTAGTCGCGGAAGCGCGCGAGCGTCGGGCGGTGGGTGCCTCGTGCCCCATCGCCCGACTGCGGGGACGCTACGCCGCTGCGCGAACCCGGGTTGAGACCGTGACGCCGAGGGGCCGCGCATGGTTCGCGGTCGGCCCTCGGCGCCCGGTGGTCGATCGATCAGGCCGTCTGGCGATCAGCTCGTCAGCGGATCAGGCGGCCGGCGTCGGGACCCGCAACGACCACGCCTCCGCCGTCACACCCGCGTCATGCCGCAGGGCGTAGTGCTCGCCGTCCGAGGGGTAGGCACGGAAGGTCAGCGACGGGTGGCCGCTCCGGTGGATCTCGACGATGGACGTGTCGATGAGGACCCGCACCTCGTCGCCGGCGGACAGCTCGCCCTGCCAGACGGTCTGCTCGGCCGAGCCGCCGAGGACGAGTTCCACCGTCCCCGCCCCGGTCAGCACCACCTCGGCCTGGTCGGGGAGCGCGGTCACGTCGACCGGCTCGGCGCGGAGCGCGGTCAGCTCTCTCGCCGGGACGAGTTCGACCTGGTCGTCTCGGACGATGAGTTCGCGCGGGAAGGTCAGCATGCCGGACCACCCGTGCTCGTCGGCCTCCGCCTGGGTCCGACCGCGGACGCCGGCCGGCGCGAGCTCCTGCGCCCACCCCCAGAGGAGCACGCGCGCCGGCTGCCCGTCGGCGCCGTCGGACTGCACGGCCTGCGGCGCGTAGAAGCTCGAGCCCTCGTCGATGAGGCCGGTGCGGCGCGCGCTGAACACGGGGCGGCCGGTGCCCTCGTCGATGGTCAGCGAGCCGAGCGCCCACGCGACCCCGCGGTGCGGCTGCCCGTCCAACCACAGCGACATGATCAGCACCCAGTCCTCGCCCACCTGGACCAGCTGCGGGCACTCCCAGCCCTCGCACGGCGCGAGGTCCGAGACCACCGGCGCCTCGGCGTCGAGCAGGTACCCCTCCTCCGTCCAGGCGTCGAGGTCGTCCGCACCGTAGAGCAACAGTGCGCCGCCGACGTCGGAGCGGCCGGCACCCTGGATCGCCCAGCGGCGCCCGCCCAGCTCGAAGAGGAACGGGTCCCGCACCATCGTCACCCGCTCGTCCGAGGGGAGGGCGGCGGCGACGAGGCGCTCGCCGCTCCAGTCGCGGGCGTCGGCCGAGCCGTGCACGACGACCACCTCGGAGCGCCCGTGTCGGTCGCGGGCGGCGGAGTAGACGACCGCCGGCAGACCGCCGTCGACGACACCGACGCCGCTCCAGCACCCGAAGCCGTCCGTGGTGCCCGGGCGAGGGTGCAGCGCCACCGGGTGCTCCTCCCACGCCAGCAGGTCCGCGGAGCTCGTGTGGCCCCAGTGGATGTCCTCGTGCCGGGCGGACCCCGGGTTGTACTGGAAGAACACGTGCCAGCGTCCGTCGACGAACATGATGCCGTTGGGGTCGTTCACCCAGCCGGCCTCGGGCCTCGGGTGCAACCGCGGGAAGCTGCGGTCGGCGTGCTGCGGGGACTGGAGGCCGGTCATGGCTCCCTTTCGGTCGGAGATCGGTCTGGTCGAGGTGGTTCGGATCGCGGTGCGGGTGTCGACGTCGGTCACTTGCTGACGCCGGCGGTGAGTCCCTCGCGCAACGGCTTCTGCCCGAAGACGAACACGAGGGCGGCAGGGATCATCGACAGGACGACGCCGGCGAGCACGGTCGCGACGGACCCGGTGCCGAGGTTGCCCTGCAGGGTCACGAGCCCGAGCGGGAGGGTGAAGTTCTGCTCGCTGATCGTGAGGATGAGTGGTCGGAAGAACTCGTTCCAGTGGTAGTTGAACGCGAGGATGCCGACGATCGCGAGGCCGGGTGCGGCCAACGGCAGGTAGATGCGGAAGAAGATCTTCCACGGCCCGGCACCGTCGATCTGTGCCGCCTCGGCGAGTTCCGGCGGCAACCCCATGAAGTACTGCCGCATGAGGAAGGTGCCGAACGCCGTCGGGATCATCGGGATGATGAGTGCGAGCAGGGTGTCCGACAGCCCCATGCCGCGGATGAGCATGAACACCGGGACGATCGTCACCTGCATCGGCACCATCATCGTGGCGAGGATGAGCCCGAACAGGATGCGCTTGCCGCCGAAGTCGAAGCGCGCGAACACGTAGCCGGCCATGGCGGCACTGAGCATCTGCCCGGCGGCGATGAGGAGGGTCACGAGCGCGCTGTTCCAGGTGTACAGCAGGATCGGGATCTTCTGGAACACGTCGATGAACGCGCCGGGACCGAACTCGGTCTGCCCGGTGTCGACGTTCGCGGGCGTGAGCGCCGTGACGAGCGTCCACACGACCGGAGCGAGCGTGAGGAAGGCGGCGATGATGAGGACGAGGAACTTCCCCGCCGTGGCCAGTCGGCGGCGCGTCTGGTTCGGGGCGATAACTGCGGTGGACATCGTGGACCTCATCCGTAGAAGACGAAACGCTTGCTGAGCCGGAACTGCGCGGCGGTGACCAGCATGATCAGGAGCGTCAGCACGATGCCGATCGCTGCAGCGAGACCGAAGTCGAGCTGCTGGAACGCGGATTCGTAGATCACCATGACGGCGGTGCGGGTGTCGTCTCCGGGCCCGCCGCGGGTGAGGACGTACGGCTGGTCGAAGATCTGCAGGGCGCTGATGATGGCCATGACGGAGGCGACGAGCATCGTCGGGCTCACGAGCGGGAGGGTCACGTGTCGGAACTGGCTCCAGCCGTGCGCGCCGTCGAGCGACGACGCCTCGTAGACCTCGCGCGGGATCGCGGCGAGCCCGCCGATGAACAGCAGGAAGGTGAAGCCGAAGTTCTGCCACACGTAGACGAGCAGCACGACGATCTTCGCGCCGAACCCGGTCGTCAACCAGCCGATGTCCCCGACGCCGAAGAGCCCGAGGAACTCGTTCACGAGACCGAACTCCTGGTTGAACAGGTACGACATCACGAGCGACACGGACGCCGCCGACAGCACCAGCGGGAAGAACAACGCCGAGCGGAAGAAGGTCCGGATCCACTCCGGCATGCGGGACTGCACGAGGATCGCCAGGAGGAGGGCGACGGCCAGCTGCAGCGTCACGGCGACCACGACGAAGCCGACGGTGTTGAGGAACGACACACGCACCGTGGGGTTCGCGGCGAGGTCGACGAAGTTGCCGACACCGACGAACTCGGGTGCCGAGATGATGTCCCAGCGGAAGAACGCCAGCAGGAACGAGCCGATGATCGGGACGAAGCTGAAGAGCCCGAGCCCGATGAGTGTCGGGGCGAGGAACACCCAGACGAGCAGCCGGCTGCCGCGCGGGGCGGGACGTCGGCGGCCGGACTTGGCCTCGGGCGGGACGACGAGCGCGCGGGTCGCCGTCGGTGACTGCAGTGCCATCATCGTCCCTTCAGTGCGAGTTCGAGGTCCCGCTGCATCGTCTCGAGGCCCCGGCGGACACCGTTCTGGCCGTTGGTGATCGTGCCGACCACGTTCTTGATGAGGGCCGACTCGACGGCGGCCTGCTGGGGCGGCGCGGGCATCGGGCCCGTCGTCGGGAAGCGGTCGAGGGTGTCGTAGAAGACCTCCCAGTGCTTCGGCCCGATGTCGCCGCCGTACAGCTCGGCGTTGAGGGACCGGCGGGGGAGCGAGGAGTCGGGCTGCTGGTGCGCGATCGACATCCCCTCGACGGAGATGCAGTACTTCATCCACTCCCACGCCTCGTCCTTGCGCTCGGAGGTCCGCATCATCGCGTAGCCGCCGGCGCCGAACTGGTGCCGCTGGCCGCGCATCTTCGGGAAGTAGGTCACGTCGTACTCGTCGTTGCCGAGGCCGGCGTCGTTGAGCCCCTTCACCCAGAACCCGCCGGCAGGCGTCATGCCGACCGACCCGCGGGAGAAGAGGGAGACGAGCTCGTTGCCACCACCCTGCGCGGGGTTCGCGGCGATCCCCTCGGAGACCATGCGCTCGAGGACCTCGAAGCTCTCCACGGTGCGGTCGCTCAGCGCGTCGGCGTTCTCCCACAGGTACCCGCCACCTCGCGGGGTCTCGTTCGGGTAGAACTGCGACCACATCCAGTCGCCGCCTGCCGCCTTCTCCTCGGTGAGGAAGCTCGTGTCGTTGATGTACAGCCACGGCACGACGCCGCCCCAGAGCCGGTTGTTCCAGAAGTACGGGAGGAACGAGCCGGGGGCGCTGCCCTGCATGGTGCGGGCGACGGTGAAGAAGTCGTCGACCGACCAGTCGTCCCGGGGGCGCTCGAGCCCTGCACGTTCGAACGCCGAGGTGTTGTAGTACATGTTCGCGGCGTTGAAGTTGTCGGGCAGCTGGAACAGGTTGCCCTTGTACATGAACGACTCGATGAGCGAGGGGTTCACGTCGTCGAAGTACTCCTGCAGCTCGGCGGCGTCGCGCTGCACGTACTCGTCGATGGGGTGGGCGAGGCGCTCGGCGAACAGCTGGGTGCCCTCGGTCGCCACCGACACGATGTCCGGCGGGGTGCCCGCTGCGACCATCGTGAGGATCTTCGCGAAGAAGTTGCCCCAGTCCTGGCCCTGGATCGCGATGATCCGGACGGGGATGTCGGGGTGCAGCTTCTGGAAGCCGTCCACGAGCGACTGTCGGGCGGCGGCGTCCTGGGCGGTGCCGAAGAGGGCGACGGTGAGGGCGTCGTCGCCACGGCCTGGGATGTCTCCGCCGGTGAGGCGCGGCCAGGAGATGGCCGTGCCCGCCAGACCGAGACCGAGCAGGGCGAGTGCCGCCCTGCGACTCAGATCAACCACGTTGTTGCTCCTGCGAAATCGGGGCCGACCGTTCGCAGGGCGCGGACGATGAGCCATGAATGGGAGTGCTGAACGGATTCAGCAGACGAAACATAACACAGCTCCGCGCGATATGCTGAACTGATTCAGCAACCCGCACGAAGGAGTGTCATGTCTACCCAGCGCCGCCGCACGACCCTCGCGGACGTCGCCGAGCGCTCGGGCATGTCGAAGGCCGCTGTCAGCATGATCATGAACGACCGCCCGGGGTCGCGGCTGTCGGCGGACGCCGTGGAGCGGGTGCGCGCGGCCGCTGCCGAACTCGACTACCGCCCGAACCCCGCGGCCCAGGTGCTCCGGCGAGGCAAGACCCGGACGATCGGGTTCATCTCCGACGAGGTCACGCTGACCCGCCACGCCTCGGGGCTCATCGGCGGCGCGCTCGAGGTCTCGAAGGCCAACGACCACACGATGCTCATCGCGGAGACCCAGGGGATCGAGGGCGGCCTCGCCCGGGCGTTCGAGACGATGATCGACCACCGTGTCGACGGTATCCTCATCGGCCTGCTCGGCGCCCGTCTCATCGACCTCCCGAGTACCTCGACCGGGGTCCCGGTGGTCGTCCTCAACGGCGCTTCCTCGTCGGGTCATGCGAACGTCCTGCCCGACGAACGCGCCGCCGGGTACGCGGTCGCGAAGCGACTCGTGGACGCCGGCCACCGCCGCATCGGCGTCGTCGGCGACCTCCCGCGCGAGGTCATCAGCGATCTCCGCCAGACCGCGACCGTCGCGCTCCGCTTCGAGGGCATCGCCGCCGCGTTCGCGGAGGCCGGGATCGAACCGGCCCGGGTCGACATCGTCGAGTGGCAGCCGGAACCTGGCTACGAGGCGACGGTCGCCCTCCTCGACCGGCACCCCGACGTCACCGCCATCCTCGCCGCGAACGACGGCGTCGCCTTCGGTGGGTACCAGGTGCTGCTCGAGCGGGGACGCCGGATCCCGCAGGACGTCTCCGTGGTCTCCTTCGACGACGAGATCCTCGCGGGCTATCTCCGGCCGGGGCTCACCACCGCCCGGTTGCCCTACCAGGAGATCGGCGCGCTCGGAGCGTCGATGCTCCTCGGTCGGCACGCCCTCGGGCACGAGCTCGTCACCATGCCGATCATCGAGCGGGACTCGCTCGCCACCCTGTCACCAGCCACCCCGTCACCCGACGTCGTCTGACCCGGATCCAGCAGAGAGAACAGCCATGCACACGACCCCGACGACCGACGTGCTCATCGCCGGCGAGACGCTCATCGACATCGTCCGTCGACTCGACGGGACGCAGGCCGAGAGTCCCGGCGGCAGCCCGGCGAACGTCGGCATCACCCTCGGCCGACTCGGCCGGGTCCCGGCGCTCGTGACCCACGTCGGCGACGACGAGCGTGGCGCGGCGATCCGGGCCTGGCTCGACGCGTCCGGGGTCTCGCTGGTGTCAGCGCCCACCGGTCGGACCTCCACGGCGCAGGCGACGCTCGACGCGGACGGTGCGGCCACCTACGAGTTCGACCTCTCCCTCGACCTCGACGCCACGGATGCTCCGGAGGCGTCCGTCGTGCACACCGGCTCGATCGCGTCCGTCCTCGAGCCCAGTGCCGGTCGCCTGAGCGCGCTGGTGGAGGCCCGTCGGGCATCGGCGCTCATCACCTACGACCCCAACATCCGTCCCACGCTCGTCGACGACGCCGAGCGTGTTCGGCGAACGGCGCTCGCGTGCATCGCACGGGCCCACGTGGTGAAGGCGAGCGACGAGGACGTAGCGTTCCTGCACCCGGACCTCGCGCTCGTCGACGCGGCGAAGCAGTGGGTGGCGTCGGGGCCGGGCCTCGTCGTCGTGACGAGGGGTGGCGACGGAGCGCTCGTGGTGCGCGCCGGCTCGGTGTTCGAGATCGCGTCGCCGCGGGTGACGGTGGCCGACACCGTCGGTGCCGGCGACACGTTCATGGGTGCGCTCATCGACGGCCTGCTGACCGCGGGGGTCTCCGGGCCGGAGGCCGAGGAGCGGCTCGGGGCGATCTCCGACGACGAGCTCCGTCGACTCCTCGAGCGTGCTGCGCGCGCCGCGAGTGTCACCGTGTCGCGCCCGGGGGCGAACCCGCCGACGCTGGCGGAACTGAACGCCTGACGCTCAGGACGCCTGACGCTCAGGACTCCTGCGGCGTCATCGGCATCGTCGCGTCCGGCCCGCCGAACCGCGCCGAGGACACCACCTGCTGCGCCGCCCGGCGGAGGGCGAGGATGAGTGGTTCGGTGAGGACCGTCCCGAGCACGATGTACTGCACGGCGAGCTCCGGGGAGTCGGTGGGGATGCCGTCGATCTCCGCTTCGGCGATGCGACGCGCGGCCTCGACGTAGCGGTCGAGCACCTCGGACGGCACCGTGAAGCCGGCGCATTCCAGGGTGTCGAGCGCCTGGGCGAGGCCGGCGAGGAGCCCGGGGTCGCACTGCGCCGCGACGCCGCCGAGCCGTTCGTAGAGCTCGAGTGCGCCGGTGGTGTCGAGAGGCCCCGAGGGGCGCGGGGTGACGGCGGCGTGCGCCACACCGAGGAGGTCGTACGGGCCGGGCGGCGGTGCGTCGAGGGCGGCCACGACGTTCCGGGTCTCGGCGATGCTGACGCCGGCGGTCAGGAGGGCTCGGATGACTCGGAGCCGGGACAGGTGGGCGTCGCCGTACCGCGCCTGGGTCGCCGAGGTGCGCTCACCCTCCGGGAGGAGTCGCTCGCGCAGGTAGTACTTGATGGTCGCCACCGGCACCTCGGATGCCGCGGCGAGTTCGGAGATCCGCATCGTGTCCTTCTCGCATGGATAGTGCTACTATCCAACTTGGATAGCGTCCCTATCGAACAAGGAGCAGTGTATGTCACGCGTCGTCGCCGGCCGAATCACCCACCGTCACGAGGGGGAGCTCGTCGTCTTCCACATCGGGATGACCGTCAACCAGTGGTGGCGTCCCGACCAGTGGATGCCGATCTTCGGGGAGATGCCGCGCATGTTGCGCGAGCTGATGACCGACCCGGACTCCGGTCTGCTCGGCTCGCACATCCTGCTCGGTGCGTCCGGACCGTACCTCGTGCAGTACTGGTCGTCGATCGAGAAGCTCTACGCCTACGCGTCCGCGCCCGCCTCCGAGCATCGACCGGCCTGGTCGCGGTTCAACCGTCGTGCCCGGTCGGCCCCGAAGGCGGTCGGCGTCTGGCACGAGACGTTCCTCGTCGAGCGCGCCGAGAGCATCTACGTGTCGACGCCCGCCATGGGACTGCCGGCCGCGACCGAGGCGGTCCCCATCGGCTCCCGCAACCAGCACGCGCGTCAGCGGTTCGCCGACGGCCGTACCGGTGGGACGGAAGCGGCCTGACCGACGGTGTCTCGAGCCCCACCCGACGTGTGTCGAGCCCCAGCCGACGTGTGTTGGAATAGGCGGGTGGACCTCCAGAAGCAGCCGGCGCCAGCGGCGTCGCACCCGACCCGCAAGAGCTTCGGCATGGTCGCCCTCATCCTCGGCATGCTGCTCGTCGGTCCGGTCATGATCGCGATCGGGGTCGGCCTCCGGATGGCCGATGACGAGCTGCTCCAGACGGGCACGCGCACCACCGGCACGATCACCGAGGTGCAGGACGGTGTGGAGGCCTCGGACCTCGACTTCCGGGTCGAGTACCGCGCCACCGACGACAGCGTGCACACCGTCTGGGAGTCGTGGGACATCAGCGATCGACCATCCGTCGGCGACGAGGTCGCGATCGTGTACCGGGACTCCGATCCGGGGACGGCGGTCGTGGAGGGCTACGGCGGCGAGGGTGAGTGGATGACCGGACTCGGAGCCGTCTTCACCGTCATCCTCGGCGGGACGGGCGTCATGATGCTGGTGATGGCCGCTCGGGGCCGGTCGGAACGCGCACAGGCGCGCCGTGCAGCGATGCAGCCACCCGCCGGTCAGCGGTAGCGCGGCGGAACGGCGAGCGGCGCGGAGACGAGCGCGGCCCCGCGTGGGATCTCGCCCGAGTCGTGCGGTACCGGCGTCCCGAGGGCGAGGACGATCTGCAGGCCGTCGACGGGTCCGGTCGGGGCGTCCGTGTGTCGGAACGTCAGGGCCGGCGGGTCTTCGGCGACGCTGTAGCTGAGCACGATCATCGAGCTCGACCCGGACGCCCGGAGGCGCGGCCTGGAGAACCGCACCGACGACTCGTGCACGGTGAGGACCTCCTCCCGGTGCAGGATCCGGCCAGGGCCGGTCGCGGCGCTCCCGCCGGCGCGCACCACGACCTGCGGGCCGGCGAACCCCACGATGGCGTGGTTGAGGTCGTCGGGGGCGGAGATGAGGCCGCTCGCGTCACGGAGCTCGACGAGCTGCAGTCGCCAGCGGATGCGATGGTCGACGTCGGTGCTGATCCAGACGTCCCGCACGCTGCCGCGGCCCCGGTCGAGTGGTTGCCGGACGAGGTCGTCGAAGCGGATGATCCGGGACGGCCCTGGTGTCGCGGGTGGTCGTGGGACGACGTCGACGAGGACGAGATGAGCGGGAGTGGCAGCCGGTTCGGGTCCAGCTGCTGCGCGCATCTCGTCCTCGTCGGGTCGGGAGGTGGTGCAGGTCGGTTAGTGGTGCGGTCGGTCGGTCAGGCCTTGGCGTCGACGAGGATGTAGCCCTCTTCACCGTGGACCACGGTGTCGATGCCGGCGATCTCGTCCTCGTTCTTCACGCGGAAGCCGATCGTCTTCTCGATCGCGAAGCCGATGATGAAGGCGAGCACGAAGGAGTAGATGAGGACGGAGAACGCGGCGATCGCCTGGACGAGCAGCTGCGAACCGTCGCCACCCATGAACAGGCCGGTGCCGTTGGCGAAGAAGCCCAGGTAGAGCGTGCCGATGAGGCCACCGACGAGGTGGATGCCGACGACGTCGAGCGAGTCGTCGAAGCCGAGCTTGAACTTCAGGTCGATCGCGAGTGCGCAGACCGCGCCGGCGACGATACCGAGGACGATCGCCCAGATCGGGTGCAGCGAGGCGCACGCCGGGGTGATCGCGACGAGACCGGCGACCGCACCGGATGCGGCACCGACGGAGGTCGGCTTGCCGTCCTTGACGCGCTCCACCACGAGCCAGGCGAGCAGGGCGGCGGCCGGAGCGGCGATCGTGTTGACGAAGGCGAGTGCAGCGGTGCCGTCGGCGGCCAGCTCGGAGCCGGCGTTGAAGCCGAACCAGCCGAACCAGAGGAGGCCGGCGCCGAGGAGGACGAACGGCGGGTTGTGGGGGACGTAGGCGCCCTTCTTGAACCCGACGCGACGGCCGAGGACGAGCGCGAGGGCGAGCGCTGCCGCACCGGCGTTGATGTGCACCGCGGTACCACCGGCGAAGTCGATGACGCCGACGCCGAAGACGTCCTGGAGGCCGTGCGTGATCCAGCCGCCGTAGGCGAAGCTGCCGTCATCGGCGAGGCCGAAGTTGAAGACCCAGCTGGCGACGGGGAAGTAGACGACGGTCGCCCAGATGCCGGCGAAGATCATCCAGGAGCCGAACTTCGCGCGGTCCGCGATCGCGCCGGAGACGAGCGCGACGGTGATGATCGCGAAGGTCGCCTGGAACGCGACGAAGGCGAGCGGCGGGTAGGAGGCACCCTCCGGCGTCTCGAGGGCACCGGTCAGGCCGATGTTCGCGGTGTCGATCGCCCACGGGGCGACGGTGCCTTCGGAGCCGGGGAACGCGATCGCGTAGCCGTACAGCACCCAGAGGACGCCGATGAGGCCGAGTGCGCCGAAGCTCATCATCATCATGCTGATGACGCTCTTCGCCTTCACCAGGCCGCCGTAGAAGAACGCGAGCCCTGGAGTCATGAGCAGCACGAGTGCCGCAGCTATCAGGATGAACGCTGTGTTTCCTTGATCCATTCGAGGTGCCTCTCCGCAGGGACGCGGCTGGAGCGCGTCGGGTGCGCCCAGCGTGACACCACCGTGTTTCCGTCGGCGTGTGCCCATGTTTCCGGCAGGTTGCGGATCCGGACGCCGTGTAAACAGCTCATGACGGGGCGCATCGGACGTACAGTGAGGACCGAGTGGAACGGAGCCCCGATGACGACACCCAGCACCGACGCGGACACCCCGGAGGTCGTCCGCAACGACGAGAGCCACGAGTACGAGATCCGCGTGGGCGACCGCGTCGCGGGGATCGCCGGGTACCGCGACGAACCGGGCCGGATCCTCTTCACCCACACGGAGATCGATCCCGACTTCGGCGGGCAGGGGCTCGGCAGCGTCCTCGCGTCAGCGGCCCTCGACGACGCCGCCGAGCGCGGTCTGACGATCGTGCCCTACTGCCCCTTCATCCAGGCCTACCTGCGGAAGCACCCGGACTTCAGCGGCGAGGTGTCCTGGCCGGAGTGACCGCTTCGCGCGAGAGGTGCGGGGCGCGGGGCAGGCGCAGGAGGACGGCTTCGCATCGGTAGTCCTGAGAGCTCGCCATGCTGCCACGGAACCAGAGCAGCGAGACGGTCGACGGATCGCCAGGTGCGACGATCGGTCTGAGGTTGTCGTGCGCCGAATGCTCCGTCACGGACGTCCACGACCAGCTCGCCCCGGCGTCGGTGGTCCGTCCGTGGAAGATCTCGTGGTGCGGCAGGGTCGTGTCGTCGCGTGGGTCGATCGCGCTCGAGAGGTAGACGGAGTCGAGGTCGTCGGGATCGATCGCGACGAGACCCGTGTAGTCCTGCTCGTGGGGGAGGAGCCCGGCGCCCGCGAGGGCGAGCGGGTGCACGGACCAGTCGCCTCCCGGCGGCAGGTGGGCGTACAGGAAGCGGTGGTCGAGGACGGGCCGGAAGCGTTCGGTGGCCTCGTCCGGGTGGGCCGGATCGTCGTCGGCGCGGGCGGAGACGACGGCGGCGAGGGTGCCGTCGGCGGCTCGCCGGAGGTCGACCGTCCAGCCGTGGCCGACACGCACACCCGGCCATCGGCCGCCCTCGGGAAGGGTGGACCCGGCGGCGACGAGCGTCGTGAGGTCCACCTGTGAGGGCGCGTCGCCGCTCAGTGGGTGCGGGTCGACGACACTGCCGTCGGTGCGGTGGAGGCCGTCGGCGTCGAGGAACCCGTGGTAGACGCTGTTGTCGTAGTCGCGCGGGTGGTGGTCGGTGGTGATGAGGTCGATGCGGGTGGGCGCGGAGGTGTAGCGGGTGTAGCCGTTCACGTAGCCCACCTTCGGGCGGGTGAAGAGCTTGCCGGCGTACCGCCAGGTGTCACCGTGGTCGTCGGAGACGAGCGCGCACTGGTCGTCGTTGACGGCGCGGGCGAAGCAGTACAGGCGACCGTCGAGCTCGTGGACGTTCGCGTACGTCACGCCGGACCCGCCGGTGTGGGGGCTCCAGTCGAAGGTCTGCTCGGGTCCCCAGTGGCGTGGGTCGTCGGGTTCGCTGATGCGCCAGCGGGTGAGGTCGTCGGTCTTGTGGCGGGTGTACATCGCGAGCCAGCGGCCGTCGGGGCGGTGCCAGAGGGCGGGTACGTCGTGGTCGTCGGATTCGAGTCGCTCGTGGAGGACGACGACGTCGGCGGTGCCGGTGGTGAGGTCGACGACGGTGACTTCGACGTTGCCGCCGCGGCGCTCGCCGTCGATACCAGTGGTCGAGGCGATCGATCCCACGAGGAGGACGCCGGCGACCGGATCGACGAGTGCCCGTTCGTCCTGGAACCAGCACCAGGCGGCGTTGTCGTTGACGACGATCGGTGTGGGGCGGTCACGGGTGGAGTGACGCTCGTGTCGGCGCGGCATTGCGACCTTCCGGGTGGGGTTCCGGACGAGGCTACCGGCGTGACCGCGCGCTCGGCAAGCGCTTTCCTGAGGTGGCATGCTCAGGGAGCGAGACGTTTCAGGCGCGCTTCCGTCGGTCGCTGAGCTTGTCGAAGTGCTCGCGAGGAGCCCTTCGACAGGCTCAGGCACCGGCGGGGCTCAGAACGGTGCGGGATCCGGATCGGTGCGGTGGTGTTTCCCATCGGGTGTCGTCCAATCGAGGACACCGCCCGGCCGGTGCTCGAGGTTCCAGCCCGGCAGGTGCTTCATCCGGTGGTGATGTCGGCACAGGCAGGCGAGATTCCCCACGTCTGTCGTTCCGCCGTCCTGCCAGGCGACCGAGTGGTCGAGGTCGCAGGCCCTGGCTCGCCTCCCGCAGCCGGGTGCGCGACAGGTGCCGTCCCGAAGGCGCACTGCCCGTTGAAGATCGGCTGGCACACGGTACTGATTCCGCCCAACGGAGAGAACGGCGCCGGTTTCGGGCTGGACGAGGATGCGGGTGAAGGACGGTGCGTTGACCGCGATGCGCGCTGCGGTCGTGGGGTCGATCAGCCCGTATCCGTCGAGGGTGCCGGGTGCGTCGCTCACCCCGGCCATGCTCAGCGCCGGGACAGTGATCTGCACAGTCGGCTTGATGTGCTCCTGCACCTCGATCGGATGCGGGAGGACCGGGTTCGAAGCGACATCGTCCGGGGTGACACCGGTGAGGGCCAGGGCCGCGAGGGCGTCGGCTTGCAACTGCCCACAGGTGCGAGTATCGCCGGCCTTGCGTGACTCCGCAGCCGCGGCCTCGAGTCGCTCGACGATGCCCTGCGCGATGGGTGCCGTGGTGAAGAGGTGCACCCAGGCCATGCCGTCTGAGGCCGGCTCGAGTTCGACGCGGCGGTCCGCCTCGGAACGCAGTGCGCGCGCGGTGATGGATTCGGGGTGGAGTCGTTCGCGGAGGTCTTTCGCGCGCTTTTTGAGCCGCGCGGCGGTCAATCGCTCAGCCATCGGGAGTACCTCGGCGAGAAACGATGCGCGACCAGCGGACGGGACCTCACGCAGTTGGTCGGTGATCGTCCGCGCATGCCGCCCGGAAATCATGCCCGCTTCAAGCGCCGCCAACACTGCGGGGGCCTCGTTCACGAGCCGCTCGGCGTCGTCCGTCGCGTGCAGGACTGTCCGCTCGGCCGAGCGGGTGGCCATCGCGAGCATCGCGCACGTCGAACGCCGCGAGAGTGCACGCCGCTCTGCGGGCGGGTAGATCGCGGGGACGACGGAGTCAGCGAGAGCGTCCGCATACGCAGCGGACCGCGCGAGCAACCGCGCTTCACGCGCGTCGAGCACGGCCCGCAGCCGGCCGATCTCCGCGTACTCGTCCGAGAACTCGGCGAGCTGCGCGGCGTACTCGTCGCTCGCGCTAGTCGCGGTGGTGGTCTCGGTCATGACTCCAGTCCACCATGGACCACTGACATTCCAGATGCCGAGTACGAGTGGGTGTGGAGGCATCTCCGTGAGCACTTCGACAAGCTCAGTGACCGGGTGTGGTTGATGGGTTCGCTCGGGCCGCGCGCCTGCTGCTGGGCGCGCGTCGACAGGCTCAGTGACCGGGTGTCGCGGACCGGACACGTTTCGGTCCCTGAGCTTGTCGAAGGGCGCTCCTCGACAGGCTCGGCGACCGACTCGGGCTCAGTGGATCGCGCCGGAAGGGAACCGTCCACCCCGCCGGAACGCAACCCGTCCAGGGGTGCTTTCCGGCGCTGCCAGAATTGAGTCATCGACCGACTTCGACCGAAAGCAGCCATGAGTTCCAACCCGACACCCGAATACCCCGCAACCCCGTCGTACGCGGCCCCGAACGACGCTCCCCAGGCTCCGCGCGGCGCCACCTCGCCCGACGACCTCTCGCTTCCGCTCTACGGGGCGACGTTCACGCAGGCGGCGAAGCGCTACCTCCGCAAGTACGCGACCTTCTCCGGCCGTGCCTCGCGGAGCGAGTACTGGTGGGTCACGCTGTTCCTGTTCCTGGTCACGCTCATCCCGAACATCCTGCTGATCACGGGTGTCGCGATCGGTGCGTCGTCGGCTGCCGCACAGCGCGAGGCGATCGTGTTCGACAACAGTGCCGGCTCGAAGACCTACTACACCCAGCCCGGCATCCTCGAGATCCCGGGGGCTGCACCGCTCATCATCGTCGGTTTCGTCCTGCTGATGCTCATCGGCTTGGCGACCATCGTGCCGAGCCTCGCCCTCATCTGGCGCCGACTGCACGACGCCAACTTCCCCGGCCCGTTCTACTTCTTCTCGCTCATCCCGTCGATCGGCGGCATCATCCTGCTCGTCCTCTTCCTCCTGCCCTCGAAGCCCGAAGGTCAGCGGTTCGACAAGCTGCGCTGAGCCGCACACTGATCACCGGGAACGGGCCGGTGCGGATGTCCTCCGCGCCGGCCCGTTCTGTCTCCGCCTCAGTGAGTGCGGTCGCTCAGCGAGCGGTCGTCTCAGGACGCCGCGGCGACGTCGAGGATCCAGGTGACCCCGAACCGGTCGGTGACCATGCCGAAGCCCGGACTCCAAGCGGACGCCGCGAGCTCCTCGACGACCGTGCCGCCTTCGGTGAGCTTGGCCCAGAAGGCCTCGACCTCCGCGAGCGTCTCGCCGCGCACCGAGACGAAGCACGACTGCTCCGTGACGGTCGTGCCGTGTTCGCGTCGCGTGGCGCCTCCTCCGATGAGCGAGCCGCCCACAGCGCCCGGGCTGTCGTAGGCCATGATCCGGAACCCGTCGGCGGACTCGAGCTGTCCGAAGACGACCAGCTCCGCCCCGGGAGCGTCCTTGGGCATGCCGAAGTCCGCATAGCTCGCGATCGTCGTCTGCCCGCCGAAGACGGACGCGTAGAAGGCCAGTGCCGTGCGGGCGTCGCCGCCGAAGTTCAGGTGGGTGGTGGTCGTGATGCTCATGAGTGCTCCTCGATTCGGACCGGGCTCCTCCCGGCTGAGCACCATGATCATCGGCGTCTAGGACAGATCGTGTCCGCTACTTGGTTTACGCTCGCATCATGTCCTCACCGACCTCGCGTCTGCTGCAGCTGCTCTCCCTGCTCCAGGCCCGGCGGGACTGGCCGGGCGCGCTCCTCGCCGATCGACTGAGCGTCAGTCACCGCACGATCAGGCGCGACGTCGACCGCCTGCGCGAGATGGGCTACCGGATCGAGGCGACGATGGGTCCGGACGGTGGGTATCGCCTGGACGCCGGGAGCGAACTGCCACCGCTCCTGTTCGACGACGACCAGGTGGTCGCGCTGACCGTGGCGCTCCAGACCGCCGCCGTGGCGGGTGCGGGGATCGGCGAGGCGGCGCTGCGTGCCCTGACCACCGTCCGACAGGTGTTGCCCTCGCGGGTCCGTCACCGCTTGGAGGCCCTGGAGGTCGCGAACGTGGCCCGCACCGGAGCCGCGCCGACGCCCACGGTCTCCTCCGAGGTGCTGCTCTCGGTCTCAGCCGCCATCCGGGACCGACACGTGCTCCGCTTCGGTCGGGCGGTCGACGACCCGGAACCGCCGCGTCGGGTGGAACCGCATCACCTGGTGCTCTCCGACGAGCGGTGGTACCTCGTGGCCTGGGACCTCGACCGCGACGACTGGCGCATCTTCCGTGCCGATCTCATCGAGCCGCGGACGCCGACCGGACCGCGCTTCCGCCCGCGCGAGGTGCCCGGGGAAGACGTGCGGGCGTTCGTCGCCGCGCGGTTCAAGGGCTCGGAGCACGCCGACCGGTGGCCGTGCGTCGGAACCGTCCTCCTGCACCTCCCGCTGTCCGCCGTCGAGCCCTTCGTCGGTGACGGCGCGGCCGAGGCGGCAGGCGATGACCGCACCCGATACACCGCCGGTGCCTGGTCGTGGGTCGCGCTCGCCGCCTCACTCAACCGCTTCGACACGGAGATCGAGGTGGTCGAGCCCCCGGAACTGGCTGCGGCGTTCGCGGTGCTCGCCGAGCGCAACGTGGCGACGGCGACCCGCGGGGCGGCAACTCCCCGGTGATGACCGCGGTCAGCCGTGCAGCGCCTCGTCCGGCGGGCCGAGGCGGACGGCGGTGAACCGGACGGTGAGTCCCGCGCGGGTGGGCGCCGCGCAGAACAGCCCGGCCTCGACCTCGGCATCCGGGTCGAGGTGCGCCACCCGGACCAGGCGCCAGTCCTCCTCGTCCACCCGGGCGCGCACCGTCACCGCGTCGCCGTCCCGACTCGCTCGGATGGTCACGGGACGGCCGAGCCAGTCGGGGACGGGCGCGACCGACCAGTCGGAGGTGCCGTGCGTGACGACCGCGCCGAGCTGGGCGACCCCGTCAGACACCTCGACGCCGGCCTTGATCCAGTCCGTCTCGGACACCCGCAGGAACACCCCTGCCTGATCGAACTGCTCGGAGCCGTCGAGGACGAACGTCACCTCGACGGCCCCGCGGCGTGGCATCGGGGCGACCAGGGCGTGCTCCGTGTCGTGGACGAACCCGTACGAGGTGTGGCGCCAGGCGTCGCTGCCCTCGTCGGCGGTGACGAGGAGGGAACCGTCAGGCTCCTTCGTCACCGCCGCAGGGGCCGTCGTCCAGCGTCCGTGCTCGGTCAGGTCTAGGAGATCCATCCGTCCATCCTGACGCACGGATGTGCACGCTCGCCTAGATCGCTGTTCCGAACTCGCGGATCGTGATCCCCGAGACGGTCAGCGGTCCACCGTCGGCGTAGAACGAGATCCCCGTGTCGCCCTCGGCGAAGTGCACCTGCTGCGACACGACCGTGTGACCGGCGTTGACGAAGACCTCGACGCTCTGCGTGTCGACGAAGACCCGCAGGTGGACGGAGCGCGCAGCCGCGTCGATCGGCGCTGCGGCCCGCGTGTACGGCTGCAGTGAGAAGCCGGCCTGGTCGGACGGCGCCCGATCGACGTAGAGCTCGGCCCCGGCCTTGCCGATGTTGGTGTGCCGGGAGCCGTCCGCCGAGCGTCCGACGGAGAGCCCGACGTTGCTCGCGGCATCCCACGTGAGGTCGAGCTCGATCTCGTACGCTCGGCCGCTCCAGGGCAGGACGGCGCTCCCGGTGACCGTCTGGTCGGGGAGGGTGAGGGTCGCGGTCGCATACCCGGCGAGGGCGTCGACGGGCGAGCTGAGCAGGCTGTACCGACCACCCGACTGGGCCTCGAGTCGCAGTTCCCGGACGACGGAGTTCTGGCCGTTGTACCCGTCTGAGGCGTCGGTGGGGACGTCGCGGTTCGCGTACTTCCAGTTGTTCATCCAGGCGATCGCCAGCCGGCGGTCTTCGGGCGACTCCGCCTTCGGCCAGGTGACCGCGGCATACCAGTCCCACCCCCAGTCGAGCCACTGCGGGGTGAGGTCGTCGGCCGTGAACCGCGTCCCGTCCCAGGTGCCCGTCCAGTAGGCGTAGGTCATGGGCAGGCCGATCGAGTAGGCGTCCATACTGGCGCCCAACACCCAGTGCCAGCTGCCGTCGCCCGCTCGCATCTGGAACAGGTCGGGGCATTCGATGCCGCCGAGGTCGTGGTTCGGATAGTCGAAGTTGTGCTGCAACTGCCACGTCGTGAGGTTCGTCGAGGTGTAGAAGGCCGCGTAGCGTGCACGGCCGATGACGCAGACCCACTCGCTCCTCGCCGCGTCCCAGTGCACCTTCGGATCCCGGAACCACTCGGCATTGTCGATCTCCGCCGCGGTCTGGGCCGTCCGTCCGTCGGTGTTCACGATCACCGGATCCGGGCGCATCGTGAAGGTGAAGCCGCCATCGGTGGACCAGTAGAGGTACTGCTCCTGGTACTTCCGGACCCCGTCCGTGGGCTGCGTGGCGAGGGCGATGACCGCCCCGGCACCGTAGCCCGCCGTGTTCGCGGTGTCCACGACGGCGGATCCCGACCACACCGGGAAGTCCGGTTGGAGGGGCATGACCGTCCGGTGGTGGGTGAATGCGACGCCGTCGGTCGTCGTCGCGTGATCCCAACCGCCCGGACCGTTGTTCTGGCCGGAGTGGAGGTAGTACAGCTGGTACGCGCCGTTCGTGAACACCGGTCGTTGCGGGTCGCAGAGCCACCCCGAGGGCGGCGTCATGTGGAACACCGAGCGGAGCGAGGCCTGTGCCTGCGCGGCGGTCGTCGCTTGAGCGGCCTGGGCCGTGAGCGGAGCCCCGGTGCTCGCGAACATTGCGAGCGCCCCGAGGCCTGCGCCCTGGAGGATGGTCCGTCTGGAGAGGTCGTGCGTCATTGCGGTTCCTTTCGTCGGTGCTACGGGCGCGCCGAAGGCACCCGTGGCGGGATGGTGCTGGATCGTGCGGGTGGAGGAGGGTCAGGCGAACGCGTGCGCCTGGTCGATCACGGACGCCCGGTGGAGGACGGCGACGGCGACCGAGACGGGGCTGGCGCGTTCGCTCGCGAGGGTGAGTCGGGGCTGCCCGCTCCCGAGGAGGACGAGGTCGGAGACGGTGGCGAGACCACCGTCGACGAACAGCTCGAGCAGTGGGCCGTCGAGGCTGAGGAGGAGCCGGGCCGGCCGGTCACCGGCGAGCGGGACGATGCTGGTCGAGGCGAAGTCGGGGTGCACCGTGTCCATGGTGCCGCCCGACCGGGTGACGGCGAGTGTCGCCGCCGTCGGGTCGTGGACGATGACGACCTCGCCGTCGGTGTCGGCCGTCAGCCGGAGCCGCAGCTCGCCCGTGATCGACGGATCCCAGTGCAGCGCGACCACCCCGTCGCCGTCGAGCGGCAGATCGACGGCGTCCGAGGACACGGCGATGGTCGTCGGTTCGATCGCCGCCAACCGTTCCGTCACGAAGGCCGGCGGCTCCTGCACGAGTCGTGGCTCGTCGTCGACCGTGGTCAGCGAGAGCCGTCTGGGGAGCGACATCGCACCCCGCCACGGCGAGGCGGGGAGGTCGGCGGCGTAGCGCCAGTTGCCCATCCAACCGAGGATGACCGCTTCACCGCCTGGAGCGCTGTCGAAGCCGACCGCCGCGTAGAAGTCCCGGCCGTGGTCGAGCCGCTGTGGCTCGGACCGCTCAGGGATGAAGGTGGAGCCGTCGAAGTCGCCGACGAGGTAGCTCATCGACGATCCGTCCGGATCCTGCGCGTCACCGACCGGATTGGTGCTGAGGAGCAGCACCCACCGGGTCTCCTCGGGACGACCGTCGACGGCGAGCGAGATGAGGTCTGGGCACTCCCACACGACGCCGGTGGGACCGACCGGACCGAAGGTGCTGACGTGCTCCCAGGTGCGGAGGTCGGTGGAGGAGTACACGAGGACCTGCCGCTCGACGGCTTCCACGGTGAGCATGATCCAGCGGAACCCCGCGCCGTCCTCGTATCGGATGATCTTCGGGTCGCGGAACGCCTGCGAACCGCGGTCGAGGATCGGGTTGTCCGGATCGCGCTGCCAGGTCAGCCCGTCATCGTCACTGGTCGCCCGGGACTGCGCCTGCCGACCGTCGGTGGACACGCTCGTGTAGTACGCCGTGAGCCGTCCGTCGGTCCCTGCGGCGACCACGGATCCCGAGTACACCTGTTCCTCGGCGGTGAACCGCAGGGCGACCGGGAGCTCGTCCCAGTGCTGCAGGTCGACGCTCGTCGCATGACCCCAGCTCATGTTGCCCCAGTCGCTGCCCTCCGGGTTGTACTGGAAGAACGCGTGCCAGCGCCCACGATGGAAGACCAAGCCGTTCGGGTCGTTCATCCAGTTGCGCTCCGGCGTCAGGTGGAAGCCAGGCCTCGGGAGGACGCTCGGTTCGTCGTGCATGGCCGCGCCCTCAGACGGAGTGCCGCGGGACGGCCGGGCAGGCGATGAGCTGCGGCCCGGTGGACGGCGTGGCGTCGAGGCCGAGCAGCCGACGGACACCGGCCGCTCCGAGCTCGTAGTGGGGGAGGGCGACCGTCGACAGCGGCGGCCTGAGGTGGGCGGCGATGACGTCCTGGTTGTCGAACCCCATGACCGCCATGTCGTCGGGGATCCGCAGTCCGCGTTCCCGCAGCCCGTCGTAGAGTCCCATGGCCACGCGGTCGTTGTGGCAGAACACCGCGGTGGCGCCTGAGTCGACGACCTCGGCGGTCACCGCGTACCCGCCCTCCTGCTCCGGCGAGGCCGGGAACACGAGGGCGTCGTCCAACGCGACCCCCGCGGCCTGCAGTGCCGAGCGGTACCCGGCGAGCCGTCCGGTCTGTGCCGGTGAAGGGGTCGTGGTGTTGACGAACGCGATCCGTCGGTGGCCGGCCGCGAGCAGCGCCTCGGTCGCGGTCCGTCCGCCCTGCTCCTCGTCGGGGACGACGGCCGGGAGTCCGCTGCCGCCGGCGAAGCAGTCGACGAGCACGGTGTCGGTCTGGTGGAGCGCCTCCGGCACGGTGATCTCGTGGTGGAACCAGGTCGAGTACAGGATCCCGCGGACCTGGTGCTCCAGCATCATCGCGATCGCCTCATCCTCGGCGGCCGTGTTGCCGTCGGTGTTGGCGACGAGCAGGACGTAGCCGTGTCGCCACGCCTCGTCCTGGGCGCCGTGGATGATCTGGCCGGCGAAGGGGGTCGTCGCGATCGCGTCGGCGACGAGGCCGATGAAGCGGGAGTGCCCCTGGGACAGCGTCTTCGCGAGGGCGTTCGGTCGGTAGCCGAGCTCGGCCACCGCCTCGTGCACCCGGCGCTTGGCGTCCTCGCCGATCCGCGAGCCCGGCTTGTCGTTGACGACGTGCGAGACCGTCGCGACGGAGACACCGGCGGCCTTCGCGACGTCGCGCATCGTGATGCCCGAGGTGTTCTTCGGGTGGTCCGCGCCGGGTTTCGGCTGGTCGGTGCTGCTCATCCCTTGGTCGCTCCGCTCTCGAGGCCGCTGATCATCGCTTTGTTCAACACGAGGAACACCAGCAGCAGCGGTGTGACCGTGACGCAGACGGCGGCGAACGTCGCCGTCCAATCAGTGTTCCCCATCGCCCCGATGTAGTTCTGCAGGCCGAGCGGGATGGTCTTCAATCCGTCCGAGAGCACGAAGGTGTTCGCGAAGATGAAGTCGTTCCAGATGAAGATGCTGTTGACGAGCACGACCGTGATGATCGTGTTGACGGAGAGCGGGAAGGTGATCTGGCCGAAGATCCGGTACGGGCCCGCGCCGTCGAGCGACGCGGCCTCGTACATCTCCCTCGGGATGTACTCGTAGAAGGAGGAGAACAGGTAGACCGCCATCGGCAGGGCGAACGCCGCCAGCGGGATGATCATCGACAGGTGGGTGTCGAGCAGACCGACCTGCGAGTAGTCGATGAACAGGGGGACGAGCGCGATCTGCACGGGCACGATGATGCCGAGGAGGAACAGGCCGCGGACGAGCCCGCTGAACCGGAAGCCGAGGACCTGGAGCGCGTAGGCCGCCATCATGCCGGCGATGACGATCAGGGCGCTCGACCCGAGGGTGACGATCAGGCTGTTGACGATGTTCAGCCCGAGGTTGCCGGTGGAGAACGCTCTGGCGTAGTTGTCGAGCGTCCACTCGGACGGCAGCGCGAAGGGGTTGCCGCCGGCGAAGTCCGCCGCTGTCCGGAAGCTCGTGAGCAGCAACCAGACGAGCGGGTAGACCTGAACCAGCACGATCGCGACGACGGTCACGGTGAGGATCGTCCGCTGCACCCGGACGCGCGGGGTGTGGCGGGGCTTCCGCTTCGGTGCCGGCGCAGCCGGGGGCGCGACCTGTTCGGTCGGCCGGGCGGGGAGGGTGGCGGTCATGACTTGTCCTTCCGTCGGAGCAGCAGGAAGATGAGGCCGACGGCGACGAGACACTCGACGACGATGAACATGGAGATCGCGCTGGCGTAGCCGTAGTCCGTGTGGACGAACGCCGTCTTGTACATGTACGTGGTCAGCAGCTCGGACGACTGACCGGGCCCGCCGTTCGTGAGCAGGTACGGGATGTCGAAGCCGCGGAGGGCGAAGGTCGTCGCCATGACCGTCGTCGTGATCCACACCGGCCGGATGTAGGGGAAGCGGATCCGCCAGAAGATCTGCCACCAGGACGCGCCGTCCAGCCGGGCGGCCTCCTCGAGGTCGCGGGGCACGGCCATGAGGGCGGCGTAGATGATGAGCATGTACAGCCCGGTGAACCGCCAGCCCTCCGGGATCGAGACGGCTGCGAGGACGGTCTGCACGTTGGACAGCCAGGCCGTCTGGAGGTCACCGAGACCGACCCAGGCGAGCAGCTGGTTGATGAGTCCGACCGGTTCGAGCGCGTACAGCCGCTGGAACAGGATGGCGATCGCGACCGTCGAGATGACGGCCGGCAGGAGGTAGAGCGTCTTGACGAGCTCACGGGCTCGGGGGAGGGCGGTGAGCAGCCCGGCGACGAGGAGCGCCCCACCGAGCTGGAGCACCAGGCAGATGGCGAGGTAGCCGAGCGCGTTGCCGAACGAGGTCCAGAAGACGTCGTCGCGGGTGAGCATCTTGACGTAGTTGTCGAGTCCGACGAACGCCATGTCGGTGATGCCGTCCCACGAGAAGAGGCTGAGGAACAGCGACTGCACGATCGGCAGGAGCACGGCGACGCCGTAGAGGACGAGCGGCGGCACCAGGAAGACGAGCACCGACAGCGTCGACCGGCGGGGCAGCATCGACGTGGACATCGGCTTCCGCCGCCGCGGTGGGCGGGCCGGTGCCGCGCCCACCGCGGTCTGGGTGAATTCAGTCATCGACGTTCTCCGTGAGGGCGGCGTCCATCGTCGCGATGAACTCGTCCGGCGTGATGTCGCCCTGCACGAGCAGGGTCAGTTCCTGCTGGAGTCGGGTGTTCGTGGCCGGGTCGAGCTGGGTGTCCCAGGGCATCGCGATCGCCGGTCCGACGCCGTCGGCCTGCGCCACGGAGCTCGCGTACAGCTCGGTCGCGTTCGCGGGGACGGTCGTCTGCGCGGAGGTCGTCGGCGACAGCGCGCCGGTCGCCGCGTACAGCTCCGGGTAGCGCTCGAGGGCGAAGGCGAGGAAGTCGCGGACCAGCGGATCGTACGTCTTCGCGTTCACCGCCATGCCGATGCCGGAGGGGGTCACGTACTCGTTGTCGGCGGTGACGGCGCCGTCGATGGTCGGCAGGGTGAAGGTGCCGACCGCGTCACGGACGCCCGGGTCGAGCGCATCCGTCGCGAGGTTCGACAGCTCCCACGTGCCGATGTTGTAGACCGCCGCCTTGCCCGAGGTGAAGAGCGCTTGAGCGTCCGCGTAGCCGGTCGAGGAGAAGCCCTCCTGGAAGCAGCCCGCCTGCCCGAGGTCGTACAGCCACTCGGCTGCGGCCTTCCCGGCCGGGTCGGAGAACGAGGCCTTCCCGGCCTTCAGGTCCTGGATGTACTCGGGACCCGCCATCCGGAACGGGTAGTAGGCCATGTAACGTTCGAGCGGCCACTGGTCCTGCCCGTCGAGCGCGATCGGGGTGACGCCCTTGGCTCGGAGCGCCTTGCACATGGCGGGGAAGTCGTCGAGCGTGGCCGGGACGGTGACACCGGCGTCCGCGAGCAGGGAGCGGTTGTACCAGAAGAACTCCAGCTGGAACTCGAACGGCACCATGTACAGCGAACCGTCGTCGAACCGCTGGTAGTTGAGCGCCGCCTCGCGGTAGGAGTCGGCGAGACCGAGGTCCTCGAGGAGCAGGTCGACGTCGACCATCCGACCCTGCTTCGCGAGCTTCTGGGCGAACGGTGTCGCGTCGGTGTCGAACAGCTCGGGGAGCTTGTTCGCCGCCGCGAGGGTCTCGTACTTCTGGATGTAGGACGGGCGGTCGGGCGTGGTGATGAGGTTGAGCGAGAAGCCGGGGTGGTCCTTCGCATACTCGTCGGCGATCTGCTCCATCGCGGTGATCACGCCGCCGTCGGCCGGGCGGGAGAGCAGCCAGGAGATCTCGCGGGGGACGATGTCGCCCTTCGGGTCGACGTCGGTCGGGTCTGTGGCGCTCGATCCGCCGGCGCAGCCGGAGAGGGCGAGCGCTGACGCCGCGACGAGGGCCACGAAGGCGGTGCTGCGGGTGGGGCGCATGGTGCGTGTGCGTGCGGTGGTTGGCATGGTCGGAATCTCCGTTGATCGATCACAGGTGGGTGCGGGTGTGCGGGGCGGTGCAGGCGGGTGGAGCAGGCGGGCGGCGCGTGGTGTCGGGATCAGGACGTGGTGCTGGCGACGAGTCGGCGCGATGTCGCGTGGTCGTCGTCGGGGTCGGCATCACCACGTTCCAGCAGGGTGCAGTCCTCGACGGTGACGGTCCCTTCGCCGACGAAGACACCGACGCGGCCGGTCGGCCGGTCGTAGAGGCGCGTGCTGAGGACGACCGTGTCGTCGACGGTGGCGACGCAGAGGTCGCCGTCGACGATCACCTCGAGCTCGTGCCGTCCGGGGGCGAGGTGGCAGGGGCGTTCGAGTTCGACGGCGAACGGGACGTCGCCCGAGATCTGCCACTGCTCCGTGCCGGTGGTGGAGCGCGGCCAGCGGTCGAAGACGAGGCGGTCGCGCTTCGGCTCCAGACGGAGGACGTAGCCCTCGTCGCCGTCGGCGCTCGCCCGGAGGAGGACACCGCACTCGGTCGTGCCGGGGGCGATGTCGAACCGGGTGACGAGTCGGAAGGAATCCGGTGCGTCCGCGGAGGAGAGAGCGTCGGCATAGCCGTCAGGAGCGCTGAGCACCGTGCCCGAGGGGACGACGGTGTCGTTCGGCTCCCCGGTGGGTGCGAAGGTGTCACGCAATTCGGCCGGAGGATGGAAGGCGAGGGTGCCGTCGGTACGCTGCTCGGCCTCCAGGACGGACATGGTGCCGGCCCACTGCCACGCGCCCGCGTCCTGGGCTCCGTCGCGGGAGGCGATCCAGCCGAAGAAGAACCGACGTCCGTCGCGGGCGGCGGATTTCGCCGCGTAGTAGGCGCGACCGTCGAGTGTGTCGTGCTCGGGGACGAGCCAGGGGCCGTGCAGCGTGCGGGACATCCGGTACCGCGTCGTGAACGATTCGCTGAACTCGGAGTACACGAGGTACCACCAGTCACCCCACTGGAACACCTCGGGGCACTCGTGGGCGATGTAGCGGCGCGGGTTCCAGAACGGCTCGACGGGTTCCCAGGTGGAGAGGTCGGTGGAGGTGCACTGGGCGATCACGCCTCGGCGGCGCTCGGGTCCGTCGGCGTGGCGGGCGGTGATCAGCATCCGCCAGAGGGCGGCCTCCTCGTCCCAGAAGACGAACGGGTCGCGCCAGTCGGCGGTCTCGTATCCGGCGGTGGCGCCGAAGGTGTCGGCCTCCCGGCGCTCCCAGGTGCGCATGCCATCGGTGCTGACAGCGTGCATGACCAGTTGCAGCGCCAGGCCGTCGGCACCGCGGTGGTCGGGGTGCTGGCCCGTGTAGAAGACGTGGTGGACGCCGTCGGGGTCCAGGACGACACTGCCCGTGTAGATGTTGAAGTCAGGTGCGGACGGGCCGCCCGACGCCAGCGCCTCGCCGAGGTCGTCGAAGTCGACGAGGTTCCGGGTGGTCACGCGGTGCCACGGCATGCCGATCTTCGGCACGCGACGCGACTCGTGCAGGTAGAGCAGGTGGAAGACACCGTCCTCTTGCCACGGGATGACGTCTCCGACCCATGCGCCGTTCGGCTGGTGGAACCCTCGTTGGTTCATGACGTCCTCTGCGTTGAGTGGTTAATCGGTTACGCGGTTACCGTAGCGGGACCTCAAGAGGGTGGTCAAGCGGTTAAGCAAAGTTAAGCAACTCGCCGATGACGTGGCCTGCTCCGTGTGGTCGCCGAGCCGTTCGGCATCGGCCTATCGGGCGGGCTCGACGCCGGCGCGAAGCGCACCCCGAACGACGTCCGCGATCCCCGCCGTATGTGTCGCGGAGCGGTCGACGAGTAGCCCGCGCATGCCGGCCGACCGGGCGCCGTCGACGTCGTGCGCCTGATGGTCGCCGACGAACAGGACCGCTTCCGGCGCGACGCTCAACTGCGTGGCGAGGGCGATGAACGCCTGGGGATCCGGTTTCTGCACGCCGAGGTGTTCGGAAATGCACACCGCGTCGAACCCGCCGAACAGGTCGGTTCGATGCAGCTTGTCGAGTTGCTGAGCCTGCGTTCCGTTCGTGAGGAGGCCGACCCGGTAGCCGCTGGCACGGAGGGTGTCGATCAGGTCTCGGCTGTCCGGAAACGCCCGCCACGACCGGCGATAGGCCTGAAGATAGCCGTCGAACAGCGCATCCAGCCCGGCGTCGTCCGTCGGCAGCGTGACGCCCAATGCTGGCAGCACGGCTCGCAGGCGCTGTCGTCGCTGCTCCTGGAAACCGATCTCCCCGACCCGCCACCGTTCGAACTGGATGTCCTCCGCCGTGAACCAGGACTCGAGAGCCCCTGACGACGGTTCGACGCCCAGTGATCGGAGGAAGTGGCGCACCCCGTCGCGAGCGGAACCACGGTGGTCGAACAGGGTGCCGTCGAGGTCGAACCCGACTGCCCGAAGCGTGCGCACGTGCCAACGGTAACGACATCCCTCTCGGCCGCCAACTGCCGACGCGCCGGGCGCATCTCGGCTTGCCTCACCGCAGATTCGAACGTATGTTCGATACATGACCCGCCCCCGTCCGATCCGACTCGACCACAACACGTGGCTCGTCATGCGGAACGACCCGGTCATCCCGAAGGCGGTCATCGAACGCCGCCGCGACCGGTCGGGGTCCGACGCCTACTTCGTCATCGCGTGGGACATCGATCCGACGAAACGCGTCCTGATGAGCGTGCAACCCACCCTCGAACAGGCCGACGCGCTCGTCCGCTACGACGTCCTCCGCACCTCGTCCGATCGCGACGGCCCACCGAACGGCATCAAAGCCACCCCGCGTTGACGGTCCGATCCGATGCCGGACGCGGTCGACACCACCCTGTCGGCCGCGCCCCACGAGGAGTAGCGTTCCCGCATGGCGATCAACGCGAAGCTGCTCGACTGGATGCTCGACGCCGACCCGGCCCTCCGGTGGCAGGTCGAACGGGACCTCGCCGGGGCACCGCCCGAGGTGTGGGAGGCGACCCGGGCGAGCATCCCCTCCACCGGGTTCGGCGCGGAACTCCTCGCGCATCAGGACCCGGACGGGCAGTGGGCGGGCGGTGCGTTCTTCCCGGCCGGCTTCTTCGACAGCCCCGAGGCCCAGCAACCCGGCCAGCCCTGGGTCGCGACCACCTGGGCGCTCAAGGACCTCCGTGAGTGGGGCGTGGATGCCGCCGTCCTGACCGACACCGCCGCGCGCCTGGCCGCCAACAGTCGCTGGGACTACGACGACCTGCCCTACTGGAGTGGGGAGGTCGACGTCTGCATCAACGCGTTCACCCTCGCGAGCGGCGCCTGGCTCGGCGTGGACGTGACCCAGCTGGCCGCCTGGTTCACCACCCACCGCCTCGCCGACGGCGGCTGGAACTGCGAGGCGGAGGAGGGCGACTCCGTCCGTTCCTCCTTCCACTCCACCCTCAACGCCGTCCGCGGACTCCTCGCCTACGAGACGACCACCGGTGACACGAGTGTGCGCGAGGCCCGCCGCGGCGGCGAGGAGTACCTGCTCTCTCGCCGGCTGCTCAACCGCGCGTCCACCGGGGAGCGGGTCGGCGGTTTCGTCGAACACTTCGTCTACCCGAACCGCTATCGCTACAGCGCCCTCGTCGCCCTCGACCACTTCCGGGCCGTGTCCATCGCCGAGGGGACCCCGCCGGACGCTCGACTCGCGGACGCCGTCGAACTCGTCCGCCGTGCACGGCAAGCCGACGGCACCTGGCTGCAGGGCGCCCGTCTGCCCGGCCGGGTCTGGTTCGACGTCGACGCGCCCGAGGGCGAACCGTCGAAGTGGCTCACGCTCATCGGTTCCCGGGTCCTCAGCTGGTGGGATGAAGCGCGCTCGGCAACCGCCCAGCAGACCCATGGATGAGGTATGGACGGCTCATAGGAAGTCCATAGCCCGCACGCCGAGGCTCGTCCCACGACCGATCGAGACCACCGATCGCAGATGAAGGCGAGGCGCACCATGAGCAGGATCCCCGAACCCGAGACCACCCCGGACGGCCCGGCCTACGAGGGCCGCCTGCTGGACCGCGCCGACGAGGAGGTCGTCGACCAGGGGGTCGCGTTCGACCTCGGAACCCTCGTCAGTCGGCGCACGGTGCTCAGTCTCGTGGGCGCCGGGGTCGGAGCCGTCGCGCTCGCCGCCTGCTCCACCGGGGCGTCCGGCAGCAGCAATACGAGCACCGGCGCCGCTGGGTCCGGCGCGAGCAGCGCGACCGCGACCGGCGACCTCCCCGCCGGCGAGATCCCGGACGAGACCGCGGGCCCCTACCCAGGCGACGGCTCGAACGGTGCCGACGTGCTCGAGGAGTCCGGCATCGTGCGCAGCGACATCCGGTCGAGTATCGGGTCCGGCACCACCGCGAGCGGGGTCCCCATGGCCCTCTCACTCACCATCCTCGACCTGGCGAACGGTGACGCCCCGTTCGCCGACGTCGCTGTGTACGTCTGGCACTGCGACGCGTCGGGCGGCTACTCGATGTACTCCGACGGGATCGAGGACGAGACCTACCTCCGCGGCGTCCAGGTCGCCGACAGCTCGGGGACCGTCTCGTACACCTCCATCTTCCCGGCCTGCTACTCGGGACGGTGGCCGCACATCCACTTCGAGGTCTACCCCACGGTGGCGGACATCTCCGACTCCGCGAACGCCATCGCGACCTCCCAGGTCGCCCTGCCGCAGGCGGCGTGCGACACCGTCTACGCCTTGTCCGGCTACGACGGTTCGAGCGCGAACCTCTCGCAGGTGAGCCTCGACGCCGACAACGTCTTCGGCGACGACGGCGGTGCCTTGCAGCTCGCGACGGTGACGGGCGACGCGACCTCCGGGTACCAGGTGGCGCTCACCGTGCGGGTGGACACCACGACGACGCCGACCGCCGGTGCCGCTCCGTCCGGCGGTGGTGGAGCTGGCGGCGGCGGAGGAACGCCGCCGAGCGGGCGCTGACCGCCGACACCTCCACACACTCCCGCCCTCACCCGCATCGACCCGAAAGGACCCGTCATGGGAATCCTCCAGAACCTCACCGGCTGGCACGCCCTCATCGTCCTCGCCGTCATCCTGCTGTTCTTCGGCGCCGCGAAGCTCCCGAGTCTCGCCCGCAGCGTCGGGCAGTCGGCGCGCATCCTGAAGGACGAGGTGTCGGGCGACGTGGACACCGGGGCCGACGCCCGCGCCGATACCCGCGCCGACACCCCTGCCGCCTGATCGTCGGAGCGCATCGTGTTCGGACTCACCATGGACAAGCTGATCGTCATCGGCATCCTCGCGGCCGTGCTCATCGGCCCGAAGCAGTTGCCGGTGTACGCCGAGAGACTCGGGGTGCTCGTCCGCACCGTCCGAGACCTCGTCGCCACGACCAAGGCGCGTGCTGCCGAGGAACTCGGCCCCGAGTTCGACGCGACCGAGTGGAGACGCCTGGACCCCCGACAATTCGATCCCCGACGGATCATCCAGGAGGCACTCGCCGAGGAGCGTCGGCCGGATGGGCCGCTCGAGTCAGTGGCTGAGGACCAGGGCCCGACCGTGCCGCCTGTCCCGGCGAAGCCTCTCGCCAGCGGCGGCTGGCAGGCCGCACTCCTCGAGCGGGTCGGACGCGACGGGGCGGATGCGCATCGCGCACCCGCCCTGATCGTGATCGACGAACGCGTCGTCGCCGCAGAACCCGCTAGCCGGCGGGCGTCGTGACGCGCCCGTCCTGACCGTCCGCCGCAGAGAACGAACCGGCGGGCGGCAGGATGTCGAGCGGCATCGTGTGGGTGTCGATGAGCGGGTTGTCGTCCTGCCCCTTGACGAGCTCCACCGCCTCGGCCTTCGTCTCGACCGTCGGCACCGAGCCGATGAGCGGACGACGAGCCGTCTCCCGCATGGTGAGCACACCAACGCCGGCCACCGCCGCGAAGAACATGATGTAGAACGCCGGCATGAACGTGTTGCCCGTCAGCTGGATGAGGAACTCGCTGAACAGCGGCGTCGTGCCACCGAACAGGGAGACCGACAGGTTGTACGCGATCGCCATGGCACCGAAGCGGGACGCCGTCGGGAAGAACGCCGGCAGCGAGGCCGCGGACGGTCCTGCCCACAGCGCGACGGGGGCGGCGACCATGAACAGCGCGATGAAGATCGCCCAGATCTCACCGATCTGCATGACCGCGAACGCCGGCACCATGAGCACGAGGGTCGCGCCGACGGCCAGGAGGTACACCGGCTTGCGGCCGATCTTGTCGGACATGCGGCCGACGAGCGGCAGGCAGGCGGACATGATGAGCAGCACCGGGATGGTGGCCACCGCGGCCGTCAGGTTGGAGACGCCGACGTCCTTCTCGAGGTAGGTCGGCATGTAGCTCGTGAGGGCGTACCCGGCGGTGTTCGTCGCGGCGACGATCGCCATCGCGATGAGGATCTGGCGCCAGAAGTGGCGGAAGATCCCGAAGATCCCCTGGCGGGCCATGGGGTCCTCGTGCTCGGACTCGATCCCACCGGCGGTCTCGGCGACCTCGTAGGCCGGGGTCTCGGGGATCTTGAGGCGGAACCACACCGCCACGGCACCGAGCGGCAGGGCGATGAGGAACGGGATGCGCCAACCGAACTCGGTCATCGCGTCCGGCCCGGCGAGGCCCTCCGCGATCAGGGTGGTGAGGGCGACGGTTCCGGCACCGGCCGCGAAGCCGACGTAGGAGCCGACGTCGAGCCAGGACGCCCAGAAGCCACGGCGGCGGTCGGGGGAGAACTCGGCGACGTAGGTGGAGGCGCCGGCGTACTCACCACCGGTCGAGAAGCCCTGGATCATCTTCAGCAGGTACAGCGGGGCGATGGCCCACAGGCCGATCTGCGCAGCCGTCGGCAGCACACCGATGAGCGCGGTGGCCGCAGCCATCATCGACATCGTGAGGAAGAGGATCTTCTTCCGGCCGATCTTGTCGCCGAGCGGCCCGAGCACCAGGCCGCCGAGCGGACGGACGAGGAACGACACGGCGAAGCCGAACAGGGTGACGAGGATGCCGGCTTCAGGCGGCAGGCCCTCGGTGAAGACGACGGTCATGGTGACGGCGAGGTAGCCGTAGATGCCGAAGTCGAACCACTCCATGAAGTTGCCGACGACGGTGCCCGAGATGGCGGTGCGGATGCGCGAGCGCTTCACGACGAGGACGTCGTCGACGCGGAGGCGCCTGGTCTTGCGGGCCGGCTTCCGGCCGGTTTTGGGGGAGGGGGATGCGGGGGACGATGATGCCGCGTTGTCGCTGGAGTTCACAAGCAGTACTCGTTTCCTGACAGTCGTGTTGAATCATTCGGCACTCGCGTAATCGCTCAGTGCCCGAGAAATGCCGGAGGATCGCCATGCTGCACTGGCACGGAGCTCGGGGGAGCTACACGTCGGGTGGCGGTTCGTTCGGGTGCGAACGCGTCCTCTCGGCTCTGGACGGGTATAGACAATACCAGGTGTTCAGTGCCGCCCCTCCCCGCGGTGGTGGGGGCACAATGGGCTGCATGGACCTGAGGCATCGCTCGTGGACGCTCGACGGCGGTCTCGGGACCCTCCTCGAGGCGCGCGGTCACGACCTCTCCGACGCGCTCTGGAGCGCCCGGTTGCTCGTCGATCAGCCAGCGGCCGTTCAGGCGGCTCATCAGGAGTTCTTCGATACCGGTGCGCAGATCGCGATCACCGCCTCCTACCAGGTCGGCTTCGAGGCGTTCGAGCGCATCGGCTTCACCGCCTCGGACACGGAACGGCTCCTGCGGTCGAGCGTGGACCTCGCCCGTCGGGCCCGCGACACGCGAACGGATCCGGACGACGAGGGTCGCCTCCTCGTTGCGGCCTCCGTCGGACCGTACGGTGCGACCCTCGGCGACGGCTCCGAATACCGGGGCGACTCCGGCCTCACGCGAGCGGAACTGCGTCGGTGGCATGAACGGCGATTGACGGTCCTCGCCGACGCCGGTCCGGACCTCCTCGCCCTCGAGACCATCCCCTCCCTCGACGAGGCGACGGCGCTCGCCGAGCTGGTGCGCGGCTCCGGGGTGCCGGCCTGGTTGTCCTTCACGGTCGCGGGTGGTCGCCTGCGGTCCGGTGAACCGATGGAGGAGGGCTTCCGGCTGGTCGAGGGTGTCGACGAGATCCAGGCGGTGGGCGTGAACTGCTCCCATCCGGACGAGGTGCTGCCGGCCATCCGAGCCGCTCGCGCGGTGACGGACTGCGCGATCGTCGTCTATCCGAACTCCGGTGAACGGTGGGACGCCGAGGCGCGGGTCTGGCGCGGGCGTGGCGGTGTCGGCGACGTCGACGCCTGGCTGGAGGCCGGTGCGAGCGTCGTCGGTGGCTGCTGCCGGATCCTGCCCGACGACATCGCCGTCATCCGGGGCAGGGCCGATGCGTTCGAGCCCGGAGTCGATGTGGCAGGGCCCGGCTAGCCGACGTTGAACCCGCCGTTGCTCGAGAGCAGTTGGCCGTTGATCCAGGAACCTGCGGGGGAGAACAGGAACCGGACGAGGTCCGCGGTGTCGGACGGCGTGCCGAGCCGGCCCGCCGGCGTCGCCTCGGCCCCCGCGCGACGGATGTCCTCGGTCATCCAGCCCGTGTCGATCGGCCCCGGATTGATGACGTTCGACCGCACCCCGCGGTCGGCGAGCTCCACCGCGGCCGCCGTGACGATGCGGTCGAGCGCGCCCTTGCTGGCGCCGTAGGGGAGGTTGTGCACCGAGTGGTCGCTCGTCAGCGCGACGATCCGGCCGGCCACCTCCGGCGTCCCTTCCTGCACCGGGAGCTGTTCGGCGAACGCTTTGATGAGCAGCCAGGTGGCCCTGGCGTTCACGGCGAAGTGGCGGTCCCAGCTGTCGACGTCCGTGGTGAGGATCGAGCTGTCGACCGACTCGCAGTGCGACATCACGAGTCCGGACACGCGACCGGAGCGCGCCGCCCGCTCGACGAGTTCTGCGGGGAAGGCCGGGTCGGCGAGGTCGCCGAACACGACGTCGACCGTGACGCCGAGGGCACGGCACTCCTCGGCGATCGACTCCGGGTCGTCGGGGGTCCGTTCGTAGCCGAGGCGCTCGTCGTAGGGGCGCCAGGCGTTGAGGACCAGGTTCCAACCGTCGGCGGCGAGGCCGACGGCGAGACCGGCCCCGATCGACCGGCGGCGCCCGACCCCGGTGATGATGGCGATGCGGTCGGCGGCGGCGTCGTCGGTGAAGTCCATCCCGAGACCCTACGCGATGTCGGGTGGTCGCCGACAGGCCGGGTCCGGCTCCGGTCAGGCGGCCAAGAGGCGACCGGCGATCGCGCGGGCGGTCTCGAACGGCTCACGGAAGGTCCGCATCCCGACCGTCACGATGGCGCCCTCGTAGAGCAGCATGAGTTCGCGGGCGCGTGCCCCGGGGTCCGGCAGGCCTGCTTCGGTGATGAGCTCGGCGAAGCGGTCGAGCAGCCACTGCTTCTGCCGGGTGACCTCGGGGAGGACCAGGCCGCTCGTCGCGTGATCGGGGATCTCAGCGCGGGCGTTCACGGCGCTGCAGCCCTTCGGGCTGTTGTCGTCGGACCAGCCGATCGCCGCATCGAAGATCGCGAGCACCCGGTCGATCCCGGGTTCCGGGTGCCGGGCGAGGACCTCGTCGAGCCAGGCCCGCCACCGTGCATCGCGGTGCTGCAGATAGGAGAGCACAAGGGCCTCCTTGCTGCCGAAGCGGTCGTAGAGGGTCTTCTTCGTGACCCCGGCGGCCTCGGCGATGGTGTCGACGCCGACCGCGTGGATGCCGTTCTCGTAGAAGAGGACGGACGCGGCGTCGAGCACCCGTCGGGCGCCCGGCGTGAGGGGTGCGAGCTCTGGCGTGTCGACCGTCATGCAAAAACTATACCAGTCTGTATACTGCGGGGATGAGTAAACAGATCGGTATAGTTTTCGCGGCCGCAGCCTTCGTCCTCGCTTGGAGCTCAGGCTTCATCGTCGCGAAGATCGGCACCGAGGACGTGCCCGTGCTCACCGTCCTGCTCTGGCGGTTCGTCCCGCTCGCCGTCGGGCTCGCGATCGTGCTGCTGGTCAGCGGGCAGTGGAGGAACGCCAGCCAGGCCCAACTGCGCTCACAACTCGTCATCGGCCTGTTCGCGCAGTTCGGCTACGTCGTGTTCGTCTACGCCTCGGTCGCCGTGGGCATCTCGACCGGGACGACCGCGCTCATCGACGCCGTCCAGCCGCTCGTCATCGCCGCACTCGCCGGCCCGCTGCTGCACGTGCGCGTCCCCGGCGCGCAATGGCTGGGACTCGGGATCGGTGCGGTCGGGGTGTTCCTCATCGTGCAGTCCCAGTTCGGCGCCTCGGATGCGCCGCCGATCGCCTACGCCCTCCCTGCGCTGGCCATGGCCAGCCTCATCACCGCGACGATCCTGGAACGGCGCTCGCCGCACCGATCCCCGGTCCTCCTCACGCTGACCGTCCACGCGACGGCGACCACGGTGCTCCTCGCCGTCCTCGCCCTCGCGACCGGTGCGGCCGTGCCGCCGGGCGACGCGACCTTCTGGCTCACGACGCTCTTCCTCGCGCTCGTGCCGACGCTCTCCGCTTACGGTCTCTACTGGTGGTTGCTGCGTCGGATCGGCGTGACGGTCCTGAACGCCCTCCTGTTCCTCGTCGCCCCGACGACCGCCGTCGCCGGGGCGCTCCTCTTCCGCGAGCCGTTCACCCTCCTGACGGCCGGCGGGTTCCTCCTGAGTGCGGCGGGCGTCGCCCTCGTGCTCGTCAGCGACGCCCGCGGTCGGGTCGGTGCCCGGAGTCGGGTCAGTGACCCGGCGTCCGGAGCTCCCGCTGGCGACGCATCTCCTCGGCGAGCTCCGGATTCCGCTCCGCAAGGTGCTCGGTGATGTCGTCGACCACCTCGGGCGCCTTGTTCTGACTGAGCTTCGCGCGGGCGTCGAAGCGCGTCACCCGCATGCGCAGGCCGACCGTGCCCTTCGCGGCGCGCCGGGTGCCGGCCTCGTCCTCGGACAGGTGGCGGCCGTCTGGCCGGGAGTCCTCGAAGTGGTCCGTCAGCTTGCTCAACATCTCGTAGTTCTCGTCCTCGCTGAGGACCTCAGGTGTCCCGTACAGGTGGGCGGTGACGTGGTTCCACGTGGGGATGAGCTGGCCCTCCGGGTACCAACTCGGCGACACGTAGTCGTGCGGCCCCTGGATGATGACGAGGATCTCGTGCGCGCCGAGCTCGTGCGACGCCTCGTCCGGTCGGCCGAAGTGGCTGACGATGGACAGGTCGTCGACGTCCTCCTCGAGGATCGCGGGGTAGTGGGAGGCGACCAGGCCGGTGCTCGCGGGCGAGACGAACGTCGCCCACGGGTGGTTGCGGATGAGGCGCTTGACCTCGTCGACGTCGGTCATGAGGTACGTGGGGGTGTGGCGCATGGTGGGGTCACTTCCGGTCGAGGCGGGTGCGGACGGCGAGGCCGGCGCACAGGATGACCGCGAGGCCGCCGAGCACGGTGGCCCGGTCGAGGTCCTCGCGGAGGATGAGGGTCGCCCACCCGATGCTCAGCACCGGTTGGACGAGTTGGATCTGGCTCACGCGCGACAGGGGGCCGATCGCGAGCCCGCGGTACCAGGCGAAGAAGCCGAGGAACATGCTGACCACGCCGAGGTACCCGAAGGCGAGCCAGGCCACCGGCGTCGCCGTCGGCGGTTCCGCGGCCCACGCGATCGCGGTGAGCGTCACCATGAGCGGCGAGGCCAGGACGAGTGCCCAGCAGATGGTCTGCCAGGAGCCGAGCTCGCGGGCGAGCAAGCCGCCCTCGGCATAGCCGATCGCGGCGGCGACGACGGCGCCCAGGAGGAGGAGGTCGGACCAGTCCAGCGGGGCGAGTCCGTCGGTCCGCAGGGCGGCGAACCCCACGGCGGCGACCGCACCCAGGCCGGCGAAGATCCAGAACACGCGGGATGGGCGCTCGCCGCCGCGGACGACCCCGGCGACCGCGGTGGCGGCGGGGAGCAGGCCGATCACGACGGCGCTGTGGCCCGCGGGAGCCGTGGTGAGCGCGAAGGAGGTCAGAAGCGGGAACCCGACGACGACCCCGCCGCCGACGACGGCGAGGCGGGCCCACTGCGCGCCGACGGGACGCCGTGGACGGGTGATCGACAGGACGAGGAGGGCGAGGAGGGCCGCGACGACGGCGCGAGCCGAGCCGATGAACAGCGCGGACATCCCGGTCAGCGCGACCTTGGTGAGCGGGACGGTGAGCGAGAACGCCAGCACGCCGAGCAGCCCCCAGCCGAGACCGGCACGGGATAACGCCACCAGTGCCTGAGCGATAACGCTACTCTGTTGACTCATGAACAACGATAGCACCGAGCGGATCGTCGTGGCCATGACCGCCTGGATCGCCGCCGCCCCGCCAGGCGCTCGGGTGCCGTCGAACCGGGCGCTCACCGGGGAGTTCGGCGCGAGTCCGGTCACCGTGCAGAACGCGATGCGGCAACTCGCCGGGCGAGGGCTCGTCGAGAGCCGGCCGGGGGTCGGCACCTTCGTCCGGGCGGCGCGGACCAACCGAGCCGTCGACTACGGCTGGCAGACGGCCGCGCTCGGTGCGCTGCCCTGGCGGCCCGGTGCGCTGTCCGCGGCTCAGCGGTCGGTCGCGCCCGACACGATCGCGCTGCACTCGGGCTACCCGGCCCGTGAACTCCTCCCGGAACGCCTCGTCCGCGCGGCGCTGGCCCGCGCAGCCCGCACCGACGTCGCCATGACCCGCTCGCCGGCAGCCGGAGCGCCCGGACTCCAAGCCTGGTTCGCCGCCGAACTCGCAGCCGTCACGCCGCCCGGGGTCACCCCGGCGACGGCTCGAGACGTCATCGTGATCGCCGGCAGTCAGAGCGGCCTCAGCTCGATCTTCCGGGCGCTCGTGGGGCCAGGGCAGCCGATGCTCATCGAGTCGCCGAGCTACTGGGGTGCGATCCTCGCGGCCGAGCAGGCCGGCGTCACGCTCGTGCCCGTGCCGACCGGACCGACCGGGCCGGATCCGGACGCCGTGGAGCGCGCCTTCCAGGACACGGGAGCCCGCGCCTTCTATGCGCAGCCGACCTTCGCCAATCCGAGCGGCGGGCAGTGGCCGGAGGAGACCGGACTCGCGGTCCTCGAGTCCGTGCGGCGCCACGGCGCGTTCCTCATCGAGGACGACTGGGCGCACGACCTCGCCATCGACACCGAGCCACGTCCCCTCGCCGCGCTCGACGGCGACGGACACGTGATCTACCTGCGGTCGTTGACGAAGAGCGTGTCCCCGTCGCTGCGGGTCGCCGCGGTCATCGCGAGGGGGCCGGCGCGCGACCGGATCCTGGCGGACCGGTCCGCCGAGTCCATGTACATCAGTGGCCTGCTCCAGGCGGCGACGCTCGACGTCGTGACCCAACCCGGTTGGCGGACGCACCTCCGTGGCCTGCGTCCCCGCCTGCGTGCCCGACGCGACCGACTCGTCGCGAGCCTCGCCGAACATGCGCCGACGGTCCACCTCGGGTTCGTCCCCGCCGGCGGCCTGAACCTGTGGGGGCGACTGCCGGACGGCACGGATGCGGCGCAGGTGGTGCGCTCCTGCGAGAGCCGCGGGCTCATCATCGCCGACGGCGCCGAGTGGTTCCCCGCTGAACCCGCCGGGTCCTTCATCCGGTTGAACTACTCCGGCGAGGATGCGGACCGCTTCGAGGAAGCGGCCCGCATCCTGGGCGAGGTGCTGGCGGACGAGCGCGCCTGAGGTGCTCGCGGACGAGCGCGTCGGCGCCGTTGGCTGACGCCCTGCTTACAGGTCGAGCTTCGCGTTGTCGCCGCCGTCGTAGGTCTCGCCGGTGACCTTCGACTTCACGAACGCGACGGCGGTCGCGATCTTGCCGCCGGGGCTGTCCCAGTACTCGGCGCTGTCGGCCGAGAACTTCAGCAGACCGACGCGCGGGTCGGAGGGGCCGTCCGGGAACCAGGCCTCGACGACGCTGTTCCACAGCTCTTCCAGCTTGGCGTGGTCCTCGACGAGTCCGGCGGTGCCGGCGAGCGACACCCACGAGCTGTCCGAGCTCAGCGTGACGCCGGCGTTCGGGTTGACGTCGAGCTGCTGCACGGCGGAGGCGTCCTTGCCGACGATGAACCACAGGTCGCCGTCGAACTCGCGCTCCTGGACGGTGAGCGGGTGGGCGACGAGCTTGCCGTCGAGGTCCACCGTGGTGAGCATCGCGAAGCGGAAGTCCGCGAGCAGCTTGTTGAGGGTCGTGTAGGGGTCGGTGTCTCCGGCCATGGGGGTCTCCTTCGTCTCGTCGACCGGCCCGTCGGTGTCGGGGTGCCGGTCTGCGTGGCTCGCAGCCTACGACTCGCGGCTCCGACCGCACCTGGATGCGCGGGACCGTTGACGGGAGCGGCTTCTTCTGCTCTGCGCGCAGGCCAGGTTGGTCCTATCGCACATCTCGTGCGCGAACGCCATGCTCCTGCCGTTCTCGGGTCCGCTCACTACCCTGGAGGCTTCACGACCGCAGGGAGAGACACATGAACACCTCATCGCTCATCAACCAGATCAACGAGGCGCTCGCGGCACTCGGCGGCGGCCCGTTCCTCACGACGAAGACCACCGAGCAGGACGCGACGACCACGGTCACCGGCACCCTCGGCGACACCGAGATCCACATCGACTTCGTCGAAGAGGGCAACGGCACCGAGGCCGAGAAGGACCACACGGTCGTCGTCCGCGACGCTGCAGGCAAGCAGCTCGGCGAGGGACGCGGCGACTCCACGTTCGCCGACGCGATCTCCTCGTTCGGCTGGGCCGGCGTGCTCGACGCCGTCAAGGGCTGATCGACCGATCATGACCACCAGGGTCCGGTCCCGTCCGCGTCTGCGGGGGACCGGGCCCTGCGTCGTCTCCGGGAGGCGTCCGTGACGCCGCGTTCGGATGACGGGCCGGAGGAGGGCGGACCGGCGGAGGACGAGCACTGGTTCGTCGTGAAGGGTCGACGCTGGCGTCGCACCGACCCGAGCCTGCCGGAGGACCTCGTCGCCGCGCTGCAGTCGCACCTCGGCCGTGGCCGCTCGGGCGTCGGGGTCGCGAAGCGCGCGGGCGACGAGGAGGCTGTGGCTGCCGCACGCCGTCGGGTCGGCCTCGCGAAACACGGGCTCGGTGAACGTGGTCCGACCTGGTGGGAGGAGCCCGAGGCGGCACGGCTCGAACGCGCTGAGGCGGCGCTCGAGGAGCTCGACGCGCTCGACGAGTGACCGCAGGGGCGATCCTGGGGGTGATCCAGGGGTGATCCAGGGGGCCGGACTTGCGCTCCGGACGATCTCGACATATCGTTTATCGATACCAACGACAATCGATATGGATGTGATGATCATGACCGACTCCACCGATCGCCCGACGCCGTCCGGCTTCGACCACGCCGCCTGGCAGGCGGCGAAGACCCAGCGCTCCAACCGCAACGACCTCGTGTCCGTGCTCGGTGCCGCCGTCGCCGCCGCAGGAGCCGTCGTCGTCATCCTCGTCCTCCGGCTGCTCGACGTCTTCGGCACCGACGGGACCCGGGTCCCCGTGTTCTTCGACGCCGTCGACGTGGCCCTGCCGGGCGCAGCGGGAGCCGGCTCCGTCACGGTCGACCAGGGTTCGATCGTCGTGGTCGACCTCCCGGTCGTGACCTTCGTGTGTGTCCTGCTCGCCGCGATCCTGCCGGCGATCGCGAACCTCGTCGTCATCGTCTGCGGGTTCAGGTTCTTCCGCCGCCTGCTGCGCGGCGACGCCTTCGCGCCCGGCAACGCACGCCTGCTCTCGATCGCCTCCATCGCCATCCTCTGCGGGTGGATCGCGGACACCTGGTTCGGCACGATGGCGTCGAACGGCGCGCTCGCGGTCGCGACCGACGGTGCGGTGGAGGGAACCCCGTACCCACTCACCTGGGTCCCCGTGCTCGTCGCCATGGCGGTCGGCGGCCTCGCGATCGCGTTCCGTGCCGGCGAGCGACTGCGCGCCGACACCGAGGGGCTCGTCTGATGGTCCCGGCCATCGACGACGACGCGGCGACCGGGGTGCACTGCACCCTCGACCGGTTGCTCGCCGACCGCGGCCTCACCCTCGCCCGACTCAGCGAGCTCGTCGGGGTGAGCGTGGTGAACCTGTCGGTGCTCAAGAACGACCGCGCGAAGGCGATCCGGTTCTCGACCCTCACCGCCATCTGCCGCGCGCTCGACTGCGAGATCGGCGAGCTGCTCGAGCTCGACGCCGCACCCTGAGCCGTCCGGTGCCGACCCCTCCGCGCTGACCCCTCAGCGCCGACCCTCCGCGCCGATCCCTCAGCGCCGGCGCTCGCGGAGGAGCAGCTGTGTGAGGTAGAGCCCGCCGATCACCACCGTGACGACGCCCACCGGAACCGTCAGCGGGATCAGATGCTGGGCGACGAGGTCGGACCCGAGCAGCAGGACCCCACCGACGAGCGCCGTCGCGACGAGCGGGATGCCCGGTGACCGGGTCAGGCGGCGGGCGATCTGCGGGGCAGCCAGGGCGATGAACGCGATCGGCCCGGCGACGGCGGTCACCGCGCTCACGAGGGCGACGGCCATGCCGATGAGGATCGCGCGTTCGCGGGTGAGGCGCACCCCGGTCGCGGCGGCCACGTCGTCACCGAGCTCGAGCTGGCGGAGCGGGCGGGCGACGAGCGGGAGCAATGCGAACAGGACCAGCAGGCAGCCGAGGGCCGGCCAGACCACCGTCGCGGTCGCGGTGTTCAGGGTGCCGGCGCCCCAGGCGGCGGCGAAGAGGGCGACGTCGAGGTCGGCTCGGAGGAGGAGCCAGCTGTTGAACGCGGCGAGCATGGCCGAGACGCCGATGCCGACGACGATGAAGCGGAAGCCCGACAAGCCCTGCCGCAGGGCGAGGAGGAAGATCGCGACCGCAGCGGCCAGGCCGCCGATCAGGGAACCGGCCATGAGGGCCGGCCAGCCGCCGCCGAGGAGGAGGAGCGCCACGAGCATGCCGGTGAAGGAGCCGTTGGCGAGACCGATGATGTCGGGGCTCGCCAGCGGGTTCCGCGTGAGCGTCTGGAAGATCGCACCGGACAGGGCGAGCGCCGCGCCGAAGCCGATCGCGGCGAGGACCCGCGGCAGTCGCCACTCGAGCACCACGGTGCGGGCGAGGCCGTCGACCCGGCCGGAGAGGACACCGAGCACCTCCTCGGCGCTCAGCGGGTAGTCGCCGAGGGCGAGACCGGCGATGGCCGCGACGACGATCAGCAACAGGGCCGCGCCGCAGACGATGAGCAGGCGCGGTGCCGGCCGATTCCTGGTGCGCGGCACGTCCGCCGCCCGTTCACGGATCGCGGTCACAGTCCTGACGCCGTCCTGCGCCGGGCGAGCGCGATGAGGACGGGGGCGCCCACGAAGGCGGTCACGAGTCCGACGGGCATCTCGCCGGGGAGCACCGCGATCCGGCCGACCACGTCGGAGCAGAGCACGAGGACGCAGCCGACGACGACCGAGCCGGCGAGGATGCGGCGCTGATCGCTCCCGACCGTCCATCGCACGAGGTGGGGGACGACGAGGCCGACGAAGGCGATCGGCCCGGCGATCGCGGTCGCCCCGCCGGCGAGCAGGGTGACGGCCGCGAGCACCAGGACGCGATTCCGGCCGACGCTGACCCCCTGCGCGCGAGCCACGTCGGGACCGAGGGCGATCGCGTTGAGACTGCGGGCGCTCGCCGCCGCCAGGACGAGCCCCGCCGCGAGGAACGGGAGCACGGGCACGACGACGCCGAGGTCGCGTTCGAGGAGGCTCCCTGCGTTCCAGCCGCGCATGCGGTCGAAGGCGTCGGGGTGGGTGATGGCGATCCCCGTCGTCAGGCCGGCGAGCACGGCGCCGAACGCCACACCCGTCACGGTCAGGCGGGCGGCGGACGACCGCTCGCGTCCGCCCGAGCCGATCGTGTAGACGACGAGGGTGACGACGAGCGCGCCACCGCAGGCGAGCCAGGCGATCTCGCTCGGTGCCGTGACGCCGAGGAACGCCAGGCCGGCGGCGACGGCGAACCCGGCCCCGGCGTTGACCCCGAGGATGCCGGGGTCGGCGAGGGGGTTGCGGGTGAACGCCTGCATGAGCGCTCCCGCGACACCCAGGGAGGCGCCGACGGCGAGCGCTGCGATGGTCCGCGGCACCCGCTGGTCCCAGACGACGAACCGCGCCTCGCCGGAACCTGCGCCGGTGAGTGCCGACCAGACCGCGTCGGGGCTGACCGGGTTCGCGCCGACGAGGAGCGACAGGACGACGGCCAGCACGAGCGCTCCGAGCCCGGCGAACAGCGGGATGAACCGATGCCGTCGGTGAGGCGTCCGCAAGCCGGGCCGGGGGTCCGTCGTGGCCCGTCCGGCAGGATCGGTCGTCGCGATGGCGCCGGTCGTGACGCTGTCCGTCACGACTCCGCGGACAGCAGCCGGTCGAGGTCGTCGAGCACGGCCATGCCGCCGAGGGGACCGACGCCGGTGATCCAGAACGACTGGTCGACGAGGTGCAGCTCCGGGAACGCGTCCGTGTTCGCGGTGAGGGAGGCCGGCATGGTCGAGGCGTCGTCGGGGTCGACACTCGTCACGAACACCTGGTCGGCGGTCGCTTCGAGGACCCGCTCGGGCGAGAGGTCGAGGGAGATGTCCTCCCAGGCGTGCTCGGGCGTGGTGAACCCGGCGCACTCGAGCGTGCTGCCGGCGAAGGAGGTGGGGCCGTAGAGCGTCAGGACGCCGTCGCGCGGGCGGATGAGCTGTGCGGTCTTGCCGGCGGTGTCGTGCTTCGTCGCGATCTCGGCGCAGCGTGCGTCGTAGGCGTCGAGGAGTTCGTCGGCGCCGTCCGGCTTGCCGAGTGCCTCTGCCACGAAGCGCACGTTGTCCCGCCACGGGTCGGTCTGCGTCGCCATGAACACCGTCGGAGCGATCTCGGACAGCTGGTCGTACAGGGCCGAGTGGCGCGACTCGGTGCCGATGATGAGGTCGGGTTTCGCCGCGGCGATCAGCTGCACGTTCGGCTCGGCCACGGTCCCGACGGTCGGGATGTCGGCGGCCTGCTTCCCCAGGTACGCGGGCACGCCGGCCGTCTCGTTCAGCACGGCCGCGCCCACCGGGGTGATGCCGAGGGCGACCGTCGTGTCGAGCTGGACCGGCTCGAGGACGACGACCCGCTTCGGGCTGTCCGGGATGGTGCTCTCGCCGTGGGCGTGCTTCATCACGTGGGTGGCGCTCGTGGCGGCGTCCGAGGGTGTGGAGGCGCTCGAGCTGCTGCAGGCGGCCAGGCTCAGGGCGGCGACGGCGAGGGCGGCGACGGCGGCGAGCCGTCGGCGGCGGACGAGGGGGAGTGGCACTGGTCACCTTTCGAACGGGTCGCGATCGACGCGACCGGGTAAGGCAAGCATAACCTTTGTCAGTCGGTGGTCCTTGGCCGGGCGTTCCAGTAGCCCTGGGTGTGGACCCGTTCAGGGGCGATGCCGTGGGCGGTCGTCGCGGCTCGCAGGAGTGGGACCCTGGTGCTCTCCGTCACCAACCAGGCGGCGAAGTCGTGGCCGAGCGTCGCGACGTGCGCACCGTGTGCGCGGAGCCACCGCTCGACCGCGTCGACGAGGGCGTCACCGCCCGCCCGGCCTCCGCGTTCGTGGACCTCGACCCGGTGCCGCTCGGGCAGCGGCTGCAGGAGGGCCAGGTCGGCCGGGTCTCCGGCCTCGAGGATGAGGTGTGCGTGCGCGTCCTCGCCGAGGGAGCGCAGGATGCCGTCGACGGCGGGGAAGGCCGTCTCGTCTGCCGCGAGGAGGACGGTCGTCGCGGTTCCCGGCGCCCACTGGACGCCGTGCGTCGGGTCGCCGCGGCGGAGGTCCGGCCCGGAGACGAGCAGGTGGTCCCCGGTGCTCGCGCCGAGCGCCCAGCGGCTGGCCGGGCCCGCCGGGTCGTGGATGAAGACGTCGAGGTCGAGTTCGTGCCGGCCGGGCCGGACCCGGTGCGCGGTGTAACTCCGCATGACCGGGCGTTCCGCCGCTGGCAGGGCACGCCAGGCCCGTCGCCACTCGTGCTCGGGTTGGCCACCGCGGAGTCCGTCCGGATAGGTGCCGTCGCCATCCGGCAGGAGGATCTTGATGCGCTGATCCTGCTCGTAGGGGGCGAAGTCCGCCAGCGACGGGTCGCCGAGGGTCACCCGCACGAAGCCGGGGGACAGACGCCGGGTGCCCTGTACGACGGTGTCGAAGAGGACGTTGGGCGAGTGCAGGAACGGGACGGGCATCCCATCGAGTGTAGGAGGATCCGAAGCCGGTCCCGTGGCGTCCGGCGGCTCACCGAGGACGGACGGATCGCGCGATCGCGACGCACAGTGGGACGGCGACGACGGTCAGCGCCGCGGCGGCCGGGAGGAGGAGCGCGGCGCCCCAGGTGCCGAGAATGATCCCGCCGACCGCGCCGCCGACCGCGATCGAGACGTTCCACATCGTGACGAGCGCCGACTGGGCCGCGTCCGCCGCATTGCCGGCGACCCGGGCGATCGCGACCTGGAAGAGCACGGAGTACGCGCCGAAGGCGAGCCCCCAGCCCCCGGCCGCGCCGAGGAGGAGCGCGACCGGTGGATCCGCCGCGACGACGCCGAGCCCGACGGTCCCGAGGACGGCCGCGCCGAGGATGGTGATCCCGAGACGCACGTTCGCGAGCCGTCCGGCCCCGAGGGTGCCGAGGACGGACGCCACCCCGAACACGGCGAGGAGCAGGCCGAGCGGCACGGGCGTCCCGCGGTCGGCGAGGACCGGCGCGAGGTAGGTGTACGCGATGTTCTGACCGATGATGCAGACCGCCAGGGCCACGAGGATCGTCACGACCGCGGGGAGGCGGAGCGCAGCGCCCATGCGAGTCGAGCGACCGGAGACCGTTCCGGCCACTCGTGGCGCGAGGACGACGGCGACGACGCCGAGGAGCGCTGTCGTGGCGGCGACGATGCCGAACACGGCCCGCCACCCGAGCTCCGCGCTGAGGACGGCACCCGCCGGGACGCCGAGGGCGAAGCCGAGCGTCGCACCTGAGAGCACGATCCCGAGGGTCGATCCGAACCGCTCCTGGCTCGTGAACCCGCGGGTGTACCCGGGGAGCATCGCCCAGACGACACCGGCCACGAGTCCCGCGACGAAGCGCGTCGCGAGGTGTGTGAGGAGGTCGGGTGCTGCGGCGGTCCCGGCGTTCGCGAGGGCCGACACCGCGATGGCGAGCAGCACGACCGTGCGGCGGTCGAGCCGTGCGAGCAGGCGGCTGATCGGGATCGCGGCGACGATGCACCCGAGGGCGAAGACCGCGACGCTCTGGCCGGCGATCGCCTCCGTGGTGCCGAGGTCGGCAGCCATCGCGGGCAGGACGCCGGCTGGGAGGACCTCGGTGAGCAGGGTCACGAATCCGACGGCGGCGAGGAGGAGCGCGGTCGGGAGGGGCGAGCGGCCTCGGGTCGGGGACAGGGTCGTCGGTGGTGCGGTGCGCACGGCGTCGGTGGTCATGTCGGGAAGTCTCGCGGCCTGCCACTGGTGTCAGGGTCAAGCCGGAACGCGACGGCTCGGGAATATCCAACCGACTCGGACGGCTGCTGCAGATGGACACATCTCGTTCGAAGGGGTCTTGCATGCGCATCGGCGAACTGGCGGCGGCCACCGGGAGCACCCCGCGGTTGCTGCGGTACTACGAGCAGCAGGGTCTGCTCCGACCGACCCGCTGCGCGAACGGGTACCGCGAGTATGGCGACCACCTCGTCGCGAAGGTGCAGCGCATCCGCGAGCTGATCGCCGTCGGCATGCCGACCGCGCTCATCCTGCAGATCCTGCCGTGCTTCGAGGACGACGACACGATCTACCAGGTGACGCCGTCGGCCGAGGTGCTCGAGCGACTCCTCGAACACCGCGCGCGGCTCGACGCCAAGCTCGGCTCCATCCAGGCCAGCCGGGACGCCATCGACGTCTACCTCGACCGCGTCGGCGGCGTCGTGGTCTGAGGCGGCTGGGTCCACGGGGCCGGCTGGGTAGGCTCGGCGCATGGCACTCGACCCCTACTACCGCGACCGGCTGCAGCTCTTCGACGGATTCTCCGATGCCCAGCGAGCCGCTGCCGGTGGGGCACTCGAGGCGTCGTTCCAGGAGCGACTCGCGGCCTACGGCGACGACGGGCCGTGGCAGCCACCGGTCGACGTCGTCATCACCGACGAGGTCGTCGACGGCCCCCACGGCGAGATCCCGATCAGGCGCTACGTTCCCGAAGGGGCCGACCCGGCCGCCGCCCATCTCGCCCGTCCCGCGCTCCTCTGGGCACACGGTGGTGGGTTCGCGGCGGGGACGCTCGACTGGCCGGAGGCGCACGTCGTGAGCGCCGAACTGGCCGCTCGGGCCGGAGCCGAGGTCGTGTCCGTCGACTACCGGCTGGCGGACGGGGTGACGCGCTACCCGGTGCCACTCGACGACGTGCTCGCCGTCTGGGAGTGGCTCGTCGACGAGCGGTCGGTCGTCCCCGGTTCGAGGACGGCGATCGGCGGCGCCAGTGCCGGAGCCGCCCTCGCGCTCGCTGCCTCGCTCCGCAGCGACCGCCGAGCGGACGCCGTGCTCCTCGCCTACCCGTTCCTCCACGCGGTCGTGCCGCCACTGCCGCAGGACGTCCTTCCGGAGATGGACGTCCTGCCCGACTTCATGCGCTTCCCGCGGGAGTCGATCGAGTGGATGGTCGAGAACTACGTCGGCCGCCTCGACGACCTGCCAGAGCTCGCCCTGCCGGGGGTGGTGCCGGTGACCGCCGACCGCCCGCCGCTCTCCGTCCTGCTGTCGGAGTTCGACGACCTCCGCCCGTCCGGGGAGGCGTTCATCGCCGCGTCGGAGGCCGCCGGGGCATCCGTCCGCAGCCGGCTCGAGCCGGGCGTCCTCCACGGGCACCTGAACCGTCATCCCGTCGCGCCGGGTGTGGCGCCCTCGCTGGACTGGCTGGCGGAGGGGCTCCGCGCGATGGAGGAGCGCGCCGGGTAGACGAGGATGCAGCGCGAATCGCCACCCCCGGACGCGTTGCGCGATCGTCGACAGCGGGCATACTAGAGACATCCTCCGTTCCCGAACGGAGTTCGGTTTTCATGCTCGGCCCGTTCGGGCACGGGTGATCCCGACGCTGCTCCACTCATCGACGAGAAACGGACCACCCATGAGCGTTCCCGAACCCGCGCCGGCCTACCGCGACGCCACCCTCCCGGTCGACGAGCGCGTCGACGACCTCCTCGGCCGCATGACCGTCGCCGAGAAGGCCGGCATGCTGTTCCAGACGATGATCGCCCCCGGCCCGATCGACGAGGCCAACCCGCACATGGGCCTCGCGAGCGGCGAGCACATGATCGGCCAGCAGCTGCTGACGCACTTCAACGTGCTCGGCACGGCACCCGACACGACGGCGCTCGCCGAGTGGACGAACGCCCTCCAGGAGCGGGCGTCGCGTACCCGGCTCGGCATCCCCGTCACCCTCTCCACCGACCCGCGCAACCACTTCACCGACAACGTGGGCACCGCCGCCCGAGCCGGAGCGTTCTCCCAGTGGCCGGAGACGCTCGGCCTCGCCGCCATCGGATCCACCGAGCTCGTCGAGGCCTTCGCCGACACCGCCCGCCAGGAGTACCTGGCGGTCGGCATCCGGCTCGCCCTCCACCCGCAGGTCGACCTCGCGACCGAACCCCGCTGGTCGCGCATCGGCGGCACCTTCGGCGAGGACGCGGAGCTGAGCGCCGAGCTCGTCGCCGGCTACATCCGCGGCTTCCAGGGTGCGGAACTCGGCCCCGACTCGGTGTCGACCATGACGAAGCACTTCCCGGGCGGCGGGCCCCAGCTCGACGGCGAGGACCCGCACTTCGCCTACGGACGCGAACAGGTCTACCCGGGCGGCAACTTCGACTACCACCTCATCCCGTTCCGTGCCGCGATCGCCGCCGGTGCCGGCCAGATGATGCCGTACTACGGGATGCCCGTCGGCACCGAGCACGAGGAGGTCGCCTTCGCGTTCAACCACGGCATCATCACCGGGCTGCTCCGCGAGGAGCTCGGCTTCGACGGCATCGTCTGCACCGACTGGGGGCTCATCACCGACACCTCGATCATGGGGCAGGAGATGCCCGCCCGGGCCTGGGGACTCGAGCACCTCGACGAGCTGACACGCGTGGAGCGCATCCTGCAGGCCGGCTGCGACCAGTTCGGCGGCGAGGCCCGACCGGAACTCGTCGTCGAACTCGTCGCACAGGGACGGATCACCGAGGACCGCATCGACGCGTCCGTCCGGAGACTGCTCCGCGAGAAGTTCGTGCTCGGGCTCTTCGAACAGCCCCTCGTCGACGCGTCGGCCGCGAGCGCGATCGTCGGGCGTGCCGACTTCGTCGCGGCCGGTGAGGCTGCACAGCGCCGGGCGTTCACCGTGCTGACGAACGTCGACGAGACGCTCCCGGTCCGCTCGCCGCGTCCTCGGCTGTACGTCGAGGGGATCGACGAGGCCGTGGCCGCCGGATACGGCGAGGTCGTCACCGACCCGGCGTCGGCGGACCTCGCACTCGTCCGCATGCAGACCCCGTACGAACCGCGGCCTGGCGGGTTCGAGGCGATGTTCCACGCCGGATCGTTGGACATCCCTGCCGACGAGGTCGCCCGCCTGCTGGACCTCGCCGCGACGGTGCCGACGGTGCTCGACATGCACCTCGACCGACCGGCGATCCTCACGGGCGTGGTCGACGCGGTCGCGGCACTCGTCGCGAGCTTCGGCGGCAGTGATGCGGCCTTCCTTGACGTCGTGTTCGGTCGAGCGCTGCCGGAGGGGTCGCTGCCCTTCGACCTCCCGCGGTCGATGGCGGCCGTGGAGGCGAGTCGGTCGGACGTGCCCTACGACACCGAGGACCCGCTGTTCCGCTTCGGCCACGGCCTGCGCTACCCGGGTTGATCGGTCCCTGAGCGACCCCCGGCCCGGTCCCTGAGCGTGTCGAAGGGCGCCCCGGTCCCTGAGCGCACCCCACGCCGGTCCCTGAGCCTGTCGAAGGGCCCCCGCTCAGCGCTCGGAGCCGCGCAACTCCAGGTGCACGTCGAGTGTGTGGGTGGTCGGTGGTCCGGCCTCGCCGGCGATGAGGGCCAGCAGGGTCTCGGCGGCGACCCGCCCCATGAGGGCGACGTCCTGCGCGACCACCGACACCGCCGGCGTCACGAGGGGTGCCGCCTCGAAGTCGTCGAAGCCGACGAGCGGGAGGCGACGTCCGGCCGCGGCGAACGCCTGCATGGTCCCGATCGCGGCACGGTTGTTGGCCGCGAACACCCCGTCCACGACGCCGTCGCGGAGAAAGCCGGCCACGACCGCGGCCGCGTCCTCGACGGAGTGCGCGCCGTCGGACACGATCGGCTCGGGCGGCGCGGCGCCGGTGGCGCTCACGTGGTCCGCCTCGGCGAGGGCCCGGTGGTAGCCGGTCAGTCGTTCCCGCATCGTGTACAGCTCGAGGGAGTCGCCGAGGAACGCGATCCGCCGGGCCCCGCCGTCGAGCATCGCCGCCGTCGCCCGGCGTGCCCCGCCCGCGTTGTCGGCGAGGACCGTGTGCACCTCGACCGACTCCAGCGGTCCGGTCGGGCGGTCCACGAGGACCATCGGCGCGTGCTCCACCGTGCTCGTCGCCCACGGCGTCGTGGCGTGCCGAGGCGGAACGACGATGAGCCCGTCGACGCGCTGCGCGACCAGGCGGTCGACGAGGAGTCGGTGCCGGCCGGCGTCCTCCTCGGAGCTCGCCGACATGAGGAGGTAGCCGTGTTCGGTGCAGACCCGTTCGACGGAGCGGGCGAGCACCGAGTAGTACGGGTTCGCCAGGTCGCCGATGATGAGTCCGACGACCTTGCTCGACCGTCCGGGCCTGATGCTCGCCGCCGCGAGGTTGTGTCGGTAGCCGAGCGACTCGATGGCCGCGCCGATGCGTTCCGACAGTTCGGTGTTGATGTTCGTCGCGCCGTTCACGTACCGCGAGACCGTCTTGAGACCGACGCCGGCCGCTGCGGCGACGTCGTTCATGGTCGGGGGCCGGGAGCTGCGCATGATCACCATCCTGGCCTACCGCCGATCACGCGGCGGGTCGGTCGGGCGATGCGTCCGTCAGGAGCGGGCGGACGCTCGGCCGTAGCCGGACGATCTCGTCCGCGGTCGGCCGGAGACCGGCGATGACCGCGGCGGCACTGGCGCCGGCGACGTCCGCCGCGGCCGCAGGTCCTGCGCCGCGTGACATGGCGAACAGCAGACCGGCGGTCGAGGCGTCTCCGGCGCCGTTCGTGGACACGAACGCCGGAGCGGGGATCGGTGGTGCGACGAGCGCGGCGTCGGCCCAGGCTGCAGCCAGCGGCGCGAGCATCCGGCCGGCCTGACGGAGGCGGTCGACGCCGGCGGCGCGCACCACGAGCCCGTCCTCGCCGGCCGAGATCGCCACGACGCCGGCACCCCAGGCGAGGAGGAGCTCGGCGAACGCGGCGGCCTGCGCCCGGGGTGACGGCGCGGTGTCGGCCGGGAGCAGTGTCGTGCCGAGGGCGGATCGGAGGTCGTCGACGCTCGGGCTCACGACGTCGGTGAGGGGGAGGGTGCGTCGAAGGATCGCCTCCCAGTCGAGGGCGCCCACCGTGCTGCTCGGGTCGACGACGGCGAGGTCCATCGAGGTGGTCGCCCCGTGCGTGCGGACCCGCTCCAGGAGGGCGGCGAGTGGTGCTCCGCCGTCGGCGACGATGCCGGGCAGCAGCGGCGGATACCCGAGGTGGACGAGGTCCGCGCCACCGACGGCGAGGTGTTCGCCGGTGAAGACCTCGTTCGCGCCCGTGTGGTGCCAGAACGTGCGGTCGAGGCCCTCGGGTTCGACGACGACGCTGTACGAGGTCGCCGCCCGGTCGGTCACCTCGAGTGCCGGATGGAGGCGGGGCTGCGCGGCGATACGGGCGGCGACGATCGCGCCGAGTTCGTCGTCACCGACGGTCGCGTGCAGTCGGACGTCACTGCCGAGGTCGGCGAGCGCGAGACCGGTGTTGGCGACGCATCCACCGAGCGAGATGCGGAGCGGGCCGGTGTCGATGAGCGCGCCGGGGTCGATGCGCGCGCTCGCGCCGAGCCGGGGCGACAGATCGACGCAGATGTGGCCGGCGACGACGATCTCGCCCATGGACCCTCCGTTCTTCGCGTCGACGCTCAGCCGACGCACGCTAGACAACGTTGTCTCAGGCCACTACTGTGACACACCGAGGGAGGATCCGGAAACCCTTCCCGTCACGATCAGGAGCCGCCGCAATGTCGCTGTACCGCCTCAATCGTCTCTTCAACGCCCGATCCGGTCGTGCGCTCGACGTCGCCGTCGACCACGGGTTCTTCGGAGAGCGTTCGTTCATCACCGGCATCGAGGACATGGGCACGGTCGTCCGCACCCTCGTCGCCGCCGGTCCCGACGCCGTCCAGCTGACGCTCGGCCAGGCCCGACACCTGCAGCAGGTCCCCGGCAAGGACAAGCCGGCACTCGTCCTCCGGACCGATGTCGCCAACGTCTACGGCAACCCGCTCGACTCGCTCCTGTACAGCCACCACGTGCCGCACGCGATCGAGGAGGCCGTCCGGCTCGACGCCGTCGCCGTGTGCGTCAACCTCATGCAGATCCCCGACCACCCCGAGGTGCGGGAGGCGAACATCCGCTCCATCATGGCGCTGCGCCGCGAGGCCACCCGGTACGGGATGCCGCTCATGATCGAGCCCCTCGTCATGCAGGACAACACGACGGCCGGCGGCTACCAGGTCGACGGCGACATCGAGAAGATCGTCACGCTCGTGCGTCAGGCGGTCGAACTGGGGGCCGACCTCGTCAAGGCCGATCCGAGCAGTGACATCACCGAGTACGGGCGCGTCGTCGAGGTCGCGGGTGACGTCCCCGTCCTCGTCCGCGGTGGCGGCCGGGTGGACGACCGGACCCTGCTGGAGCGCACGGTCGCCGTGCTCGACGCCGGGGTCAGCGGCATCGTCTACGGCCGCAACATCATCCAGCACGAGCACCCGGCGGCCATCACGGCGGCACTCATGGCGGTGCTGCACGACGGTGCCGACGCCGACGCCGGCCTCGCGATCCTCGAGGCGGCCCGCGCATGAGCGCCGAGCAGGGGACGACCGACCGGGTGGCGGCGGAACGCGTCAACATCGCGATCATCGGCGGCGGCCTCATGGGGCGCGAGATCGCCGCGGCCATCCAGCGCTGGCCCGCGCTCATCGACCACCCGGTGCGACCCCGGCTGACGGCGGTGTGCGACATCAACCCGGCCGCCCTGGACTGGTTCGATGAGATCGACACCGTCGTGACGAAGACCACCGACTACCACGAGCTCCTCGCCGACCCGTCCGTCGACGTCGTCTACGTGGCCGTGCGTCACGACCTCCATGAGCAGATCTACACCGACGTCATCCGCGCCGGGAAGGGTCTGCTCGCGGAGAAGCCGTTCGGGATCGACGCGGCGGCGGCGCAGTCCGTCCTCGCGGCCATGGCCGAGCACCCCGAGAGTTTCGTCCGGTGTTCGAGCGAGATGCCGTTCTTCCCGGGTGCGCAGCTGGCGATCGTCTACGTCCGCTCCGGCGCGCTCGGCACGATCGTCGAGGCGCGCAACAGCTTCCTGCACTCGAGCGACATCGATCGCGGCAAGCAGATCAACTGGAAGCGCCAGACGCAGTTCTGTGGCGAGGCCGGCGTGATGAACGACCTCGGCATGCACACCTGGCACGTGCCGTTGCGGCTCGGCTGGGCACCCGAGAGCGTCTACGGCGTGTTGCAGAACATCGTGACCGAACGCCCGGGCCCTGACGGTTCGCTCGTGCCGTGCGACACGTGGGACAACGCCGTGTTGCACAGTTGGGCGAGCCACGACGGCGTGCGTTTCCCGCTCACGACGGAGACGAAGCGCATCGATCCCGGGCAGAAGAACACCTGGGAGTTCGAGGCGATCGGGCTGGACGGTGGCGTGCGGTTCAGCACGAAGAACCCGAAGCTCGTGGAGGTGTTCGCGATCCGGGACATCCCGGGCGGCGGGCGCGAACAGGTGTGGCAGCAGCTCGATGCGGGGAGTCAGTCGGTGTGGCCGACGGTCACCGGGCCGAACTTCGAGTCGGGGTTCTCCGACACGATCCTGCAGATGTGGGCGGTGTTCCTGGCCGAGCGTCACGGCTCGCTCGGTGACCGGTTCGGTGCCGCCCGTCCTGAGGAGGCGGCGCTGACCCACGACATCTACCGTGCGGCGATCCGTTCCCACGAGGAGGGGCGAGCGATCGCGATGTGACCTGCGCGCCGGCTGGGAGGCCACCCGACCGCCTCCCAGCCGGGAGCGTGCCGTGGTGGCCCTGGGCTCTTCGACGAGCTCTGGGACCTACGGGTGTCGGCGGGGTGGGGGAGACTCGCCACATGTCCGACAGACGATGCGTGCAGCCCGGGTGCGACGACACGGCTCCACGGGACGCGCCGGTCGCGCTGTGCGAACAACACCTCGCGCTCGCCGCCGAGTGGGCCGGACGCCGATGGGGCGTCCTCGACACCCTGCCCTCGCCGTGCATCATGTGCGGCTCACGGCTCGGCCGCGACTACCCATCCGGCTGGTTGTGCGCCACCTGCGAATGGAGACAGGGCGAGGTGCCCGACGACGACCTCGCCCGACCACGGATCGACGTCGTCTACTACCTCCGTCACGGCGACCGGGTGAAGATCGGCACGACGACCAACCCCCGCCAACGCTTCGCCGCGATCTGGCACGACGAACTGCTCGCGCTCGAACGCGGCGACCGACACGTCGAACGAGCCCGGCACGAGCAGTTCGCCCGCGAACGCCTGGAACGCTCCGAGTGGTTCACCGGTTCGCCGCGGCTCCTCGCCCACATCGCCGCGGTCGCCCGAGACGTCGACCCCTGGGACGGGTACGCCCGCTGGCTCAGCGAGGCGGCGGCACTGCGTGGGCGATAACCCCTCCGGCGAACACCGCTCGCGGAGTACGCTCAGCGCGTGTGCACTCGAATCTTCTGGAATGACAACGCGGTCGCCAAGACGGTCAGCCGCTGCATGGACTGGTCCGCAAGCGACGAACCGGAGCTGTGGTTCGTCCCGAGCGGCACGGTCCGGGGTGGGACCGGAGACGCCACCTCGCATCGGTGGACCTCCCGGTACGGCAGCGTCGTCACGAGCATGTGGGGGATGGGGACCGTCGACGGCCTGAACACCGCCGGCCTCGGTGCGCATGCGCTCTACCTCGATCCGGAGGACGTGACGTTCGCCGAGCCCGACGGTCGCCCGACGGTGTCGAACGCGCTCTGGGTGCAGTACCTCCTCGACAGCTACGCGTCGGTCGCCGAGGCGATCGCCGACATCGACACCGTCCGCATCACGTCCCCGTTGTTCCGCGGCCTCCAGATGGGCATCCACATCGCCATCGAGGACGCGTCGGGTGACTCCGCGATCATCGAGCCCATCGATGGCCGGCTCGTCGTCCACCACGGCCGTGAATACACCGTCATGGCGAACTCGCCGAGTCTCGACGAGCAGCTCGCCAACCGCGACCGGTACCGCCCGTTCGGTGGCGAGCTCCCGCCTCCCGGGGACATCACCTCGCTCGACCGGTTCGTGCGCGCGTCCTACTTCCTCCACTACCTGCCGGAGCCCGAGGGCACCGTGGAGGCCGTGGCGGGCGTGTTCCAGCTCATCGCGAACGTGTCGGTCCCGTACGGCGCACCGTATTCGACGGGCGACGTGTACCCCACCTGGTGGCGGGCCGGGGCCGACCTCACGAACCGGGTGTACTACTTCGGGTCGACGAGGAGCCCCAACATCTTCTGGGTCGAGCTCGACCGGCTCGCCGACGCCGACGAGGTGTTGCGGCTCGACCCGCGCGATCCCGACCGGGTCGGCGACCAGACCGCGGAGCTCGCGCCGGCGGTGCTGAGCTACTAGGGCGGTCGGGTGCTCGTGGGCCCTTCGACAGGCTCAGGGACCGGCGGTGGGCTCAGGGACCGGCGGTGGGCTCAGGGACCGGCGGTGGGCTCAGGGACCGGCAGGGAGCTCAGGGACCGGGTGACTCAGGCGACCCGGCAGGAGTCCCGCTCGACGAGGTGCACCGGGAGGACGGTGCTCCGGCGATAGCGTCCGTCCGGGCGGTCGAGGCGGTCGATGATGCGTTCGGCAGCGAGTCGGCCGAGGGTCTCCGGATCCTGCGTGATGACGGACACCGACGGTCGCAGGAGCTCGGCCAAGGGGAAGTCACCGAATGCGACCAGGGGCGGCGGGTGCTCGGCGAGGGCGGGCAGCAACGCCATGGTGCAGACGGCGTTCGACGAGAAGAGTGCCGTCGCCCGTGGGCCGACCGCCGCCAGCGCACCCGCGGCCCCCACCCGGGTCTCCGCGCCGAGGACGACGAGGTCCTCGTCGACGGGCAGCCCGGCTTCCGTGAGTGCGGCCCGGTATCCGCGCAACCGTTCGGCCGTCGTCGGCAGGGCCAGCTGGTCGCCGATGAAGGCGATCCGTCGGTGGCCGTGCTCGACGAGGTGCGTCGTCGCTGCGAACGCCCCACCGAAGTCGTCCTGCGTGAAGGAGTCGGCGGCCAGTCCGCCGGGTGCACGGTCGACGAACACGAACGGCGTCCGCGACGCCCACGCGGCCAGGGAGCTCTGGTCGTCGCCGATCGGCGCGAGCACCACCCCGGCGAGCTGCCGCCGCAGCATCGGTTCCAGCACCTCGCGTTCGCGTTCCGGATCGTCGCCGAGGCTGGTCACGAGCGTCGACATGTCGTGGTCGCGGGCGGTCCGCTCCACCGCCCGGGCGATCTCGGCGAAGAACGGATCGACGATGTCGGGCACGGCGACCCCGATGACCGAGGGGCGGCCGGACCGGAACGAGGTGGCGAGCGTGTTCGGCACGTAGTCGAGCTCGCGCATGATCGCCTCGACGCGTTCGCGCGTCTCCGGGAGGACGTGTGGATCGTCGTTGAAGACGCGCGAGACGGTCTTCGCGCTCACGCCGGCGGCTGCCGCGATCTGTCGCATCGTCGCCATGCGTCGTCCTCCCTCCCGCTCGCTCGTGTCGCTCGTGCTCGCCGCGCCGCCCGTGCCGACCGGGTCAGCGTGCGGTGTAGCCGCCGTCGATCGGCAGCGAGACGCCCGAGATCATGCCGGCGGCGTCGCTGAGGAGGAAGGTGATGGGGCCGGCGATGTCGTCCTCGGTGGCCCACTTGCCGAGCGGCATGGCCTCGAGGAACGGGCCCTCGATGTCGGGGCGGCCCCAGTACCAGGCGGACATCGGCGTCATGACGACCGTCGGGTTGACGGCGTTGACGCGGATGCCGTACTTCCCGAGTTCGAGGGCGGAGACCCGCGTGATGTTGTCGAGGGCGGCCTTCGACGAACCGTAGGAGATGTGACCCGACAGGGCGACGAGGGAAGCCTGGCTGGAGACGTTGACGATCGCGCCGCCGCGTTCCTGGCGGATCATCTCGCGCGACGCATACTTCGTGACGAGCAGCGATCCGCGCGCGTTGATGCTGATGACCTTGTCGAAGACCTCGATGTCGGTCTCCTGAGGAGAGGCGATCTCGCCGCCCCAGCCGCCGGAGTTGACGACGCCCCAGATGTCGCGACCCTCGATGGCGTCGCGGATGCTGTCCTCGGAGGTGAGGTCGAAGGGCAGCGGCTCGGCACCCGTCTCGGCGGCGATGGCCTCGAGGTGCTCCACGTTGCGGCCGGAGGCGATGACCTGTGCGCCCGCTGCGACGAGGTGGCGGACGGTCGCGCCGCCGATGCCGCCGCTCGCTCCGGTGACGAGGATGGTACGGCCGTTGAAGTCAGTCATGGGTTCTTCCGATCGACGTGAGGGGCCCGTGCGTCGGTGCACCGGGTCGCGAGCATCATATCCACGGATTCACGCTCATGTCACCCGTGACATGGCATTTCCGACCAATGTCGTGACACCGGTGACATGCGCGGTTGACACGGGCATCGCCTGGACCTACCGTGAGTCGGGCGACGGCGCGACCGCGACGACGCCGACCCGACGAGAGGTGGGGCATCACGATGGGCGGCAGCACGACCGGGACCAGCCTCGACGAGCTCGTCGACCGCGCGCGGACCCTCGCCGCCTCAGGGTCGCGACGCATCCTCGGCATCGTCGGCGCTCCCGGCGCGGGGAAGTCGACCGTCAGCGACACGCTCGCCGCGGCCCTCGGCGACCAGGCGGTCATCGTCGGCATGGACGGCTTCCACCTCGACAACCCCGAACTCGTCCGCCTCGGGCGACGCGACCGCAAGGGCGCCCCGGACACCTTCGACGTCGACGGCTACGTCGCCCTGCTGGCGCGGCTCGCCACGAGCGGTCGCACGGAGGCGTCGGCCGGCGCCCCGGTCTACGCGCCCCGGTTCGACCGCTCACTCGAGGTCTCCATCGGCAGCGCGGTGCTCGTTCGCCCCGAGGTGCCGCTCGTCATCACCGAGGGCAACTACCTGCTGTTCGACGATCACGGCTGGCAGGACGTCGCCCGGCACCTCGACGAGTCCTGGTACGTGGACGTGGACGACGAGCTCCGCCGCGACCGCCTCATCGCCCGACGCCTCGGCCACGGCCACCCGCGGGACGAGGCCGAAGCCTGGGTGCTCGGCGTCGACGAGCCGAACGCGCGCCTGGTGGACGCCACGAAGCATCGCGCCACCCGCGTCGTGACCCTCGACGCCACCACGCCGCTGGCCACCGAGTCCAGCCACGGCGCCTGACGACCACCGCACCATCCGGAACCCGCTCACCGACGAGAAGGCACCACCCATGACCCAGCTCTCCGACGCCACCCTCTCCACCCTCGACCCGCAGGTGGCCGTGCCGTCCTACGACCGTTCCGCCGTCCGCCCCGGCATTGTCCACTTCGGGGTCGGCGCCTTCCACCGTGCCCACGGGGCGATGTTCGTCGACCGGGTACTCGCGCTGCCCGGTGCCGAGCACTCGTCCTGGGGGCTTGTCGGCGTCGGCACCCTGCCCGGCGATGCCGCGATGCGGGACGCGCTGGGTGCGCAGGACCGGCTGTACACGCTCGTGACGACGAGTCCCGACGGCGAGGCCGAGGCGCGCGTGGTCGGGTCGATCGTCGAGTACCTCTTCGCACCCGACGACCCGGCCGCCGTCCTGGCCCGGGTGAGTGATCCCTCGACCCGGATCGTGTCGCTCACGATCACCGAGGGCGGCTACGGCGTCAACGACGCGACGGGCGCGTTCGAGCCGAGCGACGGTGCGACCCTCGCGGATCTCGACGGCCTGCCCGCGCGTGCGCTGCCGCAGAGCCCGCTCGGATTCATCGCCGCCGGCCTGCGCGCTCGTCGGGACGCGGGGGCGGTGCCGTTCACGGTCATGTCGTGCGACAACATCCAGGGCAACGGTCACGTCGCCCGCACGGCGATCCTCGCGTTCGCCGAGCGGATCGACCCGTCGCTCGCGGCCTGGATCGCCGCCGAGGTGCGCTTCCCGAACTCAATGGTGGACCGCATCACCCCGGCGACGACCGACGAGCAGCGGGTCATGGTCGCGGAGCGGTTCGGGATCGAGGACCGGTGGCCGGTGCTGTCGGAGTCGTTCGAGCAGTGGGTGTTGGAGGACGACTTCAGTGACGGCCGTCCGCCGTACGAGCAGGTCGGGGTGCAGCTGGTGGAGGACGTGGAACCGTACGAGCTGATGAAGCTCCGGCTGCTGAACGCTTCCCATCAGGCGATGAGCTACCTGGGCTTGCTCGCGGGGGAGACGTACGTCCATGACGTCTGCCGCGATGACCTCTTCGCCCGGTTCCTCCTCGGCTACATGCACGAGGAGGCGAGGCCGACGCTTGCGCCGGTGCCGGGCATCGACCTCGACGCCTACAGCGCGGAGCTGATGCGTCGCTTCGGCAGTGAGGCGATCAAGGACACCCTGGCCCGGCAGATCGTCGACGGGTCGGAACGGATCCCCAAGTTCCTGCTTCCGGTCGTGCGGGAGCAGCTGCGGACGGGCGGCGGGATCGCGCGCTCGGCGCTCGTGCTGGCGGCGTGGAGTCGGTTCATCGAGGGTGTCGGTGACGATGGTCGGGAGCTGCAGCCGGTCGACCGGCGGCTCGCCGAACTGCAGGCGGCCGTCGCTCAGGAAGCCGAGAAGCCCGGGGCGTTCCTCGACCTGGAGGTCGTCTTCGGAGACCTCGGCCAGGATGCGCGGCTCCGTGAGGCGTTCGTCGCGGCGCGCGACCGACTGGCTGCCGTCGGTGCGCGTGCGGCCGTCGAGGAGGTCGTCGCCGCGGGTTGACCCGTGCGGCGTGCGCCGGACCGGTCGCCGAGTGTGTCGGGGTGCGGTCCCTGAGCGGGGTGTCCGCGGTCCCAGAGGGCTGCACCAGTCCCTGAGCGCCCCACCGGTCTCAGAGCGCAGCACCGGTCCCTGAGCCTGTCGAAGGGCGTGGTCGTCCGTGGGCCCTTCGACAGGCTCAGGGACCGGGGCTCTGGTTTCCGAGAGTGACGCGGGGAGCGAGTGGCCCCCGTCTCTGCTGGCAGTTCCGGTCCCTGAGCTTGTCGAAGGGCAGGGTGGTTGCCTGCGGGCAGACGGGTGCCATGCGTCAGGCGGCGAGGCGGATGCGTCCGCCGCGGATGGGGGTGCGGTGTCGGTCGATGGTGCCTGGTGGGATGAACCAGGGGACGCCGTCGCGCACCTGGATGTTCCAGTGGTCGTCGTGGATGCGGTGGTGGTGGAAGGGGCAGAGGAGGATGCCGTTCTCGAGGTCGGTTGGGCCACCTGTTGACCACCAATCGAGATGGTGGGCTTCGGTGAAGGATGGTGGGTGGGTGCAGCCGGTCCAGGCGCAGCCGCCGTCGCGTTCAGCGAGGGCGACTTTCTGGGCGCGGGAGAAGAGGCGGGCACCGGTGCCGAGGTCGAGGACCTGGGACGGCCCGCCGAGGACCATGGGGATGAGTTTCGCGTCCGCGGCGAGGCGCCGGAGGGCTCCAGGGCCGATGGGTTCTTCGATGCCGTCGATGGTGGCTGCGCCGAGGCCGGTTTCGAGGGTGTCGTGGTCGACGCGGATGACGACGGACACGGGTGCGAGCTCGGTGGCGGCGCCACTGCAGCCGGCGGTGTGGCGGAAGATCTCGGTGAGGGCGATCGCGCGGCGCCGGTCGGTGGGGATCACCGACAGGCCCTCCGGCATGGGCGTGCCGGATCCGTCGGGCTGATCGCCGGCGGTGTCGGCGGCGGTGTCCACGAAGGACGGTCGGCGCAGCCCGGCGCCGATGAGGGCGTCGAGGCCGGCGCGGACGAACGCGGCGCTTTCGGGGGCGAGTTCGGCGCGCAGGAGCGTCATGCCGGAGGGCAGTTCTCGGAGGGTGGCGCGTTCGGCTCGGCGGAGGAGTTCGTCGCGGGGTTCGCGGCCGTCCTGGTCGAGGCGGGTGCGGACGAGTTTCGCGATCCGGACGACGTCCTGCAGGGGCGCGTGCGCGGCGTGCTCGACCGCGATCACCGTCGCGGCCTGCAGCTCGGCCGTGGCGCAGATGCGGCCAGCGTTGCGGAGTTCGCGGACGATGACCGCCGCACCGTCGACGCTGAGCGGGGCAGGAGGTGTGCCGGGCGCCCCAGTAGCTGGCGTGTCTGCGGCCTCGACCTCAGCCGATGGTTCGACGAGGCCACTCGGGGCGTCGAGGGCGGCAGCGATGTCCGGGAACGGGCACGCCTCCAGCTCGCCGAGCAGCCCGCGGGGCTGGGTGATCGCGGCGCCGACCTCAGCGATGGCCGCACCACGGGCACGTGCCACCCGCCACCGCTCCGACACCATCACGCCAGGGTTGGCGTAGCCGGCCGCCCGGACGAGGTTCCCGTCGCGGCCCGTCGGCGACGGACGAAGCGCGATCGCCCCGGTCACCCGCGCGGCCANCACGCCAGGGTTGGCGTAGCCGGCCGCCCGGACGAGGTTCCCGTCGCGGCCCGTCGGCGACGGACGAAGCGCGATCGCCCCGGTCACCCGCGCGGCCAGGACCTCGACCGCGTGTTGCACGGCACCGAGTTCGTCGAGGACGCGGAACAGGGCCTCACCGTTCATGTTCTCGAGCTGCTCCGCGACATCCGAGCCGGCACGGATCGCGTCGAGCGCACCGTTCCACACGGCATCGAACCCCGCCGCGGCGGCGACGAGAGGGTTCGGTGCGGTGCTGGTCATGGTTCCATCCAAACACGGACCACCGACACTGGAACTCGAGTGGAATGTTACCCGGACCTGGTGTTTTACGCAACAGGTGTAGTCTGCCGGTGTGCCCTTCGACACGCTCAGGGGCCGGGGATGCCACGTCACGGATTCGGCGACCGGAACGCCCTTCGACAAGCTCAGGGACCGATGGGTCGGGTCTCGAGCACGATGGGGGCGTCCGTGTGCCCTTCGACGGGCTCAAGAACCGAGTGGCCGGGTTCGGAGCGCGATCCGGTTCCGCCTGCCAGCCCCCGCGGTGCCCGAGGGAAGCACGGGTCCCTGAGCTTGTCGAAGGGTAGGGGAGTCGCCCGTGCGCCCTTCGACAGCCTCAGGGGCCGGACAAGCTCAGGGGCCGGGTCGCGGGATCAGAGATCAGGGATCAGGACCGGCCGGGGTCAGCCGAGCGACGCCGGCACAAGCCGGAAGCCACCCTCGACCACCGGTTCGAGTCGCAGCTGGAACAGGCCGTCGATGACGAGGTCGGCGTCAAGCTCGTGCGCCTCGTGCGTCCCCGCGATCCCGACCGTCCAGCACCCCGCGGCACGTGCGGCGGCGAGCCCCGCCGGTGCGTCCTCGAACACGACGCACGGCTGCGCCTCCATGCCGAGCCGCGAGCGGCCGAGGAGGAACGGTTCCGGATCCGGCTTGCCCTTCGTGACGTCGTCGAAGGTCACCACGACCGCAGGCCGCACGAGGCCGGCGGCGGCGATCCGGTTCCCCGCGATGAGTCGGGTGCCGCTCGTGACGATCGCCTTCGCATCGTCACCGAGCGCCGCGAGGGCCTCCGCCGCCCCGGGGAGCGCGATGACGTCCGCGACCTCCTCGGCCTCGATCTCGATGATCCGTGCAAGCGCTCCAGCGACCTGCTCCGGCGGGAAGCTCGCAGTGAGCACCTGGGCCGCGGGCTGGCCGTGCCCCTCGGCGAGCAGGTCGACCTCCAGACCGTACTCGCGGGCGAGCTGCGCCCAGGACCGGTTCACGGCGGGCGTCGAGTCGATGAGCGTCCCGTCGAGGTCGAAGAGCCCTGCGGCGAAGACCTGGCCGAAGATCGGCGCCGTCGCCTCGATGGTCCGTCCGAGGCCGAGCGCACGTTGGACGGCGGCGAGCTGCTGCGAGGTGGACAACGCCGCTTCGATCGACAGGTGCTCGATCGCCGGTGGGTTGTCGGTCGCCGGGTCCACGATGTGCGAGTCCCGCTCAGCACCACGCTCGGCCCGACGGGCGGCCAGCGTGGCGGCGTCAGCGTGCAGCCAGACGACCTTCGGGACGACCCCTGCCGCCTCGACGAGCGCCTCCCATTCGGCTCCGCCTCGCAGTTCCGCGGTGAAGGGGGCGACGAGCACCGCGCCGACCCCACTGTCGCGCTGGTCGGCGAGGACCGCGCGGAGCGCCGCGTATCGCGCCGGCCGCATCGTCGGACGCAGCACCGGGTCGTTCCAGTGCCGCGGTTCGGCGCCCTCGGGATCGGAGACCGGGCCGAGGCCGTCGAGCAGCGGATTGGTGATCGTGTCGAGGTCGAGCAGCGGCAGTCGGAGGGCTCGCGCGAGCTCACGTCCGAGGGTGGTCTTGCCGCTTCCGGCTGCTCCTGCGACGACGACGATCACGCTGACTCCTCGATGATTCCGGGGTGGCGACCCACATCCGAGGGGCCTGAACGCCTCATCGATGCGAGTTCCAAATGAATTTGATCTCTTTCAGACAACGTTGCTTGACAACGTTGTCGGTGTGCGGTCAGTATAAGCGCACGAAGGAACGACGGGGTTCTGCAGCTGCACCACTCCGAACGATGACAACGCTGTCAGGAGGTGGAGCCCATGGGCACCTGCAACCCCGCGAACGCCGCGACCAGTCCGAACCGGACGGGTGCGCACGCGCTGCCGCTCCACCCCGACCGCACCGTCGGAACCGCTCCGTCGCATGACCGGTGGACCCGCTGATGCGGCCGCCCGGGATCAAGGATGTCGCTGCGCAGTCCGGCGTCAGCATCAAGACCGTCTCGCGAGTGGTGAACGGCGAAGCGTCCGTCCACCCCGAGACCAGAAGCCGCGTGCTCGAGGCGATTGATCGCCTCGGGTACGTGCCCAACACGGCCGCCCGCTCGTTGAAGTCCGGCACCGGTGGCGCGATCGGTGTGCTCATCGACTCGCTCGCCGACCCCTTCTTCGCCTCACTCGTGAGCGCCATCGAGGCCCGCGCGCTCAAGGAGGGCCTCAGCGTCCTTGTGGCGAGCACCGGGCTGGACGAGCGTCGCGAACGCGACCAGCTCACCGGCTTCATCGCCGGGCACCAGGTCGCCGGCGTGATCATCGCCCCGGTCGCCGCGGAGCTGCCCTACCTCGAAGCCTTCCGGAACGTGACCCCCGTCGTCGCCGTCGACCGCCCGCTGGCCGCCTTCGACAGCGTCGTGGTCGACGACTACGCCGCCACGCAGCTCGCCATCCGCCAGTTCGTGGAGCTCGGTCACACCCGCATCGCGTTCTACGACCGCGACGAGCGCTTCCTCACCATCCGCCGCCGCTACCAGGGCTACACCGACGTGCTGGCGGAGGCCGGCATCGAGCTCGACCCGTCCCTCGTCTCCTGGACCATCGACGGCTCCCTCGACTACGCCGCCGAGACGGAGCGACTGCTCGGCCTCGACGACCCGCCCACCGCCTTCTTCGCCTCGAACGCGAAGGCCGCGATCGGCCTGACGACCTCCCTCCACCGCATCGGGCGCGAGGGGACGGCGCACATCGCGTTCGGCGATTTCATCCTCGCCGACGTGCTGCGACCGGCCGTCAGCTGCATCAACCAGGACCCGTTCGTCATCGGCACCGCCGCGATCGAACGGCTGCTGGAACTGCGCGAGTCACCGACGGATGAGCCGCGCGAATGGATCGTCCCGACCTCGCTCGTCCCCCGCGGTTCCGGCGAGATCGCCGGACCGATGCGGCAGCACACCGTCGATGCGGACACCGCATCCACCACGACCATGGTCGGAGGACCAGCAGCATGAGCACGACCCAGCCCACGAGGCTCGCCCAGCCCACGCGACTCGCACCGAACCTCATCGAGCACTTCTACCGCGGCGGCGACCGGATCGCCGCCCTGCGCGGGATCGAGCAGCAGAGCGAGTTCCAGCCCGAGGAGTGGCTCGGTGCCACGGTGAGCCGCGCCGATCAGGAGCCCGGCGGTGCCATCGGCCTCGCCCGCACCGTCGACGGCGTCCTCCTCCGCGACCTCGTCGCCGCCGACCCCGAGCAGTGGACCGGCGCGGGGCGCGACCACGGCACCGACGCCGCCGACACCGGCATCCTCGTGAAGCTGCTCGACGCCAGGCAGCGCCTGCCCGTCCACGTGCACCCCGACCGCGCCTTCGCGGCCTCGCACCTCGACTGCGCCTACGGCAAGACGGAGGCCTGGTTCATCCTCGACGCCGAGCCGGGTTCGGCCGTCCACCTCGGGTGGAGCGAGGACGTCGACCCCGAGGAACTCGACCGTCGCCGCGACGCCCAGGACAGCGAGTGGATGCTCGCCCACATGAACCGCATCGTCGTCGAACGCGGCATGGGCATCCTCGTCCCGGCCGGCACCGCACACGCGATCGACGGCGGGATCTTCCTCGCCGAGGTGCAGGAACCCACCGACCTCTCCATCCTGCTCGAGTGGTCGGTCACGACCTCGACGCGCGAGGAGTCCCACCTCGGGCTCGGTTTCGACACGGTGATGGGGGCGGTGTCGACGGCCGCGCTGCCCGAGTCGGAGATCGCCGGGCTCGTCGTCCAGCACGACCTCGACGCCCGGACGGACACGCCCGTCAGCCTGCTCCCCGCCGCCGCGGACCCCTACTTCCGGCTGTTCGCGGTCGCACCGGGCGCGGACGGCAGCGACCCCGTCGACGCCGGTTTCTCGGTCGCCCTCGCGCTCAGCGGCGCCGGGTCGCTCACGCCGGAGGACGGCGCGGAACCGGTCGCGGTGTCCGCCGGCGAGGTCCTCGCGGTGCCCGCCGGGTTCGGTCCGTGGACCGTCACCGGCGAGGCCACCGTGCTCGTCGCAGGACCCGGAGCCGGTTGGCCGGCGAGCCTCACCGCGGGAGGCATCCGATGACGCCCCCGCTGAACGCAGGACCCAGGACCACCAGTCACCCGAACACCCCACACCACCGCCCCGAACGGCGGTACGACAGCCACCACACGCCGGACCCGTCCACCGGGACCGGCTGGAAAGGAACGAGAACGACATGACGACTCCCGTCTTGGAGGCCAGAGGCCTCACCCGGCAGTTCGGGCACGTCCGTGCCCTCGACGAAGCGGACTTCGAGGTCTACCCCGGCGAGGTCACCGCCCTCATCGGCGACAACGGCGCCGGCAAGTCCACGCTGGTCAAGGCCCTCTCCGGCAACCTCGCGGTCGACAGCGGCGTGATCAAGTTCGAAGGCGAACCGATCACCCTCACCTCGCCCATGCAGTCGAGCTCGCTCGGCATCGAGACGGTCTACCAGGACCTCGCCCTCGCCCCGCACCTCGACCCCGTGCAGAACGTGTACCTCGGCCGCGAGATCATGCGCCCGGGCCTCGGCGGCCTGCTCGGCCTCATGAACGTGAAGGAGATGAGCAAGCAGTCGCGTCACGCCTTCGACGAACTCGGCGCGACCGTCCGCTCGCTCACCGACCCGGTCGGTGCCATGTCCGGTGGTCAGCGCCAGGCGATCGCCATCGCCCGCGCCGTGCACTGGGCCAACAAGGTCGTCTTCCTCGACGAGCCGACGGCCGCCCTCGGCGTCCGCCAGACGAAGAACGTCCTCGAGACGATCCGCCGCGTCCGCGACAAGGGCATCGCGGTCGTCTTCATCAGCCACTCGATGCCGCACGTCATGGAGGTGTCCGACCGGGTGCAGGTGCTCCGGCTCGGCCACCGCGCGGCGACGGTCGACACGAAGGACACGAACATGGAAGAACTCGTCGGTCTGATGACCGGTGCCAGCACGAGGAACGTCGCATGAGCGCGGTGAAGCAAGCCGAGATGGGGCCGGAGACGACCGCCATCGAGACGGCCAAGGATCGGGAGACCCCGATCCGGAAGCTCTTCAAGGCGCAGGCCTTCCAGATCTTCATCGTCCTCCTCGTCGTCATCGCGATCTTCTCCGCGATCGCCCCCGACACCTTCGCGCAGCTGTCGAACCTGCGGCTCGTCGTGCAGAACGCGTCGATCCTCGCGGTGCTCGGCGTCGGCATGACGTACGTCATCATCACCTCGGGCATCGACCTCTCCATCGGCTCCGTCCTCGTCTTCTCGGGCGTCGTGTCCGCGACGACGATGCGGGCCATGGGCGGCGACGACTGGGGCACCGCGATCGTCGGCATCCTCGTGTCGATCGGTGTCGGCATCGTCTGGGGCACGTTCAACGGCCTCCTCATCTCCAAGGCGAAGGTGCCGCCGCTGATCGTCACCCTCGGTAGCCTCGGCATGGCGCTCGGCCTCGCCCAGATCCTCACTGGCGGTGTCGACATCCGCGAGGTGCCGTCCGTGCTCACCGACTCGATCGGTTACGGCAACATCTTCGGCGCCGTCCCGATCATCTCGGTCATCGCCCTCGTCGTCGTCATCATCGGCGCCCTCGTGCTCCACAAGACGAAGTTCGGCCTCTACACCTACGCGGTGGGCTCGAGCGAAGAGGCGGCGCGACGCGTCGGCGTGAAGGTCGACCGTCACCTCATCCGCATCTACGCCATCTCGGGTGGACTCGCGGGCCTCGCCGGCATCCTGTCGCTGTCGCAGTTCGGCACGACCGCGATCGCCGGTCAGTCGCAGACGAACCTGAACGTCATCGCCGCGGTCGTCATCGGTGGCACCTCGCTGTTCGGTGGCTACGGCACGATCTTCGGCACCGTCGTCGGTCTGTTCATCCCCGCCGTCCTCCAGAACGGCTTCGTCATCACCGGCGTGCAGCCCTTCTGGCAGCAGGTCGCGGTCGGCGCCGTCCTCATCCTGGCCGTCTACGTCGACCAGGTCCGTCGTTCCTCCGCAGCCCGCGGCGGATCCACCAGCTTCTGGCGAGCCCTCGTCAGCAGGAAGAAGAAATAGCCCCCAATAGTTCGACCCTCCCCAGCACCATCCCTAGTAGTCCAGCAGTTCAAGAGAAACGGGTAATCACAATGAAGTGGAAGAAGTCAGTTCTCGGAGTCCTCGCGCTCGGCGCGTCGGCAGGCCTCATGCTCACCGGGTGTTCCGGTGGCGCGAGCTCCGGCGGCAGCAGCGCAGGCGCAGGTTCCGACGGCTACAAGATCGCGTTCATCCAGGGTGTCGCCGGTGACGAGTTCTACATCTCGATGCAGTGCGGTATCGAGTCGGCGGCGAAGGACGCCGGTGCCACGGTCACCACCCAGGGCCCGGAGAAGTTCGACCCGACGCTGCAGAAGCCGCTCGTCGACTCGGTCGTCGCCTCGAAGCCGGACGCGATCCTCGTCGCCCCGACCGATGTGAAGGCCATGGAGGCTCCGCTGAAGGCTGCTGCCGACGCGGGCATCAAGGTCGTCCTCGTCGACACCACGGTCGACGACCCGTCGTTCGCGGTCTCGCAGATCTCGAGCGACAACAAGGGCGGCGGCGCTGCGGCGTTCGACGCGATCAAGGAAGCACACCCCGAGGGCGGCAAGGTCCTCGTGGTCTCGGTCGACCCCGGCATCTCGACCACGGACGCCCGTGCCGAGGGCTTCCAGGAAGCGGTCAAGGGCGATGACAAGTTCACCGACCTCGGTGTGCAGTACAGCCACAACGAGCCGTCCACGGCTGCTGAGATCGTGACCGCGGCGCTCCAGAAGGACCCCGACATCGTGGGCATCTTCGCAGCGAACCTGTTCGCGGCTGAAGGTTCCGCGACCGGTGTCAAGCAGGCCGGCAAGGAGGACTCGGTCACCATCGTCGGGTTCGACGCGGGTCCCGCCCAGGTCAAGCAGCTGAAGGAGGGCACCGTCCAGGCGCTCGTCGCTCAGGAGCCGGCCACCATCGGCAAGGACGGCGTCGCCCAGGCGATCGCGGCCCTCAACGGTGACAAGGTCGAGGCCAAGATCGAGACCGGCTTCACCATCATCACCAAGGACAACGTCGACGGCGACGCGAAGGATGCCGTCTACCAGTCCAAGTGCGGCTAGGCCCGAAGGCCACCCCGCACGACAGACCGCGACGGCGTCGGAGCTTCGAGCTCCGGCGCCGTCGCGCTGCGTCCGGAAGCATCCGTTCCCGATGAGCGGGCGATTCGCTCCGCCTCGACGCCACCCTCCACGGGGTGCGAGAATCGCGACATGACCCAGGTGATCGTCGCGGCGACCGCGGTGCAGCGGATGTCCGACGAATCTCCGGGACGGATCGAGGCCGAGATCGTGGATGCAGCGGGGCGAGCCCACCGCCTGGTCATCACGGTCCCCGAACGCGCGAGCCATGCGGCCACCGCGTCGACCGACGTCCCGTTCCGACTCGGGCTCCGGGCCGAGTACGTGCGTATGGAGGGACGAACCGTGGAGGTCCGCTTCGCGGACGGCGTCACCACCACCGAGGGCCTCGGCGGGGTCTGCCTGGACCCGGACATCGTCCACTGGTTGTGACCGACTCGATCGACTGACGGTCGCGTCGGCGACGAGTCCTAGGCGACGAGGGCGAGGAGCCGCGCGACCTCGGCGGCGACGGCGTCACGGGCGGGCCCGAGGTACTTCCGCGGGTCGACGAGCGAGCGGTCGGCGTCCAACCGTTCGCGCACGGCGCGGGTGAAGATCCCGTTGATGTGCGTCGAGATGTTGATCTTCCGCATGCCCGCGTCCACCGCCCGCACGAGGTCCGCATCGCTCACGCCGCTCGAACCGTGCAGGACGAGCGGGACCGGGACGGCCGACGCGAGTTCTCGGATGAGCCCGAAGTCGAGGGTCGCGCTCCGCGACGTCATCGCGTGCGAGCTGCCGACCGCGACCGCGAGCCCGTCCACTCTCGTGGCCTCGACGAACGCGACCGCGTCGTCCACGTCCGTGCGGACGCCGGGCGTGTGCGCGCCACCCTTGCCACCGATCGCCCCGAGTTCGGCCTCGACCCAGACCCCCTGCGCCTGAGCCGCCCGGGCGACCGCTGCGGTGCGTTCGCGGTTCTCGGCGTCGGGCAAGGTCGCGGCGTCGAACATGACCGAGGTGAAGCCGAGCCGGACCGCCTCCTCCACGAGCGCTTCGTCCTCGGCGTGATCGAGGTGGACGGCCGTCGCGGTACCGGTCCCACGTGCGAGCTCCAGGCTCGCGAGCCCGATCGGTGCGAGGCCGCCGTGGTACTTCGCCGCGTTCTCCGAGACCTGCAGGATGACGCCCCGGCCCGCGAGCTCGGCGCCGCGGAGGATGGCCTCGCCGTGTTCGAGCTGGACGACGTTGAAGGCGAGCACGGCGCGCTGCGCGTCGAGGAGCGCGGCGGTGGAGACGAGCGTCATGGTGGTTCCTCTCGGGATGCACACGGGACGATCAACCCGGTGCCGGTGTGGATGGTCAGGTGGTGGCCAGCAGCAGCTCGGGACCGCTCTCGGCGAGCGCGTCGACGGTGTCAGGGTCGATCCCGTCGTCGGTCACGATCTGGTCGAACTCGTCGAGCCCCGCGGCGCGGTGGAACGAGGTGGTGCCGAACTTCGCGGCGGTGACGGCGAGGATGCGTCGCCTGGAGATAGCGAGCATCGCCCGCTTCACCTCGGCCTCCTCGGGCAGGGTCGTCGTGGCTCCGGCGGTGAGCCCAACCCCGTTGGCGCCGAGCACGGCGACGTCGGCATGGAGGCCCGACAGCCGTTCGACGGTCCACGCGCCGACGGTCGCCTGCGTGACGGCGCGGACCCGTCCGGGCAGGGCGAGCACGGTGAGTCGCGGTCGGCCACCGAGCAGGGCCACGATCGGCAGGCTGTTCGTCACCACGAGGAGTCGGCTGGCGTGGGGGAGGAGTGCGGCGACCTCGAGGGTCATCGCGCCGGAGTCGAGGAGGACGACCCCTTCCGCGGGGAGCTGCTCGACGACGAGCCGGGCGACGGCGGCGCGCTCGATGCGCTCGCCCTCGCGGCGTCGTTGGAGGCTGGGCTCGAATGCGGATCGTCGGGTGAGGACCGCGCCACCATGGTGGCGGCGGATGAGCCCCTGTCGCTCGAGCACCGCGAGGTCGCGCCGGATGGTCTCCGGCGTGACGCCGAGTCGGCTGCTCAGCTCGGCGACCAACAGAGCACCGTCGCCGTGGCGGGCGCCCGCGAGGATCGCGGCGTGACGCTCTGCTGGGTACATGACTCCTCCGTCCGGTCCGGCCAGCGTATCCGAATCTGTCCGATATCCCTTCCGATTCGGTGGGATCGGTGCAAAGATCAACATGATCGGGCGCACCCGACGACGACGATGACGACGAACGGAAGGCCGCCGATGGCTGAGCACGGGCCGCACAGCGCACCCCACGAGTCGGGGTCGCGGTTCCTGCTCGGGATCGACGTCGGGCAGACCGCCGTCAAGGCCGTCCTGCACGACGAGCGGTTGCGGCCGGTCGCCGTCGCTCGGCGCGCGAGCCCCGTCGACCGTCCGGTCGCCCGGCACGCCGAGCGGTCGCAGGACGCCCTGTGGGCCGCGGTCGCCGACGCGGTCTCGGAGGTGATGGCGACGGCGGGTGTCGACCCGAACCTGGTCGCCGCCGTCGGGATCACGGGCCACGGCGACGGCCTGCACCTCGTGACCGCTGCGGGAGCGCCCGTCGGCCCGGCCATCACGGCGATGGACTCCCGGGCGCACGTCGAGGCCGCTGAACTCGCGGCCGATCCGGACCGGCTGCGCGTGGTGCTCGAACGCTCCGGACAGCTGCCGACGCCGGGCGCCGCCGGCAACCTCCTCCGCTGGCTGCTCCGGCACGACCCGGAACGCGTCGAGCAGGCGGACGCGATGCTCTTCTGCAAGGACGTGGTCCGCCTGCGGCTCACCGGTGAGATCTCCACCGACTACTCCGACGCCTGCGCCTCCTTCCTGGACGTCGGGACCGCCACCTGGAGCGCCGAGGTCCTCGACGCCTACGGCCTGCCCGCCGAACTGCTCCGCCTGCTGCCGCCGATCAACCCGAGCGGCACGATCGTCGGGCGGGTACTCCCAGCGGCCGCCGCGAGCACGGGCCTCGTCGCCGGGACGCCGGTCGTCTCGGGGCTCCACGACGTGCAGGCCTCGTCGATCGGCATGGGAGCGCTCGTCCCCGGGCGGCTCGCCCTCGTGGCCGGCTCGTTCAGCACCAACGGTGTGACGACGACCCGGCCCGACGTGGACCCGCGGTGGCAGTCCCGCCTCTCGATCACCCCGGACCTGCGGATCGCGATGTCCACCTCGGCGACCGCATCGCCCTCCTTCGACTGGACGCTCCGGCTGCTCGGCGTGACCGACGCCACCGGCCGCGACGCGCTGATCGCCGAGGCCGCGGCGCTCCCTCCGGAGGAGCAGGTGCCGCTCGTGCTGCCCTTCCAATCGGACTCGCCGCTCGGCGCCGAAGCGTCTGCCACGCTCGCCGGCGTCCGTGACTGGCACACCCGGGCGCATGTGCTGCGCGGAGCCCTCGAGGGCATCGTGCTCATGCACCGCTGGCACACCCGGGCGCTCGGCGAACGGTTCCGGTGGGATGAACCGATCGTCCTCGGCGGTGGCCTCGCGCGGTCGCCGCTGTACGTGCAACTCGTGGCCAACGCGCTTCGAGCGCCGGTGACGGTCGTCGACTCCGAGGAGGCAGGTGCCCTCGGCGCCGCGATCGTCGCCGGGGTCGCGACCGGGCTCCTGCCGTCAGTGGAACAGGCCCAGCACGACGTCGTCCGACACGCACCCGCCGTCCTGCCGACGGACGCCTCGGCCGCCTACTGGGCCGGAGTCGGAACCGCGTTCGACGAGCTCGTCGAGGCCATCGGCCCCTGGTGGCGACGGCGGGGCGAGGAGTCGAGCCCCGACGGTCCGGCGTCCGAACGTGACGACCGTGCCGGGGTGGGACGATGAGCGCCTCCGTCGGCGGTCGTGGCACGGCCACGTCCAGCCCGGTGGACGACCGGCGGCGGGAGATCCTCACCCGACTCGATCAGGACGGGCGGGTCGAGGTCGGCGTGCTCGCCGCAAGCCTCGGCGTGACCGAGGAGACGATCCGACGCGACCTCCGCGTCCTCGAACTCGACGGACGCCTCCGACGCGCGCACGGCGGTGCGGTGCGGGTCGACCTCGACCCGGGCCAGGACTCCGGGGCGTCCGGTGCGCTCGCCGCGCGGGCGAGGACCCTGGTCGATCCCGGCTCAGCGGTCTTCCTCGGCGCGGGATCCGCCTGCGAGGCGCTCGCCGCCGGCCTCGCGACGACCGCCGGGACCGTCATCGTGACCGGTTCGGTGCCGGTCGCGCTGGCCGCGGCCGCTGCCGAGGAATCGGCCGTCGTCCACCTCGTCGGCGGGACGGCGGACGGGCGCGGTGTCCTCACCGGCGCCTGGGCGCGCGAGCAGCTCGCCGGCCTCCGCCTCGACGTCGCGGTCGTCGAGGCGCTCGGTGTCTCCGCGGACGGCCGACTGCTCCACGCCTCGCCGGAGGAGGCGGCGGTCGTCGCGGCCGCGGTCGAACTCGCCTCCACGGCGATCCTGCTGGGCGACCCCGCGACGTTCGGGGCTGACGGCCTCGCGGCGTCCGTCCCGGCCGCCCGCCTCGACGTGGCGGTGGTGCATCACGGCGTCGACGAACCGACCCTCGACGCCCTCCTCACGACCGGCGTCCGTGTCGAGACGATCGGGGTCGGCGCATGAGCGGCATCGTGACCGTCACGCCGGCGGCCGCGATCGACCAGACCTACCGCGTCGACGGGCTGCGCCTCGGCGACGTCAACCGGGCGGTCGGCGTCTCGACCGAGCTGAGCGGGAAGGGTGTCAACGTCGCCAGGGCCGTGACCCTGTCCCGGTTGCCCGTCCGAGCCGTCGTGCCGATGGGGGAGGACGGCCGGATCCTCGCCGCCGACCCCGCCCTGCAGCCCCTCCTCGCCGTGGTCCCGACCGACGGACGGACCCGGGTGAACACGACGATCCTCGACGACGCGACCGGCACGACCAAGGTCAACGAGCCCGCGATCCCGTTGCGGGCCGCGGACTGGGCCGCGGTCGTCGCGGCGTCGGTGCGCGAGATCGACCGGATCGGCGCGGACTGGCTGGTCCTCTCCGGGACGATCCCCACGGTCGCGGAGGGCGGCGGACTCGTCGACATCCTCGAGCTGCTCCGGGCGGCCGCGGGTCGCGGAGCGCGCGTCGCCGTGGACACCGCCGGCGTGGCCCTCGAGACCGCCGTCGCGAACCTCGATCTGGTGCACCTGCTCAAACCGAACGCCCACGAACTCGCCGAACTCACCGGCCGGGAGTTGCTGACGGTCGGTGACGTCGCCGACGCTGCGGACGAGTTGCACCGGGCCGGCTGCGACCTCGTCTACGTGAGCATGGGGGCCGACGGTGCGCTCGTGCGGTCGTCCGCCGGCCTGTGGCACGCCCACACCGCGGCGACCGTGGTCAACACCGCCGGTGCCGGAGACGCCTCGCTCGCCGGCTTCCTCGTCGGCCTCCGCGGGCCGGACGGGCAGGACGATCCGGCGACCGCCGTCGCGACGGCCGCCGCCTGGGGCGCGCTCGCGGTGTCGAGCGCGACGACGGTCCTCACCTCGCTCGACGGTGCACCGCTCCCGATCGCCGTCCGCGACCCCGACCCGGCGACGCCCCTGCGTGAACCGGCGACACCACCGCGGTCGGAGGTCGAGCCGCGATGACCGCGTCCACCGTCCCGAGCTTCCACGCCGCCGTCGACCTCGGTGCGTCGAGCGGTCGTGTCATCCTCGGGCGGTGGGAGGGCGAGCATCTCCGGCTCGTCGAGGTGCACCGCTTCCCGAACGGCCCGGTCGTGCGCGACGGACGGCTCGTGTGGGACGCCGAGCGGTTGTTCGAGGAGACGCTGATCGGCCTCGCAGTGGCGGTCCGGCACGCGGAGGCGGCGGGTGGCGCGCTCGACGGCATCGGGATCGACAGCTGGGGTGTCGATGTCGGCCTGCCCGTTCTGGGCACCTCGCGTCGTGCCTCGTCCGTCCCCGAGGTCCGGCACCACCGCGGTGCCGACGAGCACGAGCCGGAGCGCGCCGCCGCCCTCGTCGACCCCGCCGCGGCGTACGCGGTCACCGGCGTGATCGAACACCCGATCAACACCGCCTTCCAGCTCCGGTCGCTCGCTGCGGGCTCGAAGGCCGGACCGCCGACGACCGAGGCACCGACCGTCCTGCTCGTCCCCGACCTCTGGGTCTGGCTGCTCACCGGCGTCGTCGGTGCCGAGCGCACGATCGCCTCCACGACCCAGCTGCTCGACCAGCGCTCCGGCGACTGGGCGGGATCGCTCGTCGAGCGGTGGGGGCTCGGCGGATTCCGTTACCCGCCCGTGGTCGCACCGGGCACCCTGGTCGGCTCGACGACCCCCGAGATCACCGCTCGTCTGGGCGCGCGCGCCGCGATCCCCGTCCACCGGGTCGCCGAGCACGACACGGCGTCGGCGCTCGCGTTCGCCCGCCCGGACGGCGCCGAGCTGCTCGTCTCGAGCGGCAGCTGGTCGCTCGCCGGCGTGTGTCTCGCCGAGCCGGTCCTCAGTGAACCGGCGCGGCTGGCCGGCTTCACGAACGAGGCGGGCGCCGCGGGATCGTCGCTCCTCCTCCGCAACCTCTCGGGGATGTGGCTGCTCACCGAGTGCGCGCGGGCCTGGTCGGAGGAGGACGGACACGTCGTCGACCCGGTGGCGCTCGTCGCCGCGGCGACGGCGGCCGCCGAGTCGGCCGAGGCCGTCCCACCGACGGTGTTCGACGTCGCCGACCCCGGACTCCTCGTCCCCGGCGACATGCCGGCCCGCATCACGGCGCTCTGCCGAGCGGCCGGAGGGACCCCGCCGAGCGGTCGCGTGGACCTCGTCCGCAGCGTCATCGAGAGCCTCGCCGCCGCGTACGCCGCGACCGGTCGGGCCGCTGCGGCCCTGACCGGCGTCCCGATCCGTTCGGTCCGCATCGTCGGCGGCGGATCCCGCAACCGGCTGCTCTGCGCGCGCACCGCGGAGCTGACGGGCCTGCCGGTGACCGCCGGCCCCGTGGAGGCCTCGGCGCTCGGCAACCTCGCCGTGCAACTCGTGGCCGCCGGCCGCGCTCCGTCGCTCGACGCCGTGTACCGCGGTCACCGCGACGACCCCGCCGACGATCAGGGACAGGGACCGACATGACACACCCCACCGACCGGCAGGAGACCGAGGCCGAGCCGCGTGCACGGCTCGCGACCTTCTCCCGGGAACTCGGCCACCCGGATCGTGCGTGGGCGCTGCTCGCCGAGGGCAACACCTCGCTCCTGCTCCCGGGCGCCGACACCCCGACGATGCTCGTGAAGGCGAGTGGCACGTCGATGGCCACGGCGACCCCCGACGACGCCGTCCGGTTGGAGCTTCCGTCCGTCCTCGAGCTCGTCGACGCCGACACGGGAGGCGACGCCGAGGTCGGTGCGCTCTTCGACGCGGCGGCCAGTGCCGGGAACGGCAGACGGCCCTCCGTCGAGGCCATCCTCCACGCCGTCTGTCTCGATCTGCCCGGCGTCGCCGCGGTCGGTCACACCCATCCCGTCCCCGTCAACGCGCTCCTCTGCTCGGTGTCGGCGGAGGCGTTGACCCGCGGCTCGCTGTTCCCCGACCAGATCGTCGTGCTCGGCCCCGATCCGCTGCTCGTGCCCTACGTCGACCCGGGGCTGGGGCTCGCCCGCGTGGTCCGACGCCTCCTGCGCGAGCGGATCGAGGCGACCGGCCGGGTGCCCAAGGTCGTCTACCTGCGCAACCACGGCATGTTCGCGCTCGGATCCGACAGCGCAGAGGTCCTGCGGATCACCGAGATGGCGGTCAAGGTCGCCCAGGTGCTCCTCGGCGCGCTGGCGGTGGGCGGCCCCGTGTACCTCGACGACGACGCGGTCGCGCGGATCGACACGCGACCCGACGAACTCCTCCGGCGCGCCGCCCTGGCGTCGCCGGGACCGACGACGAACCGTGCCACGACGGCACAGGACGGGGCCGACGCATGACCGGACCGAACGGCACCATCGACCTCGCCGGGCAGGTCGCCATCATCACCGGTGCCTCCTCCGGCATCGGCCGGTCGTACGCGCAGGCGCTCGCGGCGGTGGGCGTGCGCACCGTCCTCGTCGGTCGCTCCACCGAGCGGCTCTCGGCCGTCGCCGACGCCCTCCCGACCGAGAGCGTGTTCCTCGCCGGCGACCTCGCCGATCCCGCCGTCTCGGACCAGGCCGTCGCGCTCGCCCTCGCCGCCCTCGGTCGCCTCGACATCGTCCTCGCGAACGCTGGGCTCTACGTCGGCGGCGACGTCGCCGACACCCCGATGACGGCGATCCAGGAGCTCGTCGGCGTCAACGTCCTGGGCGCGATGGCGACCGTGCGGGCCGCGCTGCCCCACCTCATCGGGCAGGGCTCCGGCGACGTCCTCGTGACGAGCTCGGTGTCGGGCCACCAGGACATCCACTGGGAGCCGGTGTACTCCGCCACGAAACACGCCATGCAGTCGTTCGTCCACACCACCCGGCGGAACCTCGTCGGGTCGGGGGTGCGGATGGGCGCGGTCGCCCCCGGCGTGGTGCTCAACGAGCTGTGGGGGATCGCGGAGGGCGCTTCCGGCGTGGAGGACCAGGTCGCTGCACGGACCGGCATCCGCTCGGAGGATGTGGCCGACGCGGTGCTCTTCATGCTCACCCGCCCCCGCCACGTCACCATCCGCGACCTCGTGATCCTCCCGACGGACCAGGAGATCTGACCGCCGTGCCCGGACCGATCTCCAGCCACACCTCCATCCACCAGCCACCCACCAGCAGGGAGTCCTGATGTTCTCCGACCTCAACGGCCGCACCGCGGTCATCACCGGCGGGGCCCGCGGGCTCGGCTTCTCGATCGCGACGGCGCTCGCCGCTCAGGGCGTCGACGTCGCCCTCCTCGACCTGCTGCCCGCCGTGCACGCGTCGGCCGAGCGGCTCGCCGCTGAACACGGCGTCCGCAGTGTCGGGATCACGGTCGACGTGACCGACGCCGAGGCCGTCGAAGCGGCCTTCTCGACCGCCGAGACCGAGCTCGGCGCGCCGTCGCTGCTCGTGACCGCGGCGGGCATCACGATCTGGGGCGACAGCGTCGACGTCGCGCCGGAGACCTGGCGGAAGGTGCTCGCCGTGAACCTGGACGGCACCTTCTTCGCCGCGCAGTCCTTCGCCCGTCGCGCGATCGCAGCGGGTCGGCCCGCCTCGGCCGTCTTCATCTCCTCGATGTCGGCGTTCATCGTGAACCAGCCGCAGTTCCAGGCCTCGTACAACACCTCGAAGGCGGCGGTCAGTCACCTCGCCTCCTCGCTGGCCGTGGAGTGGGCGCCCTCGGGTGTCCGGGTGAACGCGATCGCCCCGGGGTACTTCCTCTCCGACATGACCCGTGAGTTCACCGAGGCGAACCCGGACCTCGCCGCCGAGTGGACGGCCGCCATCCCGGCGGGACGCATGGGACAGCCGGAGGATCTGCACGGGCTCGTCCTGCTGCTCGCCTCGGACGCGTCGTCCTATCTCACCGGCCAGAGTCTCGTGATCGACGGCGGCTACACGGCGCTCTGCCCCCCCCCCCCCCACCCCACCAGACCGTCCGCCCACCAGACCCGAGGACCAACCATGACCGACCCCGACCCGCACGGTGACCCCGCACCCGACCTCGCCGGCGACGCCGCCTGGGGGACGCGTCGGCGGCGGTTCGTCGAGGCGCGCTCCGGCGCGGTCGAACGAGCCTGGGCTCCGCGTCCCGTCCGGGTCGACGACGGCCCGTCGATCGGTCGGCGGCAGATCGAACTCCGCCACCTCGGTGGGCTGGAGACGACCGTCGAGGTCGACCAGTTCCTCGACCTCGGCGAGGCGTCCTGGAACGGGGACGTCGTGTCCTTCGTCGCGCCGACGACCGCACCGCATGCGGAGAGCTGGGCCAGGCGGTGGCAGGGCGGCCTGCTGACGACCTGCGGGCTCACGGCGGTCGGGGTGGCGCCAGAGGCCGAAGGTGGGATGCACGGCCGGGCGTCCAGGATCCCGGCGACGCTCACCCGGAGCGAGGGCCGGTGGACCCCCGAGGGCCGGTACGAGCTCCTCGTCGACGGGCTGCTGCGCGAGGGTGCCGTCTTCCAGCAGAACCTCACGGTGACCCGTGGCATCCGCGCCGAGGTCGGTGTCGCGCGGATCCGCCTGCACGACGTCGTCCGCAACGAGGGCTTCGTCGCCGAGCCGGTCCGGCTGCTCTACCACGTGAACCTCGGGTGGCCGCTGCTGCACGGTGGCGCGGTCGTGGCGGCTGAGGCCGAGCCGTCCGGAGGACCGGACTCCAGCGGACCGCAGGACGACGGCCGATGGCGACGGGTGATCGGAGAGCCGGAGCCCGCGGCCGATGAGCGGGTCGACGCCCTGGACGCCGTCGCGGGGCCGGACGGCTGGTCCACCGCGACGCTGGTCGGCGAGGCCGGCACGGTTTCGATCCGTTTCCGCCCTGAACAGCTGCCCTTCCTCACCGTGTGGCGGAGCACGGCTGCCGGCTCGTACGCCCTCGGTGTCGAACCGGGCACCTGCTGGCCGAGTCACGCCGTCGGCCCGGACCGCGGGAAGGTCGGGCGGATCGTGGAGCCAGGGGAGTCGTTCGAGGTCGACCTCGAGATCGCGTTCGAGCCGGCGACGGACGACGTCGGCGACTGAATCCACCGGCCTCGGCCACCCTCGAGCGCACGGTTTCCGAAGAATTCACGCTGGGGTATGTCATCGATGACATGAACGGGGTATGCTCGCCATGACATCGATGACATGGAGTCATCGTCGGAAGCCGACACGGACGTCGGACCCTGAACGGACACCGCCGTGCACCCTGCTGCGAACCTCGACCCGACCACCGTCGCGTCCGTGGCCCCCGACGGACTCGTCGCCGGCCTGGACCTCGGAAGCACCGGTGTCAAGATCCTCGTGACCGACGCCGACGGTGCCGAGGTCCTCATCCACCAGCTCCCCACCCCGTGGCTCGCCGGTGCCGGCGGCACGACCGTCATGGAGGCCGCCTCCCTCATCGCGACCGTCCGGGAGCTCCTCGACCACGTCGCCGCCGAACTCGCCGACCGGTTCGGACCGACCGTCCGGGTCCGCGCGCTCGCCGTGTCGGGGATGGGGGAGTCCGGGATCGTCCTCGACGCCGTCGGTCGGCCCGTCGCCCCCGCGATCGCCTGGTTCGACCCACGCGGCGCCGAACAGCTCGCCGCGCTCCCGGCCACGATCGCGGAGCAGTTCGCCGGCCGGACCGGCCTCCCGCTCGGTGTCCAGGTCTCGGTCGTCAAGCTCCTGCACCTGCGGGACGCCGGACTCGACCTCGCGGGGACCCGCTGGCTCAACCTGCCCGAGTACCTCGTCGCAGCACTCGGCGGCGAGGAGGCCGCGGAGTACTCGCTCTCGTCCCGCACCGGACTCCTCGATCAGGACACCGGCGCCCCCTGGCCTGAACTGCTCGAGCACCTCGGGGTCGACGCCACGTTCCTGCCGCCCTTCGTGGACGCCGGCACCCCGCTCGGCTCCGCCTCGGCCCCCTGGGTGCCGGAGGTCTTCGCCGATGCCGCGTTGACCGTCGCCGGTCACGACCACCTCGTCTCCGCCGTGTCCACCGGCTCGTTCCCCGCCGAGCGGTACCACGTGTCGATGGGCACCGCCGAGGTCCTCCTGCGCCGGCTCGACGCGCCCCTGCCCTTCGCCGCTCGTGAACGCCTCGCCGAGGTGTTCATCAACTGCGTCCGCCACGTCGTCCCCGGTACCTGGGTCCTCGTCGCCGGAGTGAAGACGGGACTCCTCATGCGCCGTACCCTGCAGCTCGTCGGAGTGACCGAGCGGTCCGGCCGCGACCGCCTCGACGACGCGGTCATGGAGCTGCCTGCCGAGGGTCGTCTCGCTGACGGCGACATCGTCGTCTCCGGTGCCCGCAACGATGACGGGGTCCTGCACCTGACGGTGCGGGCGGACGGCGCCGACCCCGCTGAGGTCTTCGCGGCGGTCCTCCGCCACGGCAACGACGAACTCCGCGTGCTCATCGAGGCGATGGACCGCGAGGTGCCGCCGGCGAGCTCGGCCCTCCTCACGGGCGGGTGGGCCGGCATGCGTTCGGTCCAGCGCGCGCGGGCCGCCGTCCTGCCCGGGATCCAGGTCTCCGACCGCTCCCAGGACACCGCCTACGGTGCCACCGTCTTCGCCCGTTCCCTCCTCGAGCCGGCCGTCGCCGGCCGCGCCCGTCCCTGACCCGTCCGTCCGCCCAGCCCACCCACCGAACCCACCCACCGGTCGACCACGACCGGCCCGCAGCATCCGACGCGACCGCGTCGGCACAGACCCCATCCGAAGCACAAGGAGCACCTGATGAACGCAGTAGCCACCCGCACCAACGAGCTCACGACGCTCGAACGCCGCGCCATGTCCACGATCAGCACCCCGGCCGGTGGCATGCTCATCGTCGCCGGCGACCAGCGCAACGGCATGAAGGCCGTCATGAAGGACGCGCCGAACGGTGCGGCCGGCATCAGCCGTGACGAGCTCGCCGAGGCGAAGAGCGACCTCGTGCGCTTCCTCGGCAACCACGCGCCCGCCATCCTCCTCGACCCCGAGGTCGCCCTCCCGCTCGTCGTCGACGAGCGCACCCTCTCCCGCACCACGGGCCTCGTGGTCGGCATGGACTCCTCCGGTTTCGACACCGAGAACGGTCTGCGTCGCACGAAGTACGTGCCCGGCATGGACGCCCGCAAGGTCCGTGAGCTCGGTGGCGACGCCGCGAAGATGCTGTTCTACCTGCGCTCCGACCAGCGCGAGGCGGAGCAGGTCGTCATCGACGAGATCGCACGCCTCGTGGCGGAGTGCTCGGCCGAGGGCGTGCTCCTCATCGTCGAGATCCTCGTCTACCAGCTCGACGGTGAGAGCGACGAGGCCTACGCCGAGATCTTCCCCGAACTCGTCCGTGGGGCCGCGGAGATCTCCGTCGCCGCCGGCTCCAAGGTCCTGAAGCTCCAGTACCCGGGTTCGGCGGAGGCCGCCGCCGCCGTGACCGAGGCCGCCGCCGGTGTGCCGTGGGCGGTCCTCTCGGCCGGTGTCGACCACGAGACCTTCGTCGGTCAGGTCCGCACCGCGGTCGAGAACGGTGCCGGTGGCGCCATGGCCGGTCGCTCGCTGTGGAAGGATAGCCTTTCGATCTCGTCGGCCACGCGCGAGGAACTGCTCACGAACCGTGCGCTGCCCCGCCTCCGCGAGCTCGAGCAGGTCATCGAGACCGCCCTCGCCGGACGCTGACGCGTCGCGGGCGGTGGCCGAGGTCACCGCCCGCGCACGTCCACCCGTCGAACCGGCACCATCCCCGAGGAGCACCCATGGCCACGATGCAGGACGTGGCGTCCCTCGCGGGGGTGAGCTCGAAGACGGTCTCGCGGGTCTTCAACGACGACCCGCACGTCCTCCCGGAGACGCGGTCGCGGGTCGAGACGGCGATGCGCGAGTTGAACTACGTCCCGAACGTGCTGGCGCGCACCTTCCGTGCCGGTCGATCCTCCTCCGTCGGCGTCGCCGTCCCCGATGTCGTCGACCCCTTCTTCGCCGCGGTCGTCCGGGCGGTGGAGGAGGTCTGCTCCCGCTCGGGCATCACCACGCTCGTCACGAGCATCGGCGACGACCCCTCGCGTGAGCGCGCCGTGCTGGACTCCTTGCTGCGCTCGCAGCTCATGGGGCTCGTCCTCGCCCCCGTCGCCGAGGACCAGTCGTGGCTCGCGCCCTGGGCCGAGCACACGCCCATCGTGTTCGTCGACCGGGCGCCAGGGGGACTCGACGCCGACAGCTTCGTCGAGGACGACCACCGCGGCGCCTACCTCGCGACGAGGCATCTCCTCGAGCACGGGCACACCAGGGTCGCCTTCGTCGCCGACGCCGCGCACCCACCCAGCACCCGTCGCCGGCTCGAGGGCTACCGGTCCGCGCTCGCCGAGCACGGTGTCGCGCTCGACGACAGCCTCGTGAGCCTCGGCGCGACGGACCGCGCGCCGGCCGCCACCGTCCTCGACGGTCTGCTCGCCCTCGCCGACCCGCCGACGGCCCTGTTCTCGGCGAACGCGCGCGTGACGATGGCGCTCGTCCCGGCGCTCCGTTCGCGGGGGATCGCCTCGCTCGGCTTCGGCGACTTCCCGATGGCCGACCAGCTCGACCCCGCGGTCAGCGTCATCGAGCAGGACCCCGCCCGGCTGGGGCGGCTGGCCGCCACCCGGGCGCTCGCCCGCTTCGGCGACGCGGACGCCTCGCACGAGCGGAGCACCGTCGTGCCCGTCGGGCTGCTGCTGCGGGAGTCCTGCGGCTGCCACCTCGACGGCTGATCCCCCGCCCGACGGATGCGGCCGTGCCGCTCGGTCCGTAGCGTTGGAGGCTGCACGCGACGGTCGGGGGAGACATGATGCAGGGTTCGGACAACACGGCGAACGGGGGAGGCTGGGCGCCGGTCGGACCGCCCGTCGCACCGCCGAGTGGCGCCGGAGCAGCGGAACCGGCCGGAGCGCCGGTGCTCGGCGCCGCCGGACACGTGGCGCTCGCCCAGCAACCCGAGTCGGCCGCCGACCGCCAACGGCGCCGCAACCGGGAGGCGGCGCCGATCCTGCCGTCGCGGGTCCCGTGGGTCGCGGTGACCGTCTTCACGGTCCTGGCGATCGGGCTCGCCTGGCTCGTCGCGTCCCCGCTGTGGTTGTCCGGCGAGGGCCTCGCGAACCCGTGGTTCCAGCTCATCGCGCTCGGCATGATGTACACGCCGACGGTCGCGGCGGTCGTCGTGGTCTGCTTCGTCGCCCGACCGCGGAGCATCCCGCGGCTGCTCGGCCTCGCGCCCCTGCGTCCGCTCGCCCGCACCCTCGGGCTGTGCGCGGCCGCCCTCGTCGGCTTCCCGGTGCTCGCGTTCGGCGCCATGCTGCTCGGGCAGGCCATGGGGCTCATCTCCCTCGACCTCGTCGACCTCTCCGGTCTCGCCGCCATCATGGCCGCGTCCGGTGCCGGGGAGCCGACGCGTGACCAGCTCACCACCGTCGCGCTCGTGCAGATCCTCACTCTGCCGATCAGCGTGCTCGTGGCCTCACTGTCCGCGTTCGGTGAGGAGCTCGGGTGGCGGGGCTGGTTGTTGCCGAACCTCCTGCCGCTCGGCACCTGGCCCGCCCTCCTCATCTCGGGGGCCGTCTGGGGCGTGTGGCACGCGCCGCTCATCCTCCTCGGCTACAACTACCAGCGGACGGACGGCGTGGGCCTCCTCCTGATGGTCGGCTGGTGCATGCTCCTCGGCGTCGTCATCGGGTGGTTGCGACTGCGCTCGGCCTCGGTCTGGCCGGCGGTGATCGCGCACGGTGCCGTGAACGCCGCCGTCGGGGCGCTCCTGCTGTTCGCCAGCCCCACGTCCATGCAGGACACCGGGAGTGTGTTCGGCACCCTGCTCGGCTGGCCGGGCTGGATCCTCCTCGCCATGACCGCCCTCCTCCTCGTGGTGACGGGGCAGTTCCGTCGGCGTGCGGTTCCGGGGCTCCGGGCCGCCGAGGTAGCGGAGCGGACGCCCGCCTAGCGCGGTTCGGACGGCCGCATGCGCGTCGTGCATGCGTCGTGCCGCGGAGGGTGCTTGTCCTCCGAGCAGGCACTTGGTGCACTGGTCCGATGCGCAGACCCGACCTCCCCGAGGCTCCCAGCCGCCCGCACGCCTCCCATGCTCGCCGCCGCGGTGGTGACGCGAGCCAGCGGGTCCGTCGGCGCCGCCTCGTCGTCGGGATCGCCGGCGGCCTCGTGCTCGCGTTGCTCGGCGGTCTCGGTGCCCTCGCGCTCCGGCTGCAGGGGAACCTCAGCTCCGAGGCGATCGCCGCTCCGACCGGCCGTGCGACGCAGCCGGCGGAGCCTGGCGCGCCGGACCCGGCGGTCAACGTCCTCCTCCTCGGCTCCGACAGTCGTGACCTCGCGCTCGGCGACTACGGCGAGGACACCGGCACCAAGCGCAGCGACGCGATGGTGCTCGTGCACGTGTCCGCGGGCAACACCCGGATCGACGCGATGCAGATCCCACGTGACACGCTGACCGACCTGTCGATGTGCACGGACACCGGGCGGGGGACACCCGACGACTACGGCATGGTGAACGCCGCCCTGAACTCCGGGGCCGCCTGTTCGGTCGCCGCGGTGCAGGCGATGACCGGTGTGCCGATCGACCACTTCGTCGAGCTCGACTTCAGCGGCTTCCAAGCGATCGTCAACGGCATGGACGGCTTGGCGGTGTGCCTGCCGACGGACATGGAGGACCCCTATTCGAACCTCGCCCTGCCCGCCGGGGCACAGGTCATCGACGGGACGCAGGCGCTCGCGCTCGCCCGCACCCGGCACGCGGTGGGCGACGGCAGCGACATCTCGCGCCTCGGCAACCAGCAGATGGTGATGTCCGCGATCGTGCAGCGGGCGCTGAGCGCCGAGGTGCTCACCCGGCCGGACCGACTCATCCGCTTCCTGGACGCGGTCACGTCCTCGCTCACGGTCGACACGGCACTCGGCGACCTCGCGAGCCTGACCTCCCTCGCGCACCGGGTCTCACAGGTGCCCGCCACGGCCATCACCTTCCTGACGATGCCGTGGACCGAGGCGCCGTCGGACGCGAACCGGGTGGTGCCGAGCGATGACGCCGCAACGGTGTTCGCGAGCCTCGCCACGGATGTCCCGGTGCCGATCGCGGGAGCCGCCGACGCGTCACCCGCCGAGCCGGTCACCCCGGTCGAACCGGTGCGGGTCGAGGCGGTCAGCGTCCTCAACGGTTCGCAGACGAACGGGGTCGCGACGGCGACGGCCGACCGATTGACCGCCCTCGGCTACGTCGTCGCGACGATCGGCGACGCGGAGACGGACACCCCGGTCACCGTCCTCCTCGCGCGCGATTCGGACGCGGCCCGGGCGACAGCCGCCTCCCTCGCCCAGGAGTTGGGGATCACGGTCGTCGTGAGCGGCGAACCGGGACCGGACGACGAGGACGTCGTGCTCGTCATCGGAGACGACTTCGCCGCACTGACCGAGGCCGCTGTTGCGGCGCCCGCGCCGGCGCCGGTCGAGGTCGAGTCCCGCAACGCCGCCGCGGACCTCTGCGGCTGACGCGGGAGCGCCTCACCGCCCGGGCGAGACCTGCTCCGTCAGTCGCAGGAACGCGCTCACAGCGGGCGTCCCGACGGTGTCGTGACGGACGAGGAGCCCGATGCTCCGGGTGACCGGGGTCGGGAACCGGCGGACGCGCGCACCGTTCGCCGCGGCCCAGTCCGCCAATCGCTCCGGCACCACCGTCAGGCCGACTCCCGCGGTCGCGAAGCGGGTGAGCGCGTCGCGTTGGGTCGTCACGACGATGCGCGGTGGTTGCACGCCGAAGCTGGCGTAGGCCTCGTCGGTCACGGCGCGCATCGACGTCCCGCGCGGGAGGGTCACGAGGGTGTGCGCAGCCAGCTCGTCGGCGGTGATGGTCGGCGGGGTGTGGTCGGCCTCGCGCTCGTCGGCGGTCCCGAGGCCGGGGAGGACGATCGCGAACCGCTGTTCCTCCAGGAGCCGCACCTCGACGCCGGGCCCGACGGCGGCCACATCGGCCACGCCCAGGTCGATGCGCCCGAGGTCGATGGCCTCGAGCAATTCGGCGGAGTCGACGGCGCCCGTGACCTCGATGCGGACGTCGGGGTGCGCGGCGTGGAACCGGGCGACGAGTTCCGGGACGTGGGTCGCGACGAGCGAGGGGAGTGCCCCGATCCGGAGCGTGCCGGCGGTGAGCGCGTGCTGGGCGTCGGCGAGTGCGCGGAGCCCGTTCGCCTCCTGGAGCATTCGCCTCGCCGGGCCGAGCACCGACCGTCCGGCCTCGGTGACCTGCATCCGGCGTCCGACCCGGGTGAAGAGCGCGAGCCCGAGCTCGGCCTCGCAGCGTTGGATGCGTCTCGTGAGCGAGGGCTGGGAGATCCGCAGGACGTCGGCGGCGGCCGCGTACGAGCCGTAGTCCACGACGGCGACGACGGCTTCGAGCTGCTCGAGGTTCACCGGCAGGCTTCGTACACGTGGTCGGCGGCGTCGGCCGGAGCGAGGTCGCGGTCGCGCAGGATCGTCGAGAACGGGACCTGTGGGTCGGCGCAGACCTCGTCGAAGGTGCCGCGCAGATCGTCGGTGTACTCGATGTCGAGCACGGCCCCGCCGTACACCTCGGTGTAGGTGCCGCACTCGTCGAAGCGGTGGCACTCCTCGGCCACGGCGAAGTCGAAGCCGACGTCGTCCCGCCCCCGCGTGCCGAGGTCGCTGGCGTTCTTCTGCCCGATGAGGAGCCCGGCGTCGTGGGCGAGGTCGGCGTAGCGGGTGGCGAGGGCCATCGCGTCGTCCACGGTGAGTCGGCCGTCGGACCGGGTGTACGAGTCGAGGTTGTCGATCTCGACGGCGTCGAAGCCGGCGTCCGCGCAACGGGTGATGCTCGTGCCGACCCGCTCGGCGATGCGGGCGCGGCGGTCGTCGGTGGAGAGGTCGAAGATCAGCTCGTCGGGCCAGTTCTCGTCGATGATCGGCTTTCCCGCCTCGTCGGTGAGCACGAGGTCGGGCTCGGCGAGCCACGCGTCACGATCGGCCGGCTGACTCTGGAACCCGTTCACGTAACAGATCGAGTACCGGTCCGGGTCCGGGGTGTCCGTGCTGTCGCGGACGACGCCACCCACGCCGGCGGCCGGTTCGTATCCGCCGCCGAGCTGGTAGTCGAACACGATGTCGGTCGGGAACCCGCCGGCCGCGGTGGCCGATCCGGTGCTGGAGGCGGCCTCGCTCTGGGCGGAGGAGCACCCGGCGGCGACGAGCACGACGGCGAGGACGCCGGCGGCCGCGAGGGCCGTGCGGGCACGGAGGTGGGGGAACGGCATGCGACCAGCCTAGGTCCCGGGCCCGGGCACGCCGGAGGGGCCGACCACACGTCCACGGAGCGGGTACCGTTGGGGGCATGAAGTATCTGGTGCTGTTCGCCGCGGGTGCCGCGCTCATCCTCCTCGGGATCGTCTTCGCGCTGCTCCTGGAGCTGCCCGTCGGGTTCCGGATCGCCGGGCTCGTCGCCATGCTGCTCGGCACCGTGGTCATGGGCGTGAACGTCGGCCTGCAGTTCTTCGACCGCCGCCGCGAGCGGGCCCGCCGCCTCTGACGCCCGCCGGCGCAAGCACCTGACGCCGCCCGATCCCGCGCGTTACCCTCGAAGCCACCCGCTTCGGCCGAGGCGGGACGACAACCGGGAGGCTTCGTGGCGCGCGCGCTCTTCATCATCGACGTACAGAACGACTTCACCGAGGGCGGTGCGCTCGGGGTGACCGGTGGCGAGAACGTCGCCGGAGGGATCACGCAGCTCCTCGCGGAGCACGGCGACGACTACGCGCACGTGTTCGCCTCCCGCGACTGGCACGACGCCGAGGGCGACAACGGCGGCCACTTCGCCGCGGGCGAGCCCGACTACACGACCACCTGGCCCGTGCACTGTGTCGCCGGGAGCGAGGGGGCCGAGTACCACCACGCGCTCGACACCAAGGCGGTCGACACCCACATCCGGAAGGGGCAGGGAGCCCACGGGTACTCGATCTTCGAGGGCGTCACCCCGGAGGGCCGGCGCCTGGAGGAGGTCCTCGCGGACGCCCAGATCACGGAGGTCGACGTCGTCGGCCTGGCGACCGACTACTGCGTCCGCCGGAGTGCGCTCGACGCCATCGGGCACGGCCTGCAGGTCCGGGTGCTCACCGACCTCGTGGCGCCGGTCGACGAGGCCGCCGGAGCGGCGGCGCTCGCCGAGATCGTCGAGGCCGGGGGCGTGCTCGTCACGCGCTGAGACCCCGCCGGATCGGACTCGCACACGCCAACCGTCGCAGATAGTAAGCTAGCTGCATAATATTCGGGACAGGGCGAGGACGGGGCACGCGCATGACGCACGGGCGACACGGTGATGCATCGACGACCACGGCGCGGCGGCGCGATCGGAACGGGGCGCCGCGCTGGCTGCGCATCCTGCTGCCCGCGGTCCTCATCCTCCTGTGGCTCACCGCTGCCGGCGTCGGCGGCCCGTACTTCGGCAAGGTCAGCGAGGTCGCGACCAACGACCAGACGAGCTTCCTCCCCGCGAGCGCCGACGCCACGGAGGTGCAGGCCGCGCTCGACGGGTTCCGTGACGGAGACGACATCCCGGCCCTCGTCCTGTTCGTGCGGGAGGGCGGGATCACCGACGACGACCGCTCCGCCATCGACGACGAACTCGCGTCGATCGCTTCGACCGAGGGCGTCGCCGACGGGGTCTCACCGGCCATCCCCTCCGAGGACGGCGAGGCGCTCGAGGCCTTCGTGCCGATCAGCGGCGACGCGGAGGTCGGCGACGTCGTCGAGGCCTTGCGCGCCCAGCTCGGCGACGCGATGCCGTCGGGGGTGGAGGTCTTCGTCACGGGTCCCGCCGGGTTCACGGCCGACCTGACCGCCGCCTTCGCCGGCATCGACGGCATCCTGCTCCTGACGGCCCTCGGTGCCGTCTTCCTCATCCTGATCGTCGTGTACCGGTCGCCCGTGCTGCCGTTCCTCGTGCTCGGCACCTCGCTCTTCGCGCTCTGCACCGCGCTCCTCACCGTGTGGTGGCTCGCCAAGACCGGCGTCGTGCTCCTGAACGGTCAGGTGCAGGGCATCCTGTTCATCCTCGTGATCGGCGCGGCGACGGACTACTCGCTGCTGTACGTCTCGCGGTACCGGGAGGCGCTCCGCGACCACGAGCGACGATGGGATGCGACGTGGGCGGCGCTCCGCGGCTCCCTCGAGCCGATCGTCGCCTCCGGAGGCACCGTGATCGCCGGGCTGCTCTGCCTGCTGCTCAGCGACCTGAACTCGAACAAGGCACTCGGACCGGTGGCCGCGATCGGCATCGTCTTCTCCGTGCTCGCCGCACTCACCTTCCTCCCGGCGCTCCTCCTCGCCTGCGGTCGCAGCTCCTTCTGGCCCCTGCGCCCGAAGGTCGGCAGCGAGCACCGGGTGCAGGCCGCGACGGCCGACGACGACGCGGTGCCGACCACCGGGCTGTGGGGCGGGATCGCCCGCCTCATCTCGCGCCGCGCCCGCGTCGTCTGGATCGGGAGCACCCTCCTCCTCCTGGTCGCGAGTCTCGGTGTCGTCCAACTCCAGGCGGACGGCGTCGCGCAGAGCGACCTCATCCTCGGGACCTCCGAGGCGCGCGACGGGCAGCTCGCGCTCGGTGAGCACTTCCCGGCCGGGTCGGCGAGTCCGGTCTCCGTCCTCACCGGGGAGGACGACGCCGCCGAGGTCATCGCCATCTTGGAGGACACCGACGGGCTCGACGGCGTCCAGGTGCTGGCGAGCGGCACGGCGACCGGCACCGCGGACGCGACGGTGCGCGACGGGGAGGCGGTGTTCACCGCGCCGCCGACCGGTCCTCCGGGGACCCCCGCGTCGCCGGCCGAGCCGACCGTCGACGACGGCCGGATCGTGCTCCAGGCGACCCTCGACACGGCACCCGACTCCGCAGCCGCGGAGGAGACCGTGCGACAGCTGCGCACCACCATCGACGCCGCCGTCGGCACCCACACGCCGGTCGGCGGGGTCACCGCGACCGCGATCGACTCGAACGACGCCGCCATTCACGACCGGAACCTCATCATCCCCGTGGTGCTCGTCGTCATCCTCCTCATCCTCATGCTGCTCCTGCGGTCGGTCCTCGCGCCGGTCCTGCTCATCCTCAGCGTGGTGGTGTCCTTCGGAGCGGCGCTCGGGGTCTCCGCCCTCGTGTTCACGCACGTCCTCGGCTTCCCCGGCGCGGATCCGAGCGTGCCGCTCTACGGCTTCGTCTTCCTCGTCGCGCTCGGGATCGACTACAACATCTTCCTCATGACGCGGGTGCGCGAGGAGTCGCTCCGGGTCGGCACGAGAGCCGGGGTGTTGCGCGGTCTCGCGATCACGGGTGGGGTGATCACCTCGGCCGGCCTCGTGCTCGCGGCCACCTTCGCGGCGCTCGGCGTGATCCCGATCCTGTTCCTCGCGCAGATCGCGTTCATCGTCGCGTTCGGCGTCCTCCTCGACACGATCATCGTGCGCACGCTGCTCGTCCCGGCCCTCAGCCATGACATCGGCAGCGCCATCTGGTGGCCGTCGAAGCTCGCGAAGGGTCGCGTCGAGCACCGACACGCCGCCTGAGCGGGGGTCGCCCGGTCGTCCTACCCCTGCTCGGCGAGGAACGCCAGGACCGCGTCCTTGAACACGCGGGAGGACACGGCGTTGAAGTGCTCGCGGCCGGGCAGTCCGACATACCGCGCTCCGGCCGCCTCGGCCAGGCGCCGACTGCCGTCCGCGACCGCGTCGTCGTCCCCGGTCACGAGGAGCATCGGGAGGGGCGGCACCTCGGCCGTGGTCGGCTGCGGACCGCCGCGGAGGCCCTCCACCAGGGCGATCAGGGCCTCGACGTCGTTGCCGGGGACCCCCTCCGCCATCGACACGTACGTCTCGGTGAGCCGGTGCGTGATCGTCGCGCCGGTCCTGACCCGGAGTCGGGCCTCGTCGAGGTCGAAGCCGCGGAGCGAGTCGCCCTCGGGGAGGCCACCGAGACTGAGCGAGCGGACGCGGTCGGGATGCCGGACACCCAACCGCCAGCCCACCCGTGAGCCGAGCGAGTAGCCGAGGTAGTGCGGCTCGTCGACGCTGTAGCCGTCGAGCACGGTGAGGACGTCGTCGACGAGGCCGTCGAGTCGGTAGGCGCTCGGATCCATCGGCTTGTCCGAGGCCCCGTGTCCGCGCTGGTCGATCGTCACCAGCCGATACCCGGCTCGGTTGAGGGTCCTGGTCCACCCCGCGAGGTCCCAGTTGAGTCCAGCGCTCGAGGCGAAGCCGTGGACGGCGACGACCGTCTCCGCGCGGTCGGTGTCGGCCGCCGGCTCGTGCACGTAGGTGGCGATCCGGAACCCGTCCGACGACATGACGTAGGTGGGCGCGATCGGCTCAGGCTGGGGAAGCACCCGACCACGATACTCGCCGCGGGGAGCGGTTCGGCACGCGTCGAAGGCGCCGTCGCGGCGTGGCTCAGTCGACGGCGATCGGGCGAGGCCCCTGGTGCATCATCTCCGACAGGTACGGTGCGACGACGCTCGTGGAGATGCGGCAGTCGAGCAGGAGGACGCCGTCCGCCCCGGCGTGGACCCAGGCGGTGAGGCCGTCGAGGTCGGCGAGGGTGTCGATCGTGAGGCCCTGACCGCCGAGCGCACGGGCGAGCGCAGCGAAGTCCACCTCGTCGATGAGCATGGGGGCCTGGTCGAGCCCGCGTGAGCCGTACTGGTGGACCTCGGCGCCGTACGCGGCGTCGTTGAACACCACGACCACACCGCTCCGGACGGTGCGGATGACGGTGTCGAGGTCGGGGAGCGCCATGAGCCCGCCCCCGTCGCCCGTGCAGAGGACGGTCGTGCCGGGGTGCCCGACCGCTGCGGCACCGACGGCGCTCGGGAAGCCGAGCCCGATGGTCTGGTAGGCGGTGCCGACCATGACGAGGCGGTCGGGGGAGGGGATGTCGAGATAGCTCGGTGCCCAACCGATGAAGTGGCCGCCGTCCTGGACGACCGTGCGGTCCTGCGGCAGCAACTCGTTCAGTCGGTGCGCGAGGCTGCGGGGGTCGAGTCGGCCGTCGGCGCACACGCCGACGCCGGGATCGCGGTCGAGGTGGGGTGCCGGCCGGACGGCGCCTCCGGCGGTGAACCAGCCGGAACCGGCCGCACCGTCCAGGCGATCGAGCAGGCCGGCGGCGGCGAGTGCCGCGTCGCCGCGGACGAGCTCGTCGACCCTGGCGTTCGTCGGGGCGTCGGCGAGGTCCACCTGGATCACGTGCGCCTCGGGGGAGAAGGCCTCACCGAACCGCATCGTGAACTGGTTGAGACCGGCGCCCACGACGAGGACGACGTCCGCATCGGCGATGGTCCGCGCCGCGCGTTCCGTGGCGAAGCCTCCGGCGACACCGAGGTCGCGGTCGCTCCCCCCGAACAGTCCGAGCCCGAGCGCCGTGGTCGCGGTGTAGGCGTCCAGACGTTCCGCGAGTGCTCCGAGGACGGGCCCGGCGTCGGCCAGCCAGGCGCCACGGCCGGCGAGGATGAGCGGTCGACGCGCGGAGCGCAGGGCGGCTGCCGCGGTGTCCAGACGCCGGGCGACCGGTTCCACGCGTGACGGTCGGACGAGGGCGGGGTGATGCGGCGTGCCGTCGGCTCGCAGTGGTTCGTCGGACGCCACGGCGGCGAGGTCGTACGGGATCGCGAGCACGACGGCCGTCCGACGGTGGACGGCGTGTTCGATGGCCCGCAGGGTGGTCGCGGTGGCGTCGTCGCGGCCGACGGTGAAGGTGGGCGCTCCGAGCCCGGCGGCGATCTGGAACTGGTCGACGTCCCAGGGCCTCGTGCCGGTCGTGGGCGCGTCCCCGACGACGAGGACGAGGGGGATGCGCGCCATGACCGCTTCGGCGAGCGGGGTCAGCGTATTGGTGAATCCGGCGCCATACGTGGCCGTGGCGGCGGCCAGGGCGCCACCGGCGCGGAAGTAGGCGTCGGCTGCTGCGACCCCGCCGGCTTCGTGCCGCATGGCCGTGATGCGCGTGCCGGTGGCGGCGAGGGCGTCGAGGAAGTGCGCGTTGCCGTTCCCCATGACCCCGAACACGTCGGAGACGTGGCGGCTGAGGGCTTGGGCCACACGGGCGGAGACGGTTGACGGGGTGACCGCGGGAACGGTCGACGGAGCGTGTTCGGACATGGCGTGACCTTCGAGAACGTGGACGGATGGGATTCCGTGTGTGTCTCGCCGGTGCTGACCGCGCTATCGCCCTTTTTTCGAGCAACGACTCCGGTGTCGCGGAGTCTGACGAGCACACTCTACTCCGCGGGGACCCCGCTGCACAGTGCGGTCTTCGCGTCATCCACTCGACATCCGCGACACCCGCCGGACAGCCCGGCGACGTCCGCTGGAGGCTGTCCTCATGACCCACATCGTGCAGGCCAATGCGGCCGAAGACCTCCTCGCCCTCGTCCCCGGACTCATCGGAAGCACCCCGAGATCGAGTCTCGTCGTCGTCCTGTTCGCGGGTTCCCGCAGTCGCGGCGCCCTCCAGGTGCATCTGCCGGCCGGGACGGACGTCGACCGGCGGGTGGCGGAGGCGGCTGCGGAGCACGCTCTCGGGTTCGCCTGCCGGGCGCCGGGTGTCGACGCCATCGTGCCGGTGGTCTACACGGACGACGCCTTCGGAGCCGCGGCGGAGCCGCCGGGCCGCGTCATCGCGGATGCGATCCTCGGCTTGGCGAGCGCGCACGGGTTCGCGGTCAAGGATGCGCTGTGCTCGGCCACCGACGGTTGGGGCTCCTACCTCGATCCTGGACTCCCCTCCGGAGGGCGGTCGCCGGCGATCGTGGCCTCGGCGGCGGTCCCGCCCGTCCCACCGCTCCCGACCGAGCTCGTCACCACCCAGGTGCCGTCGGTGGACGCGGCGACGTTCGCCGCCGTCGACCTCGAGTACCGGGTGCTCAGTGCACGGCTGGCCTCCATGCTCGACGCGGCCACCGATCACGCCCGCACGAGCTGGCGGATCGATGTCGGCGACACCGTGGAACGACTCGACGGCCTCCCCGAGGTCTTCGAGGACGCCCTCGCCCGAGGCGTCGAGGCGATGACCCCTCGGGAGGTCGCTTTCCTGTTACTCAGCCTGGGGCGCCCCTGGGCGAGCGATCTCGCGCTCATGCAGTGGGCGTTCGGGCGAGACCTGGGGGAGGAACTCGACGACGCCGAACGCGCGTACGGGCATCTCCCGGTCGGGATGGACGACCCGGAGGTGTTCCACCGGGTCGCCCACCTGCTGGTCGGCGACGGACCGCATCCCGACGTCCAGCGCATCCGGGCGGCGAGCAGCCTGCTCCTCGGCGTCACGGCGCGCGCATCCGAGTCGGCGCGCGTTGCACCGCTCGCGATGCTCGCCTGGCTGGCCTGGGCGCTCGGTCAGAGCAGCCGTGCTGCCGCCTTCCTCGACGAGCTCGACGCCACCGAGTTGGACCATCCGCTGGCGTCGACCGTCGCGTCGCTGATCCGCCAGGGGCACCTGCCGGCCTGGGCCTTCCGGCCGTCGGCCGAGCCCGGGGGATCCGTTGTCGCCGCGAACGGTCAGCCCGCCGCGTGACGCTCGAGGAAGTCGTAGACCTCGGAGTCGTCCACGCCCGGGAACGTACCGCTCGGCAGTGGCGACAGGATGTGCGTGTGCAGGCGGGCACTGGGCCAGGCCTGCTCGCGCCACTTGTCGGCGAGGACGGAGGGAGGCCGTCGGCAGCAGGTCGGGTCGGGGCACGTCGACACTGCGCGGGTCGTCGTCTCCCGCCCACGGAACCACTTCGCCTCGCCCCAGGGCACGCCGACCGAGATCGAGAACTCACCCGCCTCGGTGGTACCGGTCTGCGTCGCGCACCAGAAGGTCCCGGCCGGGGTGTCGGTGTACTGGTAGAGCTCGGTGGTGCGGTTGGTCCGGGCGAAGGCGTTGCGTGCACTCCACTTCCGGCACACGATCTGGCCTTCCACGGCGCCCGTCACGTCGACCGGGAGCGGGAGCGCGTCGTTCTCGTAGGCCTTCGAGATCGCGCCGTCCTCCGAGACCCGCAGGAAGTGCAGGCGCATGTCGAGTCGCGCGGTCGCGAGGTTCGTCAGTCGGAGCGCCGCCGCCTCGTGGGTGACCCCGAAGGCGTCCCGGAAGTCCTCCACGGCCAGGTTGCGGTCTCGCTTGGCCTGCTGCAGGAAGGACACCGCAGCTGTCTGCGGCATGAGCGCCGCCGCCGCGAAGTAGTTGATCTCGAGCCGCTGTCGGAGGAACTCCGCATAACTCGTGGGGCGCTGGTGTCCGAGCAGTCGGTGGGCCATCGCCTGCAGCGCCATGGATCGCAGGCCGTGTCCGCCGGGGATCGACGCCGGCGGCAGGTAGATCCGACCGTTCTCGAGATCGGTGACGCTCCGAGCCGAGTGCGGGAGGTCGTTGACGTAGATGAGGTCGAAGCCGAGTTGCTCCGCCATGACGCTCACCGTGCGGTGTGTGAGGGCGCCGGTGCTGTGACCCGCCCGCAGGACGCGGGACTCGGCGAGTTCCTCGATCTCCGGGAGGTGGTTGTCGCGCTCACGCATCCACTCCCGCAGTTCGGTGTTGGCGCGTCGGGCCTCCTCCGGCGTCGCGATCGCCTCGTTCGCGTGCCGTTGCAGTTCCCGGTGCAGTCCGACGAGTGCGCGGAGGGCGTCGTCCGGGATGCCCTTCGACGGCTTCACCTGGGGGAGGGTCAACTCGCTGTACAGGGCGCTCCGTTGCAGCCGGTCCAGTTCGATCTCCAGCGCAGCGCGGGGATTGGGCGCCTCGGTCGAGAGCAGGTCGTTCAACTCGACGCCGAGGGCGGCGGTGAGTTCCTGCAGGACCGACAGTTTCGGCTCCCGTTTGCCGTTCTCGATGAGCGAGAGCTGACTCGCGGCCAGACCGACCCGCTCGCCGAGATCGTCGAGGGTGAGTCCACGACGCGCCCGGAAGTGACGGATCCGGCGCCCAAGAGTGAGCAGGTCTGCGGCGGCGTTGCCGGAGGGGTTCGGGGTCATTCCTTCACGATATCGAAAGATCTGGGATTCTTGTCGTCGTTCACCCCGATAAGAATCCCGGATTCGGGCGCAGAGTGGGTCCACGCCCACTTCTTGACTGTCCCACCAACGCCGGAGGAACACATGTCCATCGCCGAGCTGCTCTCCGATCCGACCCCCGCCCCCACGACGCGGCGGCTGCTCCGAGCGGTGCAGCCGCCGACCTCCTCGGGGCTCGCCGAACTGCACGCGTGGGTGGACGAACTCGCCACCCTCCTCGAACCGTCCGCCATCCACTGGGTCGACGGCTCGGCGAGTGAGTCGCACCGGCTCACCCACCAGCTCGTCGCCGAGGGGAAGCTGATCAAGCTGAACCCCGAATGGCGGCCGAACAGCTTCCTCGCCCGCAGCGACCCGAGCGACGTCGCGCGGGTGGAGGACCGCACCTTCATCTGCTCCGAGTCGGAGGAGGACGCCGGGCCGACGAACAACTGGCGCGAACCGGCCGCCATGCGGGCGGAATTGCGCGGGGTCTTCACCGGCAGCATGCGCGGCCGGACGATGTACGTCGTCCCGTTCTCGATGGGTGCCGTCGGCGGGCCGCTGTCGCAGCTCGGGGTGCAGATCACCGACTCGGCCTACGCCGTGCTCAGCATGGGGATCATGACCCGGATGGGCGACCGCGTCCTCGAGCTCATCGCCGACGGTGCGCCCTGGGTGCGCACCGTCCATTCGGTCGGTGCCCCGCTCGAGGCGGGGCAGGCCGACGTCGTCTGGCCGTGCAACGACACGAAGTACATCGTGCAGTTCCCCGAGACCCGCGAGGTGTGGTCCTTCGGCTCGGGGTACGGCGGCAACGCCCTCCTCGCGAAGAAGTGCTTCGCCCTGCGGATCGCCTCGGTCATCGGGCGGGATGAGGGCTGGCTGGCCGAACACATGCTCCTCGTCCGGGTGACCTCGCCCGAAGGCCGTGCCTTCCACCTCGCCGCAGCCTTCCCCTCGGCCTGCGGCAAGACGAACCTCGCGATGCTGCGGCCCACGATCCCGGGATGGCGGGTCGAGACCCTCGGCGACGACATCGCCTGGATCCGTCCCGGCGAGGACGGCCGCCTGTACGCGATCAACCCGGAGGCCGGTTTCTTCGGCGTGGCGCCCGGCACGGGAGCGACGACCAACGCGACGGCCGTGGACACCCTGTGGGGCAACACGATCTTCACGAACGTGGCCCTCCGCGACGACGGGGACGTGTGGTGGGAGGGGCTCACCCCCGAGCCGCCGGCGCACCTCATCGACTGGCAGGGGCAGGACTGGACGCCGGACTCCGGCCGCCCGGCGGCGCACCCGAACTCACGGTTCACCGTCGCAGCGGCGCAGTGCCCGTCGATCGCCCCGGACTGGGACGCGGCCGACGGTGTGCCGCTCGACGCGATCCTCTTCGGCGGACGCCGGGCCACGAACGTGCCGCTCGTGGTGGAGGCGAGCAGCTGGGAGCACGGCGTGTTCATGGGCGCCACGATCTCCTCCGAACAGACGGCGGCAGCGGAGGGCACCGTCGGCGAGCTCCGCCGCGACCCCTTCGCGATGCTGCCGTTCTGCGGCTACAACATGGCCGACTACTGGGGTCATTGGCTGCGCGTCGGTGGAGCGCTCGATCACGGCATGGCACCGCGGATCTTCCAGGTCAACTGGTTCCGCAAAGACGCCGACGGCTCGTTCCTCTGGCCGGGCTTCGGTGAGAACGCCCGGGTCATCGAGTGGATCGTCCGCCGTCTGGAGCACGAGGCCGGGTCACGTGCGTCGGCCATCGGTGGGCTACCGCTCGTCGACGAGCTGAACCTCGACGGCATCGACCTGCCGGAGGACGCCCTCGACGCCCTGTTCGCCGTGGACCGCGACTCCTGGCTCGCGGAATGCGACCTCACCGAGGCCTTCTTCGACACCTTCGGGAACCGCGTCCCGGCCGCCCTCCGGGCCGAACTCGCCGCCCTCCGCTACCGCCTCCGGGCCTGATCCTCGTCATGCATTCGCCCATCTTTGGGCGAATGAAGGTTCGTTCGCCCAAAGATGGGCGAACGAACCGGCGACGAGGGTGCTCCACAGCTCGCGAACGAGGGCAGAGGTCGTCGTGAGGTAGCTGCGCTGCTCAGCCCGCCGCTGGATCGCGCGACGATCGAAGCATGACGCCAACCGATCTGCCCGATCACGACGCGTTCTCCGTCCGCTCGGCGCTGGAGCATGGCGTCTCGCCGGAGCGCCTCCGCACGACGCGTGTTCCAGCACCGTTCCCGGGGGTTCGGAGCTTCGCTGCACCACGCAGGGGCGCTGACCTGCCTCCCGGGCAGCGGCATCTCGCGCACCTGGAGCTGTGTCGGGCGTACGCGCAGCGAATGGCGCCGACGCAGTTCTTCTCGCACCTGTCGGCCGCACACCTCCTGAATGCTCCGCTCCCGGCGCGGCTGTGCTGGGACGAGGTCCACGTCGGCGTCCGGCCGCCGGACCGGGCGCCCAGGGTCGCCGGGGTCGTCGGCCATCGCCTGACCGGCCTCGTCGGCGATCCGATCCTCATCGAGGGGCTCGCGGTCGTGAGTCCCGCCGACATGTGGTGTCAGCTCGGACCGAGTCTCACCATCGACGAGCTGGTCGCGGTCGGCGATCACCTGGTCCGTGAGCGAGGTGCCTCGGGCCGGTGGCGGCATGAGCGCATTCCAGGGCTCTGCTCCATCGACGACCTCGCAGCGGCGCTGAGCAGCTCCCGGCACCTCGGCGCCGGGCCCCTCCGTGCCGCGCTCCCGCAGATCCGCGGTGGTTCCGAATCGCCGAAGGAGACGGAACTCCGACTCGCCTTCGTTCGCGCCGGTCTCCCGGAGCCGGTGCTCAACCACGAACTCCGTGATCGCTGGGGGCGGTTCATTGCGCGTCTCGACCTCGCCTACCCGGCGTATCGTGCAGCGTTCGAGTACGACGGGCGCCAGCACGCCACCGATGCGGGGCAGTTCGCGAAGGACGTCGACCGGATCCATGCCGTCACCAGACTCGGCTGGTCCCACGACCGCTTCCTCGCACATCATCTGCAGGCGGGTGCCGCCGTCGCGGTCGAGCGAGCCCGCGAGCGCCTCATCGCGGCAGGATGGCGTCCGTGATCCCGTTCATTCGCCCATCTTTGGGCGAATGAAGGTTCGTTCGCCCAAAGATGGGCGAACGGACCGGGGTCAGACGAGGAGCTGGTGCTTCGCGAGCTCCCGGTAGAGCGGCACCTCGGTGACGAGCTCACTGTGCGTGCCGACCCCGACGACGCGACCCTCGTCGAGGACGACGATCTGGTCGCTGTCGACGACCGTCGAGAGGCGGTGGGCGATCACGATGAGCGTGCGCCCCGTGGCGACCGCGTCGATGGCCTCGCGCATCATCTGCTCGTTCACGCCGTCGAGACTGGACGTCGACTCGTCCAGCAGCAGGATGGGAGGGGCCGCGAGGATGGCCCGTGCGATCGCGAGCCGCTGACGCTCGCCACCGGAGAGCATGATGCCGTCCTCGCCGACGGGAGCCGACAGGCCGAGCGGGTTGCGGTCGAGCACGGCACCCAGGTTGACCGCGTGCAGCACCCGGACGCAGTCGGCGTCGTCGGCGTCCGGCGAGGACAACAGCAGGTTGTCGCGCAGCGTGCCGGCGAGCACCGGGGCGTCCTGCTCCACGTAGCCGATCTGGTGCCGGAGCTCGGTCCGGGGGATGATGCGGATGTCGACACCACCGAGGCGGATGGCGCCCGCGGTCGGGTCGTAGAAACGCTCGATGAGGCCGAGGATGGTGCTCTTGCCGGCACCGGAGGGCCCGACGAGCGCGGTCCGTCTGCCCTGCGGCACCTCGAAGGAGACGCCGCGGAGCACCTGGCGGCCGAGGGCGGACTGCGCCTCCGTGAGCCGGGCGGCGTCGGCGGCGACGGTCTCCGAGGGCGCCGAAGCGTCATCCGAGACCGTGGCTGCCAGCGCCTCCGCAGCCGCACGTTCCCGCTCGATGACTGCGGCATCCGGGTAGGCGAACACCACCTCGTCGAACGCGATGGCGGGGGCGTCGGCGGTGGCGGAACCGGCACGGGTGACGCGCGCGGCGATCGCCGCGTCGTCGTCGCCCTCGTCGGGGAGGTCGAGGATCTCCTGGATCCGGCCGAGGGCGCCGAGGGCCTGGTTGACGCTGGTGATCGCGCCGAAGGCCTGACCGAGCGGCATGATCATCATGAACAGGAACAGGATGAATGCGACGAGGCTCGCGATCGTGATCGTGCCCGACGCGACCCGGAAACCGCCGACCCCGAGCACCACGAGGAACGAGGTCTGCATGGCGATGCCCGCGACCGGGACCACCAGCGAGGAGATCTTCGCGATCCGGACACCGACGCCGTAGGCCTCCTTCGCGACGCCGTCCACCGCATGGATCTCACGGTCGGTGGCGTTGGACGCGCGGATGGTGCGGATGGAGCTGATCCCGCGCTCGACGGCGGCGGCGAGGTCGCCCACCTTCGTCTGCTGTTCGCGGCTCGCCACGCGGATCCGACCGCTGAGGGCGACGACGACGACGACCGAGACGATCACGACGAGCAGGGTGAGCCCGAGGAGGACGGGATCGATGATCGCCATCGCGATGAGCGCCCCGAGGAAGGTGATGGCGCCGCCGACGGCGTCGACGAAGCCCTGGGTGAGCACGGCGTAGAGCATCGTCGTGTCGCTGCCGACGCGGGAGACGAGGTCGCCGGTGCGGCGCGTGTCGAACTGGCTGATCGGGAGTCGGAAGATGCGGGCGATGAGCTGGCGGCGGGACGAGTAGACGACCCCGGTGCCGGCCCGCTGCAGGAGGTAGTGCTGGTACCCGCTGATGACGCCGGAGACCACGACGAGCCCGACGAGCAGCCAGGCGAGGTTGCCGAGCGACCTGCCGGCCTCGACGACGCCGATGACCTGGCTCACGATGAGCGGTTGGGCCAGGGAGGCCGCAGCCCCGATGACGCTCAAGATGATGACCACGACGAGGATCGAGCGGTGCTCGAAGATGTACGGCATGAGCTGCTTGAGGCTCGCGCGCGGACCGTCGTCCTTCGGCCGGCTGAACGGACTGCGGCTGCGTGCGGGGCGCGCTGGGGTGCTCATGGTGCTCTTCCTCTGAGGTGCGGTGCGCGGGCTCGGAGACGTCCATGGCGACGGCGCACCGTCCTCCAACTCTAAGCGACCGCCGCCGATGCCCGGGCCGCAACCGATGCACCGAGGGCCGGTGCGCGGAGGACTGCTCCGTGCACCGGCCCACGGTGAGGCGACCGGGGTCAGGCGTCGATGTCGACGTCCTTCGTCTCCTTCGAGACGATCAGCGCCGTGAGGGTGATGGCGGCCATGACCGACAGGTAGACGCCGACCCAGAAGGGGCTCCCGCCACCGGCGCTCCAGAGCGCGACCGCGATGAACGGTGCGACGGCCGCACCGAGGATGGACGACACGTTGTACGAGATGCCGGAGCCCGTGTACCGGACGTTCGTGGGGAACAGCTCGGGGAGGAGCGCGCCCATCGGACCGAAGGTGAAGCCCATGAGGCTGAAGCCGATGATCAGCCAGATCATCACCCCGGTGAACCCGGCGTCGAGGAGCGGCACCCACACGAGCCCGAACACGAGGATCGCGCTGGTCACCACGATGAGCGTCTTGCGTCGGCCGTACTTGTCGGCGAACGGGCCCGAGACGAGGGTGAAGATCCCGAAGAACACGACGCCGGCGATGAGCATGAGCACGAACGTCGTGTAGCTGTAGCCGAGACCGGCGACGGGGGCGTCGACCGGGGCCCGGCCGTAGCTCAGGGAGAACGTCGTCATCAGGTAGAAGAGCACGTAGGTGGCGAGCATGAAGAACGTGCCGAGGAGGAGCTTGCGCCAGTGGAGCTTGACGACGCTGGCGAGCGGTGACCGCTGGACCTTGCCCTGTTCCTTCGCGGTCGTGAACGCGTTGCTCTCGACGAGTCGCAGGCGCACCCACAGGCCGACGATCACCATGACGACGGAGAAGAGGAACGGGATCCGCCAGCCCCACTCGAGGAAGGCCTCGGACGGCATCGACGGGTCGTCACTCGGCAGGATCGCCGCGATGATGAGGAAGAGGCCGTTCGCGATGATGAAGCCGATCGGCGCCCCCAGCTGGGGGAACGTGCCGAACAGGGCCCGCTTGCCCTTCGGGGCGTTCTCGGTCGCGACGAGCGCCGCGCCGGACCACTCGCCGCCGAGGGCGAAGCCCTGGCCGATGCGGAGGATCACGAGGAGCAGTGGTGCGACCCAGCCGACGAGCTGGTACGTCGGGAGGAGCCCGATGAGGAAGGTCGCGATGCCCATGGTGAGCAGCGCTCCGACGAGGGTCGCCTTCCGGCCGCGCTTGTCGCCGAGGTGGCCGAAGATGACGGCACCGACCGGGCGGGCGACCATGGCCGCGCCGAACACGGCGAACGAGGCGAGGAGACCCGCCGTGGGGTCCTCACTCGGGAAGAAGAGGTGGGGGAAGACGAGGACGGCGGCCGTCGCGTAGACGTAGAAGTCGTAGAACTCGATCGTCGTGCCGATGAGGCTGGCGAGGACGACTCGGGATCGCGGATTGACCGGGGCCTTGGTGACTGGTGTTGCTTCGAGAGACATGCGTGCGCGTTTTCGGTTCGGGGATGGGTGCCGTCGAAGCATCAGCACCGGTCGCGCACGCCCGCCGACGACGGCAGGATCAGAGGATGTCCCGCTTGTGGCAGGACCATGACACTGTACGCCGAACGGCGGCGTTCCGGTACTAGGATCCCGCTGACCGGGTGCCGTGGTACGGGGACGCCGCCGTTCGGCGGTGCTGAGGGGTCAGCCGCGGAGCTCGCGGAGGATGACGGCGGTCGCCACGGCGGCGTCCGCGGCCTCAGCGCCCTTGTCCTCCTTCGAACCGGGGAGGCCGGCGCGGTCGAGCCCCTGCTTCTCGTCGTCGAGGGTGAGGAGTCCGAAACCGATGGGCTTGCCGGTCTGGACACTGACCTGGGTGAGACCGCTCGTGGCGGCGTCGGAGACGTACTCGAAGTGCGGGGTGCCGCCACGGATGATGACGCCGAGCGCGACGACCGCGTCGGCACCACCCTCGAGGGCCGCCTTGGCGACCACCGGGAGTTCGAAGCTGCCGGGGACGCGGACGAGTCGGTGGCCGGCGCCGCTGGCGTCGAGCGCTTTCACGGCGCCGGCGATGAGCCCGTCCGTGATGGTCTCGTGCCAGGTGCCGGCCACGATGACGATGTCGAGGCCGGTGCCGTCGACGCTGATGGTGGGTGATCCTTCGCCGCTCATGCGGGCTCCTGTCGTCGTTCCCGAACGGATCGGGGCTGCTGGTGTGGTGTTCCCCGAGGCTGTCGAGGGGCTGGTCGGGCTACTGGTGCGGTTCCGGTTCGAGGTCGAACCCGATGCTGTGTCCCATGCGGTCGCGCTTCGTCTCGAGGTAGCCCTCGTTGTACAGACCGACGCCGACCACGAGCGGGACGCGCTCGCTCACGGCGATGCCGTGGTTGGTGAGCTGCCGCTCCTTCTCGGGGTTGTTCGAGAGCAGGCGGACGGAGGTGATCCCGAGGTCCGTCAGGATGGCGCTCGCCGCGGTGTAGTCGCGGGCGTCGGCAGGCAGCCCGAGTGCCAGGTTGGCGTCGAGCGTGTCGAGGCCGTCCTCCTGGAGTCGGTAGGCGCGCAGCTTGTTGATGAGTCCGATCCCGCGACCCTCGTGTCCGCGCAGGTAGACCACGACACCGCCGTGACGCTGGATGGTGTCGAGGGCGCTGTCGAGCTGGGGTCCGCACTCGCACTTGAGCGAGCCGAACGCCTCACCCGTGAGGCACTCCGAGTGGACGCGGACGAGCGCGCCGGTGGCCTGCGGGTCGCCGGCGATGATGGCGAGGTGGTCGGCACCGGTGCGGCGGTCGCGGTAGGCGCGGAGCCGGAAGGAGCCGTGCGTCGTCGGGACGGTCGTCTCCACTTCGAACGACACGTTCGAGGACTCGGGGATGGTCGCCTGGTTCGCGCGTTCCTCGGCGCACACGGCGGCCGCGTCGGGGTTGCCCTCGAGGAAGGCGACGAGCGCCGCGATCGTGGTGACCAGCACGCCCTCCTGCTCACCGAGCGCGATGAGGCCGGGCAACCGCATCATCTCGCCGTCGTCCGCGACGATCTCGGAGATCGCACCGACGGGGACGAGACCGGCGAGCTTCAGCAGGTCGACGGCGGCTTCGGTGTGTCCGTCGCGCTCGCGCACGCCGCCGTCGACGGCACGGAGCGGGACGATGTGTCCGGGCCGCGAGAGGTTCGCCGGCACGGAGGCCGGGTCCGCGAGCACCCGGAGGGTGTGGGCGCGGTCGGCGGCGCTGATGCCGGTGCTGAGGCGGTCGGCGGCGTCGACCGTGACCGTGTAGGCGGTGCCTCTGGCGTCCTCGTTCACGGCCACCATGGGCGGAAGGGCGAGTCGGTCCGCGATCTCGTTCGTCATCGGGGCGCAGATGAAGCCGGAGGAGTGCTTGACCGTCCAGGCGATCCACTCCTGCGTCGCGGATTCGGCGGCCAGGATGACGTCGCCCTCGTTCTCGCGCCCCTCGTCGTCGGCCACGATGACGGGTCGACCCTGACGGAGCGCCTCGAGGGCCTCAGGGATGCTGGCGATGCTCATGCGTTGCCCCTTTCGGTGGCGGTCGTGGCGAGCGGGTCCGCGGTGCGCGGCTCCGCGTCGGCACTGCTGGGGAGGTCGATTCCGGCACGGTGACGGTAGGCGAGCATCCGCTCGACGTGGCGCGCCAGGATGTCGGTCTCGAGGTTCACGTGGTCGCCGGGGATGCGGTCACCGAGGGTCGTCGCCGTGAGCGTCTCGGGGATGAGCGAGACCTCGAACCACTGCTCGGCGGCGTCGGGTCCGCTGACCGCGCTGACGGTGAGGGAGACGCCGTCGACGGTGATGGACCCCTTGTCGACCACGAGCGGAGCGAGGTCGTCCGGCAGGGAGATCCGGACGATCCGCCACGCGTCTCCCGGGACGGTGCTGACGATGGTGCCGGTGCCGTCGACGTGGCCCTGCACGATGTGGCCGCCCAGGCGGTCGCCGACGCGTGCGGCGCGCTCGAGGTTGACGGCGCTGCCGACGGTGGCGCCGTCGAGCATGCTCATGGCGAGGGTCTGCGCCATGACGTCGGCGGTGAAGGTGTCGGCGGTCTGCTCGACGACGGTGAGACACACCCCGCTCACCGCGATCGAGTCGCCGTGGCGGGTGCCCTCGAGGACGACCGGACCCTGGACGGTGAACCGGGCGGACGCCTCGCCGTGGTCGATGGCGACGATGGTGCCGCGTGCTTCAACGATGCCCGTGAACATGGCTTGGTCCGTTCTCTGGGTGCGACACGGTGTGGCCGGCTGGAACCGACTCGACCGAGTGGAGGGTGGGGGTCGTGATGATGAGGAGGTCGTCACCGAGGTGTTCGACACCGACGGGTTCGAGGCGGATCGCGTCTCGGATGGTCTCCACGCCGAGGTCGCCGATCGCGAGTCGAGGGCCGCCGAGGAGGACCGGCGCGAGGTAGGTCAGGACGGTGTCGACGAGCCCTGCCCGGAGGAAGGCGGTGGCGACGGTCGGACCGCCCTCGACGAACACGCTGCGGACTCCCGTGCTGCGGAGCTCGGTGAGGAGCGCCGCCGGGTCGTGTCCGTGGTGCAGGATCGCCGCTCGGGGGTGGCGGTGCACCGCTGCGCCGGCGGGGATGGCGCGGTCGCCCATGACGACGGGGACCGGTTGTTCCGGGAGGAGGGTCCCGTCCGCGTGCCGTGCGGTGAGGCTCGGGTCGTCCGCGAGGACGGTGCCGGTGCCGACGAGGATCGCGTCGTGCGCCGCACGGCGTCGGTGCACGTCGATCCGTGCGGCCTCGCCGGTGATCCACCGGCTGGTGCCGTCGTTCGCCGCGATCCGGCCGTCGAGGGTCGAGGCCCACTTCACGGTGACCAGCGGGCGTCCGAGACGGGCCACGGTGAGCCAGTCGTCGAGGAAGGCCTCGGCCTCGTCGGCGAGTACACCGGAGACGACCGCCACGCCCGCGGCCCTCAGCCGTTCGGCGCCCCCGCCGGAATGATGGCCGGGGTCGTCGACGGCGAACACGACGCGGTCGACGCCGGCCTCGATCAGCGCGACGGCGCAGGGGCCGGTCCGTCCGGTGTGGTTGCAGGGTTCCAGCGTGATGACGGCGGTGGTGCCGCGAGCCGCCCCCGGCGCGAGCCGGGAGAGTGCGTCGACCTCCGCGTGAGCGGTGCCGGCACCGCGGTGCCAGCCCTCGGCGAGGACGGTTCCGTCGGCGTCGAGGATGACGCATCCGACGCGTGGGTTCACGCCGCGGGCCGGCCCGTTCGCGGCGAGTTCGAGCGCGCGCAGCATCGCCTGCTGTTCGCGGCTCGTCGCCGTGGGTGTCGCGGGTCCTGCGTCCATCGGTCCGTCTTCTCGGTCGGTACTGACACGGAATCCGGGGTCGCGGGCAGGTGCTCGCAGGCGTCGACCATCGGCCGACGCCCGTGCCTCCTTCCATCCGGACTCGAACGCCGCCTGCGAGCAGACGCGTTCATAACCGTCGGTCCTGGAGTTCCACCAGGTCAACCGGGCATCGCTTGCGCGTTGCACGGGTCGCGGACTATCACCGCCGGTTCGGACTCTCACCGACCCCGGAGCACGTTACGTGTTGTCGAGTCTAGGTCAACGGGCTGAGTGGCCGCCCTATTCCCGGCTCGGATGACGCCCTGTTGCCGGGCTCCGTCCTGCGGGGTGGTCGCCCTCAGCGCTGGGCGTCGTGCTGGTCGATGGCCGCACGCGCGGTGCCCTCGTCGACCACGAGGTCGGAGATGAGCCCGCCGGCCAGTGCGCCGAGGAGCGGCGGGACCTTGGCCGCTCCGGCGACCACGCAGATCCGGCGGGAGACGCCGCGCAACACGTCGAGGTCCGGTCCGGACGCGCGGTTGTTGAAGGGGATGTCCCGCCACGAGCCGTCGGCGCGGAAGAACACCGTGGCGACGTCACCGACCGCGCCGGCGCTCGCGAGCGCCTCGAAGTCGCTGTCGTCGAGGTAGCCGCCGACGTACACGTGGCTCGGCACCCCCGAGAGCTGCGATCCGAGCCCGAAGAGCGCGACGTCCATCCGCCGCTGGATCTCGAGCACCCGGCGGATGCTGCGCTCCCGCCAGAGCGCGAGCTTCGTCGCCGGGTCGTCGAAGAACGCGGGCACGGCGAACTGCTGCGCATAGGCGCCGTACGCGTCCGCGTAGCGGTGGAGGATCTCGCTCGCGTAGAGGATGCCGGAGGTCCGGGTGTTGGCCGCGCCGTTCAGCTGGACGATCTGCGAGTTGTGGGTCCGCTTCGGTGTGAGGTGGCGCGCGACGGCGCTCACGGTCGACCCCCATGCCAGACCGAGCGTCATGTTCGAGTCGAACACGGAGCCGAGAAAACGTGCAGCCGAGAGGGCGACGCGTTCCAGGCGGTCGATGTCGCTCGTGTGGTCGGGGACGGGGACGATGTGGGCGGTCACCCCGAACCGGTCGCGGAACTCCGCCTCGAGCCGCGAGGGCATGTCGTGCGGCGACCGGACCTGGATGTCGACGAGCCCGCTCTCCCGCGCGTATCCGAGCAGGCGCGACACCGACGACCGCGAGGTGTGGAGCTCCTGGGCGATGGCCTCCATGGTCAGGTCCTGCACGTAGTACAGCTGTGCCGCGCGGAGCGCCTCAGCCGTCCGGTCCGGCTGGCTGAGCGCGTCTGCGAGCGACATCGGGTCTCCTTGCACGTTTGTTCACTAGGGCTGTTCAGAGTTGCAGGTGCTGTCACGATGTATTCAGTCACATCATTCAGCGGCGCGCAAACCCGGCGGCGTCGCGTTCCAACCGCGAAGAAGCGAGGCATCTCATGTCCCTCAAGTCGTCAGCTCCCCGTCCGACCGTCCAGTCCGTCATCGACCGCCCGCAGGCGTCGGTCCTCATCGTCGGCGGCGGCATCAACGGCATCGCGACCTTCCGCGACCTCGCCCTCCAGGGCGTCGACGTCACGCTCGTGGAGCGCAACGACTGGGCCTCCGGTGCCTCGGCCGCGTCGAGCCACATGATCCACGGCGGCATCCGCTACCTGGAGAACGGCGAGTTCCGTCTCGTCCAGGAGTCGGTGCAGGAGCGCAACGGGCTGATCAAGATCGCCCCGCACTACGTGAAGCCGCTCGAGACCACGGTCCCGATCTTCTCGACCTTCTCCGGCATCCTCTCCGCGCCGCTGCGCTTCCTCACGCACAAGCAGGGCAAGCCCCAGGAGCGTGGTGCGCTGCTCATCAAGGTGGGCCTCACCGCCTACGACTCCTTCTCTCGCGACGGCGGCAGCGTCCCGCGCCACCGCTTCCACGGCCGGAAGAAGTCGCTCGCCGACCTGCCGAAGATGAACCCGGGTCTCAAGTACACGGCGACCTACTACGACGCCTCCATGCACGACCCGGAGCGCCTCGCGCTCGACGTGCTCATGGACGGTCTCGCCGCCGGACCGCACGCCCGCGCCGTCAACTACGTCGAAGCGGTCGGCATGGGAGCGGATGGCGTCGAGCTGCGCGACACCGTCACCGGCCAGACCTTCACCGTCGCGAGCGACGTCGTCGTCAACACCTCCGGTCCCTGGACCGACCTGACGAACGCCGGCCTCGGCGAGCCGACCACGTACATGGGCGGCACCAAGGGCTCGCACATCGTGCTCGACAACCCGGAGCTCTACGCCGCCACCAAGGGCCGCGAGATCTTCTTCGAGCACGAGGACGGCCGGATCGTCCTCATCTACCCGCTCAAGGGCAAGGTCATGGTCGGAACGACCGACATCGAGGCCGACCCGAGCACGCCGAGCGTCTGCACGGAGGAGGAGGTCGACTACTTCTTCGACCTCGTCAAGCACGTCTTCCCGACCATCGCGACCTCGCGCGAGCAGATCGTCTACCGGTTCTCCGGCATCCGCCCGCTGCCGAAGCACGACGACGAGGCCCCCGGTTTCGTGTCGCGCGACTACCGGATCGAGCGACGCACGGCCGCTGCACGTCCGTCCACGACCGTCTTCAGCCTCGTCGGCGGCAAGTGGACCACCTTCCGGGCGCTCGCCGAGCACCTCGCGGGCGACGTGCTGCAGGTCATCGGCGCCCCGCGTCCGGTCGAGACCCTCGGGCTCGCGATCGGTGGCGGCGCCGGGTTCCCCCGCACCGACTCCGCGACGCGCACCTGGGTGGCGGCACACGAGGACGGTGTCGGCGTGCAGCGCGCCGAGCATCTCCTGCACCGTTACGGCACGAAGGCCGCAGCGCTCCTGGAGCACCTGGCCGAGCACGGAGACGACCGACTGCAGGGCGCGGCCGACTACAGCGTGCAGGAGCTCGAGTACCTCGTCGAGCAGGAGCAGGTCGTGCACCTGTCGGACGTGCTGCACCGCCGGACGAGCCTCGCGTTCACCGGCTCGCTGACGGCCGCGCTCGTCGACGAACTGGCCCGCGTCGTGGGCGGCGTCCTCGGTTGGGACGACGCCGAGCGCACGGCCGAGATCGAGGCGGCGCTCGACCGGCTGCGCGACGCGCACCAGGTCGACCTGCGCCTCGGCACGAGCCAGGAGGCCCCGGCGTTCTCATAATGCACGAACGTGCAGGCAAGGGCCTTGTCCTGTGCAAGGCCAGCTGACTACCTTACAAACAACTGGTCAGTGAAACCCTCGCCCGGTGGGGGCTCGCGCGCAGGCGCAGCCCCCGTCGGGGACCACACCTATGAAAGGTCAATGAAGACATGAACCTCGGAACCATCTTCCTCTCCGAGACCGTGGGGACGGCGATGCTCGTCCTCCTCGGTACCGGTGTGGTCGCCACGGCGATCCTCACGAAATCCAAAGGTCTGGGTGGCGGCTGGCTGCTCATCAACTTCGGTTGGGGCCTCGCGGTGTTCGCCGGTGTCACGGTGTCCTACGCCTCGGGCGGACACCTGAACCCCGCCGTCACCATCGGCTTCCTCACCACCGGGTCGATCGACTTCGTCACGGCGCTCGTCTACTGGGCGGCGCAGATGGTCGGTGCCTTCATCGGTGCCGTGCTCACCTACTTCGCCTTCAAGCAGCACTTCGACCAGGAGGAGGACCCGGGCAAGAAGCTCGGTGTCTTCTCCACCGGCCCCGAGATCCGCAGCTACGGCTGGAACCTCGTCACCGAGGTCATCGCGACCTTCGTCCTCGTCTTCGTCGTGATGTCCTTCGGCAAGACCGGACCCGACGCCGTGGTCATCGAGGGCGTCCCTGGAGGACTCGCCGCCTTGGGCGCCCTGCCGGTGGCCCTGCTCGTCGTCGGTATCGGTGCCTCACTCGGTGGCCCGACCGGCTACGCGATCAACCCCGCCCGTGACCTCGGCCCGCGCATCGCCCACGCCCTCCTCCCCATCAAGGGCAAGGGCAAGAGCGACTGGTCGTACGCCTGGGTGCCGGTCGTCGGCCCCCTCCTCGGTGGTGTCCTCGCCGCGCTCGCCTCGATGGTGCTCCTCCCGGCCGTCTGACCTGACGCCGCGACGGTGCGCTGACGCGGCCGTCGCGGCACCCCGGGGTACCGGTTCCGGTGCCTCACCTCGTAACGCATGCAACGAAGGAGTATCCAATGGCGGACTACGTCATCGCAATCGACCAGGGGACGACGAGTTCCCGGGCCATCATCTTCGACAAGAGCGGATCGATCGTCTCGACGGGCCAGCTCGAGCACGAGCAGATCTTCCCGAAGGCCGGCTGGGTCGAGCACAACCCGAACCAGATCTGGAACAACACCCGCGAGGTCATCGGCCAGGCGCTCAGCAAGGCCAACATCACCCGGCACGCCATCGCGGCGATCGGCATCACGAACCAGCGCGAGACCGCGGTCGTGTGGGACAAGACCACCGGTCAGCCCGTCTACAACGCGATCGTCTGGCAGGACACCCGCACGCAGGACATCGTCAACCGCCTCGCGAAGGACGGCGGGGTCGAGCGGTTCAAGAAGACCGTCGGCCTGCCGCTGGCGACCTACTTCTCCGGCACGAAGATCGTCTGGATCCTCGAGAACGTCGAGGGTGCGCGCGAGAAGGCCGAGGCGGGCGACCTCCTCTTCGGCACGACCGACAGCTGGGTCATCTGGAACCTCACCGGCGGTGTGAACGGCGGCGTGCACGTCACCGACGTCACCAACGCCTCGCGCACGCTCTTCATGGACCTCGAGACCCTGCAGTGGGACGACGATATCCTCAAGGCGTTCGGCGTCCCGAAGTCGATGCTCCCGGAGATCAAGAGCTCCTCCGAGATCTACGGCCACGCATCCGACGACAGCCTCCTCCGCGAGACGCCGATCGCCGGCATCCTCGGCGACCAGCAGGCGGCGACCTTCGGTCAGGCCGCCTTCCAGCAGGGCGAGGCCAAGAACACCTACGGCACCGGTAACTTCATCATCTTCAACACCGGTGAGGAGATCGTCCACTCCGAGAACGGTCTGTTGACGACGCTCGGCTACAAGCTCGGCGACGCGAAGCCGCACTACGCGCTCGAGGGGTCGATCGCGGTGACCGGTTCGCTCGTGCAGTGGCTGCGCGACAACCTCGGCATGTTCTCTTCCGCTCCCGAGGTCGAGGCGCTCGCCAAGACCGTCGAGGACAACGGTGGCGCCTACTTCGTGCCGGCGTTCTCCGGGCTGTTCGCGCCGTACTGGCGCCCGGACGCCCGCGGTGCGCTCGTCGGGCTCACCCGCTACGTCAACAAGGGCCACATCGCTCGTGCCGCCCTCGAGTCGACCGCGTTCCAGACGGCCGAGGTCATCGACGCCGTCAACGCCGACTCGGGTGTCCCGCTGACGGAGCTCAAGGTCGACGGCGGCATGACCGCCAACGACACGCTCATGCAGTTCCAGGCCGACATCCTCGGCGTGCCGGTCATCCGTCCGGTGGTCGCCGAGACCACCGCCCTCGGTGCCGCATACGCCGCAGGCCTCGCCGTCGGCTTCTGGTCCGACCTCGACGACCTCGCGAAGAACTGGCAGGAGGACAAGCGCTGGGAGCCCAACATGGACTCCGAGGAGCGCGACCGCCTCTACCGCAACTGGAAGAAGGCCGTCACGAAGACCTTCGACTGGGTCGACGACGACGTGCAGTAGTCCCGACCGACCGGAACGGCCCGTCCTCCTCGTGGAGGACGGGCCGTTCCGTCGTTGGTCGTTCGCCCGAACAGAAGCGAACGGAGCGGGGTCAGGCGCGGCGGAGGAGTCCGACGCGGTCGTAGACCTCGGCGAGGGTCTGCTCGGCCACCTCGGAGGCGCGAGCCGCGTTGACGGCGAGCAGGCGGTCGAGTTCGGCCGGGTCGTCGAGGAGTTCCAGTGCCCGCGCGCGCACCGGTTCCAGTTCGCCGACGACCACCTCGGCCAGGCCCTTCTTGAGATCGCCGTAGCCGCGGCCCTCGAACTCGCCGACGACGGACTCGATGGGGGAGCCGGTGATCGCGGAGTAGATGCTCAGCAGGTTCGAGACCCCGGGCTTCTCCTGGGCGTCGAAGGCGATGACGCCGTCGGTGTCGGTCACGGCGCGCATGATCTTCTTCTGCGTGACCTTCGGCTCGTCGAGCAACCAGACGATCCCGGCCGGGGTCTCCGCCGACTTCGACATCTTCGACGTCGGGTTCTGGAGGTCGTAGATGCGCGCGGACTCCTTCTGGATCTGCGCCTTCGGCACGACGAAGGTCTCACCGAACCGACTGTTGAAGCGCTCGGCGAGGTCGCGCGTGAGTTCGATGTGCTGCCGCTGGTCGTCGCCGACCGGCACGATGTCCGTCTGGTAGAGCAGGATGTCGGCGGCCATGAGGATCGGGTACGCGAAGAGCCCGACCGAGGAGGCGTCGCGGCCGTGCTTGGCCGACTTGTCCTTGAACTGCGTCATGCGCGCGGCTTCACCCATGCCGGTGATGGTGTTGAGCACCCAGGCCAGCTGGGCGTGCGCGGGCACGTGCGACTGCACGTACAGCGTCGAGACCGAGGGGTCGATGCCCGCGGCGATGTACTGGGCGGCCGTCCGGCGGGTCTTCTCGCGCAGCTCGGCGGGGTCCTGCGGCACCGTGATGGCGTGGAGGTCGACGATGCTGAAGAAGGCGTCGTGTTCCTGCTGCATCTGCTTCCACTGCAGCAGGGCACCGATGTAGTTGCCGAGGTGGAGGGAGTCGGCGGAGGGCTGCATACCGGAGTAGAGGCGTGGCTTGGTCATGTGGATTCTCGCAGAGGGGTGAGCGGCCGGAGCCGGTGGCACGGGGTGATGGGTGGCGCGGTGCCGGTGGTCAGAGGGAGTAGTCGACGACGACGGGGGCGTGGTCGGACCATCGCTGGTCGTACGCCGCCGCACGGTCGATCGTGTAGCCGGACGCCCGGGCGGCGAGCTCCGGGGTGGCGAGCTGGTAGTCGATGCGCCAGCCGGTGTCGGTGTCGAAGGCCTGGCCGCGCTGCGACCACCAGGTGTAGGGCCCGGGGACCTGGCCCGCGGCCTGGCGCCCGACGTCGACCCAGCCGAGGCCGGTCCCGGTCACGCCGTCGACACCCGTGACCGTCTCGCCGTCCGGGCCGAGGTAGCGGTCGAAGTAGGAGCGTTCGGCGGGCAGGAAGCCGGCACGCTTCACGTTGCCCTTCCAGTTCTTGATGTCGAGTTCGGTGTGGCCGACGTTGAGGTCGCCGACGACGAGCGACAGCGGGTTGTGCTCGCGCAACGCTGGCAGCCGCTCGAGCATCGCCTCGAGGAAGCGGAACTTCTCGACCTGCTTGGGGGTGTCGACCTCGCCGGAGTGCACGTAGGTGCTCACGACGGTGACGAGGGTGCCGTCGACGTCGAAGTCGGCCTCGATCCAGCGACCGGCGCTGTCGAAGTCGTCGTCGCCGAGGGTGACGCGGTGGATCCCGGCCGAACGGCGGCTGACGATGGCGACGCCGGCGCGTCCCTTGGCGGTCGCGGCGTCGTGGAGGATGTTCCACTCGGGGCCGAACAGGCCTTCGAGGTCGCTCGTCGCGGCGCGGACCTCCTGCAGGGCGAGGATGTCGACCCCGCGGTGCTCGAGCCAGTCGCCCATGCCCTTCCGGAAGGCCGCGCGGACTCCGTTGACGTTGACACTGGCGATGCGGAGGGGTGCAGACATGCCTCCAGCTTAGTCGCGAGGGCTGACAACGCTCCGGCCCGGAGACCGTCAGGAGCGACGGCGGTGGGGCGGGACGGGGCCGTCCGTCACGGGGCCGCCGGAGCCTGCTCCCTGCTGTCGGTCGACCTCGGCCACGGCCTCCTCGGCGCGGTGCAGGCGCCGTCGGGCGAACCAGACCGCCGGGCCCTTCGCACGTCGGCGGGCGTCCCGTGCCTCGCGCAGTTCGACCTCGGCGAGGAGGCGTCTGGCGGCGGCCTCCTCGGCTGCCTGTTCCTCGGGCGTCGTCGTCCGGACGTTGACGCCCTGGTCCTCGAGGCCGACGGCGATCCACGACGCGGAGAGGAGGATCACGCGGCTCACGAGGTTGAACCACAGCATCAGACCGATGAAGACCGCGAAGGTCGCGAGGAGCGGGTTCCGGGAGGCGCCGGCGATCACCGCGCTGCTCGCGACGCTCAGGAGCGAGAGGACGAGACTGCCGAGGAGCGCGCCCCCGAAGAGGTTCCGCCACGGGATCCTGATGCGGCTGAGCACCCGGTACATCGCGCCGAGCGTGACGAGGTTGACGACCACCGCGACGACGAGGCCCACCATGCGACTCCCGGCCGTCAGCCAGAAGGTGCCGTCGAGTCCGACGAGCGACAGCAGCCAGCTCAGTGCCTGGGTGCTGGCCACCGAAAGGGTCGCCGACACGAGGAGCAGGACGCCGAAGGCGAGGGCGAGGACGAGGTCGACGACCTTCAACAGGAAGAAGCTCGCCGCGACCTTCGGCAGCGCGAAGATCGATCTGACGGCCTGCCGCGTGTAGTACAGCCACCCGATCGCCGTCCAGATGAGACCGACCGCGGCGATGACGCCCGTCCAGCCGAGGAGGGAGGCGCTCGAGAGCTGTTCCTCGGCGATGATCCCCTCGCCGTCCCTGCCGATGAGTCCGGGGACCGCGCGGTTGATGATCTCCACGAGGGCTTGGAAGACCTCGGCGTTGTTCCCGAGCCAGATGCCGGTGATCGCGAAGCCGACGTACACGGCGGCGAACACGGCGAACACGGCCTGGAAGCTGATGCCCGCGGCGAGCAGGTTCCCGTCCATGTCGAGGTAGCGCTGGACGACCCGGTACGGTTTCAGCCGCATCACCCAGGTCGTGGCGCGTTCCGCGCGCGCCGCCGGCGGGGCCAGCCGGCGGACGAGGGGGTTCTCGCTCCGCTGGATCCACTGGAACACGAGTGGCGGCGGGGTCTGTTGGAGCGTGCGGCGGGGGAGTGGCGTCCGCTCGTCGTCGTCGTGACCGTCAGCGTCGGTGGCGTCCTTCGTGGAGGCGCGCGGACTGGTCACCCTGCCAGCCTACAAGCGGCCGCACCGCCTCGTCGGCTGCCCGCACGACGGCCCGTCGGCAGGCACCGACGGCCTCCTGGTCGCCGTCGGGCGGTGCACTAGGGTCGAACCATGCGCGAGGCGGAGGGGCGACGCACCTTCACCGGGACCGGAGTCGGACGCGGCGTCGTCGCCGGACCGGTGCTCCGTATGCCGGAGCCACTCGCCGAGCCGTCCGCCGATCCCTTCCACGGCGACATCGGGCGGGAACAGGCCAGGGCTGCCCAGGCGCTCATCGACACGCGGGCCGAGCTCGAAGCGAGAGCCCGTCGGGCCGGGGGCCACGCCCAGGACGTCCTCGAGGCGCAGGCGGTCATGGCCGACGACCCGGCGCTCGCCGAGGAGGTGGCGGCCCGGATCGCCGCCGGGCGGACCGCCGAACGCGCGGTCTTCGAAGCCTTGGCGACCGTGCAGCAGGTCCTTTTCAACCTCGGTGAGCCGATGGCGGCGCGGGCGACCGATGTCGGAGACGTGTCGCAGCGCGTCATCGCGCGGCTGCTCGGTCGCCCCGTCCCCGGCCCGCCGGATTCGGACGAGCCGTTCGTCCTCGTCGCGGCGGACCTCGCGCCGGCCGATGCCGCGCTCCTCGACCTCGACCTGGTCCTCGCGCTCGTCACCAGTGGCGGATCGGCCACCTCGCACACGGCCATCCTGGCGCGGGAGCAGTCCCTCATCGCCGTGGTGGGCGTCGCCGGGGCGGAACAGTTCGAGGACGGTGAGATCCTCCTCGTCGACGCCGGAGCGGGCGTCGTCACCGGCTCGCCGACCACGCGTGAGGTGCGGTCGGCCAGGTCCACCGCGGCGGCGCGGGTGCGCGTCTCGCCGCGGTCACCGGGAGAACTCGCCGACGGGACACCGGTGCCGCTGCTCGCGAACCTCGGCTCGGTCGACGCGGCGGCCGGTGCGCTGGCCCTCGGTGCCGAAGGGGTCGGGCTGTTCCGCACCGAACTCCTCTTCCTCGACCGTTCCGAGGCGCCGGGCGTCGCCGAGCAGGCGCAGCGGTACGGCGAACTGCTCGCCGCGTTCCCCGGCAGGCGCGTGATCGTGCGGGTCTTCGACGCCGGTGCCGACAAACCGCTCGCCTTCCTCGGCCCGGACGGCGTCGAACCGAACCCGGCGCTCGGCGTCCGAGGGCTGCGGGCCCTGCGCGCCCGCGAGGGGGTGCTCCGCGATCAGTTGACGGCGCTCGCCCTCGCGCAGGACGCCTCGGATGCGGAGCTCTGGGTGATGGCGCCGATGGTGGCCGACCTTCCCGAGGCGGCCGCGTTCGTCACGCTCGCGAAGCGTCTCGGGCTGCGGACGGTCGGGGTGATGATCGAGGTCCCGTCGAGCGCGCTGCTGGCGGCGCAGATCCTCGGCGTCGCCGACTTCGTGAGCATCGGGACCAACGACCTCACGCAGTACACGCTCGCGGCCGACCGCCTGTCCGCACCACTCGGCTCGTACCAGGACCCGTGGCATCCGGCGGTGCTGCGTCTCGTCAAACTCGTCGGCGACGCCGGACTCGCCTCGGGGCGCTCCATCGGGGTGTGCGGCGAGGCCGCTGCGGACCCCCTGCTCGCGGTCGTGCTCGTCGGGCTGGGGGCGACGAGCCTGTCGGTCGCGCCTGCAGCGCTCGGCGAGGTGCGCACCGAACTGCGGCGCTACACGCTCGAGGCCGCACGCGCCATGGCCGTGGACGCGTTGAGCGCCGCGTCACCGGCCGAAGCCAGAGCCGCCGCGCTGGCCTGACTCGCTCGACGACACGTCGCCATGCACGAACACGTCCGGCCCAGCGCGATGCGCTGGGCCGGACGGACGAACGGGGTGCGGGCTAGGAGACCTTGCCCGAGATCATGGCCTGCTTGACCTCGGCGATCGCCTGGGTCACCTGGATGCCACGAGGGCAGGCCTCGGTGCAGTTGAAGGTGGTGCGGCAACGCCACACCCCCTCCTGGTCGTTGAGGATGTCGAGGCGCACCTGCGAGGCGTCGTCGCGCGAGTCGAAGATGAAGCGGTGCGCGTTGACGATCGCCGCCGGGCCGAAGTACTGGCCGTCGGTCCAGAACACCGGGCACGACGAGGTGCAGGCGGCGCAGAGGATGCACTTGGTGGTGTCGTCGAACCGGGCACGCTCGGCGACCGACTGCACCCGCTCCTTGTTCTTCTCCGCGGGCTTGCCCGGGATGAGGAACGGCTGCACCTCGCGGAACGACGCGAAGAAGGGGTCCATGTCGACGACGAGGTCCTTCTCGAGCGGCAGTCCCTTGATCGCCTCGACGTAGATCGGCTTCGAGATGTCGAGGTCCTTGATCAGCGTCTTGCAGGCGAGTCGGTTGCGGCCGTTGATCCGCATGGCGTCGGAGCCGCAGATGCCGTGGGCGCACGAACGACGGAAGGTGAGCGTGCCGTCCTGCTCCCACTTGATCTTGTGCAGCGCGTCCAGGATCCGGTCCGTCGGGAACATCTCGACGTCGAAGTCCTCCCAGCGCGGCTCGGCGTCCACGTCCGGGTCGAACCGACGGATGATCAGGGTGACCGTGAAGGACTGGATCTCCTCGGGGGCCGCGGCCGGCGGGTTCTCGAGCGTTGCAGTGCTCATCGCTAGTACTTCCTCTCCATCGGCTGGTACCGCGTGATGACCACAGGCTTCCAGTCGAGCCGGATGTGGTCGGCGGCGTCGGACGAGTGCGGGTCGCCCGACAGGTACGCCATCGTGTGCTGCATGTAGTTCTCGTCGTCGCGCTTCGGGAAGTCGTCGCGCATGTGGCCGCCGCGACTCTCCTTGCGGTTCCGCGCGGAGTACACGACGACCTCGGCGAGGTCGAGCAGGAAGCCGAGCTCGATCGCCTCGAGGAGGTCGGTGTTGAACCGCTTGCCCTTGTCCTGGACGGCGATGTTCTGGTACCGCTCGCGCAGGTTGTGGATGGTCGCGGTGACCCCGGCGAGCGACTCGTCGGTGCGGAACACCTGCGCGTTGCGGTCCATCTCCTCCTGGAGCTCCTTGCGGATCGTCGAGATCCGCTCGGTGCCGTTGGAGTTCCGCATCTGCTCGACGAGACCGGCGACGAAGCCGGCCGGGTTCTCGGGCAGCGGGGTGAAGTCGATGTTCTGGACGTACTCGACCGCGTTGTTGCCGGCGCGCTTCCCGAACACGTTGATGTCGAGCAGCGAGTTCGTGCCGAGGCGGTTGGAGCCGTGAACGGACACGCAGGCGCACTCGCCGGCGGCGTAGAGGCCGGGGACGACGGTGTTGTTGTCGCTCAGCACCTCGGCCTTGACGTTCGTCGGGATGCCGCCCATCGCGTAGTGCGCGGTCGGCATGACCGGCACCGGCTCGGTCACCGGGTCGACACCGAGGTAGGTGCGGGCGAACTCGGTGATGTCGGGGAGCTTGGTCTCGAGGACCTCGGCACCGAGGTGCGTGCAGTCGAGGTAGACGTAGTCCTTGTTGGGCCCGGCGCCGCGGCCCTCCGCGACCTCCTGGACCATGCATCGCGCGACGATGTCGCGGGGTGCGAGGTCCTTGATGGTGGGGGCGTAGCGCTCCATGAAGCGTTCGCCGCTCGCGTTGCGGAGGATCGCACCCTCGCCTCGGGCACCCTCGGTGAGGAGGATGCCGAGACCGGCCAGGCCGGTGGGGTGGAACTGGAAGAACTCCATGTCCTCGAGCGGGAGGCCCTTGCGCCAGATGATCCCGACGCCGTCGCCCGTGAGGGTGTGCGCGTTCGAGGTCGTCTTGTAGATCTTGCCGAAGCCGCCGGTCGCGAAGATGATCGCCTTCGCCTGGAAGACGTGGATCTCGCCGGTGGAGAGCTCGTACGCGACGATGCCGGACGGCTTGTCGACGCCGTCGACGTTGGTCATGATGAGGTCGAGCGCGTAGTACTCGTTGAAGAAGTTGATGCCGAGCTTGACGCAGTTCTGGAACAGCGTCTGCAGGATCATGTGGCCGGTGCGGTCGGCCGCGTAACAGGCACGGCGGACCGGAGCCTTGCCGTGGTCGCGCGTGTGCCCGCCGAAGCGGCGCTGGTCGATCTTGCCCTCCGGCGTGCGGTTGAAGGGCAGGCCCATGTTCTCGAGGTCGATGACCGCGTCGATGGCCTCCTTCGCGAGGATCTCAGCGGCGTCCTGGTCGACGAGGTAGTCGCCACCCTTGATCGTGTCGAAGGTGTGCCACTCCCAGCTGTCCTCCTCGACGTTGGCCAACGCCGCCGCCATGCCGCCCTGCGCGGCACCCGTGTGGGAACGCGTCGGGTACAGCTTGGAGATGACCGCGGTCTTCGCCCCTGGACCGGCCTCGATCGCTGCGCGCATGCCGGCACCGCCGGCACCCACGATCACGATGTCGAACTGGTGGTAGTGGATGCCGTCGATGACGGTGGACTCGGTGGTTTCTGTAGTCACGGTTTCCGTTGCTCGGTCTCGGTTGCTCAGTTGGCGGGGCAGAACGACGCGAGCAGGTCTGCCGGTGCGCCGGCGGGGCACGGGTCGAAGGTGAAGACGACCAGGGTCCCGAGGATGATGAGGATGCTGACGGCGGCGAGGATCGCGACCTTGAGCACGCCGCGGATCGTGCGACCCGTCGCGTAGTCGTTCACGATCGTGCGCATGCCGTTGCCGCCGTGGATGAGCGCCAGCCACAGCATGGCGACGTCCCACCACTGCCAGAACGGGTTCGACAGCTTGCCGCCGACGAACGCGAAGTCGATGGCCTTGATGCCGTCGCCGACCATGAGGTTGACGAACAGGTGTCCGAAGATGAGGACCAGGAGGATCACGCCGGAGACGCGCATGTAGATCCAGCCCCACTTCTCCCAGTTGACGCCCTTGCGGCGCGCGGGACGTGCGGGGGTGCGGGGAGCGGCGATCGTCGTCATCAGTGGCCCATCTCGCTGAACACGTTGATCAGGTGGCGCGGCGTGAAGCCCAGCATCGTGACGACCCAGAGGCCGATGACGATCCAGAACATCGGGCGCTGGAACCTCGTGCCCTTCGACCAGAAGTCGATGAGGATGATCCGGATGCCGTTGTACGCGTGGTACGTGATCGCCGCGACCAGGGCGACTTCGCCGAGGCCCATGATCGGGTTCTTGTACGTGCCGATGACGGCGTTGTACGCCTCAGGCGAGACCCGCACCAGCGCGGTGTCGAGGACGTGCACGAGGAGGAAGAAGAAGATGGCGACGCCGGTGATCCGGTGGAGCACCCACGACCACATGCCTTCACGGCCCCGATACAGGGTGCCGGCCGGGCGTTTGGATGTCGTGGATTCCAACGGTGACGTTCGCGTGAGACTCGCGGTCACGAGGTCCTCCCTGATATTCGCTATCTGCGGCAGATCGTTCTGCCGTGCGGGGGTTGTTGCCTGCCGTGCGTCGAATCGGCGCGCTGACCCCAAGTGTAGGCGCGAGACGCGTCGTTCCGCCGCTAAGGCTGGCCTAACTGTCTCGATGACGAGAGAGTCGCGCCACCCGCTCGACACCCGACGGACGGCTGCCGTTCACAACCAGTTCCGTCGTTTGAAGACCTTGTAGAGGATCACGCTGGTCGTGGCCATGAGCGCGAGCGCCATCGGGTATCCGAACCACCACGACAGCTCGGGCATGTGGGTGAAGTTCATGCCGTAGATGCCCGCGATGAGGCTCGGGCCGAAGAGGATGGCCGCCCAGGAGGAGATCTTCTTCACCTCGTCCCCCTGCTTGAGGCTCGCCTCCGTCATCTTGGCCATCTCCTCGTTCTGGCGCTGTCCGACGAGCGTGCTGTTGACGGTCAGGATGTCGCGGAGGAGCTCTCGGTAGGCGTCGATGCGCTGGTTCACGCTCGTCAGGTGGTCGGCGACGTCGCGGAGACCGCGCTGCAGCTCGTCGGCGACGCCGTACTTCGCACTGCCCTGCTCGAGCGACTGCATGACGTCGCTCAGCGGGTGGGTGGCGCGTTCGAAGGCGATGACCTCCCGGGAGAGTTGGTAGATGCGTCGCGACACCTGCGACTCGCCGACGAACACCTGCTCCTCGATCTCGTCGATGTCGTTGGAGAGTCCGGCCACGACCGGGCCGTACCCGTCCACGACGGCGTCGATGATGGCGTAGAGGATCGCCTGCGGTCCGTAGGCGAGGAGCTCATGCTCCTGCTCCATGCGGGCGCGTACATGAGAGAGGTCGGGGGACTCCGCGTGCCGGAGGGTGATCACGAAGTTCGGGCCGACGAAGACGTGCAACTCGCCGAACTCGACGGACTCGGTCTCGTCGATGTAGTTGGCGGCTCGGAGGACGACGAAGAGGACGTCGTCGTACCGCTCGATCTTCGGCCGCTGATGGGCCGTGATCGCGTCCTCCACGGCGAGCGGGTGGAGCCCGAACTCCGCCGCCAGGATGCCGAGCTCGCCTGCGTCGGGTCGGTAGAGCCCGATCCACGCGACACCCTCCGGCGTCTCGTGGAGTGCCCGGAAGGTGTCCTCCAAGGACGTGAGGGTGGAGCTGCGGGATCCGTGACGGTAGATGCAGGCGTTGACGATGCTGTTCCGGCCGTCGAGGTCGGCGGGGTCGGGCGGGCCGACGGGCGGTGGGGGAGTCTGCTTGCTGCCGAAGGACGGGATCGGGATCCCGAGGACGTTGCGTCCAGCCATGCGCGTACCGATCTTTCTCGTGCTCGAACTGGCGCTCATCGTAAACCCGTCAGATGACGGTTCCGTGCCGTCATCGCACGGCGGGACCCTGCCGGTACGCTGGGGCGATGACCACGCCCCTCGAACGCTTCTACGCGGTGATCCCGGCCGGCGGCATCGGCAGCCGGCTCTGGCCGCTCTCTCGCGCCGACGCACCCAAGTTCCTCCACGACCTCACCGGGTCCGGCAGCACGCTGCTCCGCGCCACCTGGGACCGCCTCGCCCCCATCGCCGGCGACCAGCGCATCATGGTCGTCACGGGACGCGCGCACCGGGCGGCCGTCGAACAGCAGCTGCCAGACCTCGCCGACGCGAACGTCGTCCTCGAGAGCGAACCGCGTGACTCCACGGCGGCGATCGGCCTCGCCGCGGCGATCCTCGTGCGCCGCGAGCCCGACGTCATCGTCGGTTCCTTCGCCGCCGACCACGTCATCCGCGGCGACCGGCTGTTCCGGGCCGCGGTGGCGCAGGCGGTCACGGCTGCCGAGGAGCGGTACATCGTCACGATCGGCATCCAGCCGACGGAGCCGGCGATCGGCTTCGGCTACATCAAGAGCGCGCACGATCTGGGCATCCGTGGGGCGGAGGGCGTCATGCTCGTCGACTCCTTCGTCGAGAAGCCCGACCTCGCCACGGCCAAGCGCTACGTCTCGAGCGGCGAACACCTCTGGAACGCCGGCATGTTCATCTCCCGCGCCGACGTCCTGCTCGAGGAGATCGGTCGGCAGAAGCCGGAGCTCCTCGCGGGACTCCTCGAACTCGCCGAGGTCTGGGACGACGCCGCAGCGCGCGGTCCGGTCGTCGACCGCGTCTGGCCGGCCCTCGAGAAGATCGCGATCGACTACTCGGTGGCCGAGCCCGCTGCGGCCGCCGGTCGCATGGCCGTCGTGCCGGCGCACTTCGACTGGGACGACGTGGGGGACTTCGCCTCGCTCGCGAAGCTCAACTCCGGTGGACGCAAGTCCGACCTCGCCATCCTCGGCGAGAACGCACGGGTGCTGTCCGACGCCTCCAGCGGCATCGTGGTCAGTCAGACCGGCCGGGTCATCAGCCTCATCGGCGTGCAGGACATCGTCGTCGTCGACACCCCGGACGCCCTGCTCGTCACCACGAGCGCGAACGCGCAGCGGGTGAAGAGCGTCGTCGACGCCCTCAAGCTGTCCGGCCGCGACGACGTCCTCTGATCGGCCGCCGACGGTGACCGCGCTGCACGAGCTGCTGGTGCAGGCGGCGGCGCGTCTGCAGGCGGCAGGGGTTCACGACGAGGCGCTCGCGGAGGTCTACACGCCGCGCGGGATCCCACTGGTCAAACGGGCGCCCGCGCTCCGGCCCATCGGCCGGGCGTGGCGCCTCGGCGTGGTGCTCGTGTCCGTCGACGGCCGCCTCTTCACCGCGGCGGAGTCCACCCGCGCCGTCGAGCCGAAGTGGTTCAACCACCGATCCTCCGAGGTCGAGCACCGGCGGATCGCCCAGCAGGCGGCGCACCGTGGCCCGTTCGCCGAGGGGGATGTCGTGAACTTCGAGGTCGTCGAACTGGCGCTGGACGAGGCGTCGCTCCGGGCGGGCTCCGGCCCGCTCTCCATCGTCGACGACACGATCATGCTCCGCTGGGCCGGTCACGACCTCGGTCTCACGCCGCTCGACGCCTACCTCGACGACCGGGTCTCGCTCCTCATCGGGGAGTGAGGCGTCAGACGGCCGGGCCGAACCATTCGGTGTAGAGCCGCCAGAAGTTGCGGTTGCCGTAGGCGCTGCAGGCGTCGCCCGTGCCGGACACGTTGGCGAGCGCCGCGGCGTTCGGCTGGTACGGGGTGTAGAGGTACAGGTTCGCCGTGGCCTGGTTGCGGATGTCCACCTGGGTGCCCCCGCACGCGGCATCAGGGCTGTACTGGATGTACACCGACCCGAGGTGGTACGCGCGCTGGTACGACTCGCCCGGCACGTTCAGGGGGTAGAGCGTGTACTGCCGGAACTGCCACGCGGACCGGTAGACCTGGTTCTGGAAGCCGAAGTAGTCGGCGTCGCAACTGGCGCTGAAGTTCGGCCCGGTGTCGGGGCAGCCCCAGCCCATCGCCCGGGCGTAGCCGTACTCGCTCGGTCCGGTGATGAGCGACTGCTCCTTCTGCATGAGGACGAGCAGCACCTTCGGGTTGATCCCGCACGCGTGCGCGACCTTGGTGACGATCCGGGCGGCCGATTCGTTGACAGCGCCCCGGTAGGCCTCGCAGTGGCCGGGTTCGGCGGCCGGGACCGACTCCGTGCTGTCGCGGAAGTCCGCCAGGCACGGTACGCCGTCCTTCGGCGTGCAGGGCTGGGAGGCGAAGAACGCCTGGACGTCCGCCTCGCTCATCGCGTTGGCGTCGTAGAAGTTCTCGTCGCTGATGATCTCGCCGGGATCGAAATCCGTGCCGCGGACCGTGGGCGGTGCCGGCGCTGCAGGGGCCGGGGTCGAAGGCTTGGCCGTCGGCTTGGGCGTCGCCGGGGTGCTGCCGGTCGGCTTCGGCGTCGGGGTGGGCGTCGCCGTGGCCGCCGCCTGATCGCGCGTGGCCGCTGCGGCGCTCGAGCCGGGGACTCCGCCGAACAGGAGCGCGGAGACGCCTACCGCCGCGACCAACGCCGTCACGATCGATCGACGCGCCGATCGACGCCGCACGAGCGAAGGGATCGACGGAGCACGCATGATCACCAGCCTAATCGGGGCGGGTGACGCGGAGGGCTTGCGAGCGTCGACACACGCCGGATAGCCTGGTCGCACTGTGAAGAACTGAGCGAATCGACGTCCCGCGCCTGCGGCCCGAGCATCACGTCCGTGATGTGCCCGGCGGGAATCCATCGAGGTACGCCAGTCGCTTCACGTCCCGCCGTCTGTTCGAGCCCTGCGCTCGCTGCCGACGCTTCGGACGACGATCGCGCGAGGTGTGCCCCATCTCGAAAGGGGCCTCCATGCGAGCACCCATCACCCACGCATCATCCGTCGTCTCCGGTTCGGCCCAGACGTTCGGTCGTTCCATCGACATCCAGCAGCTGCGCGCGGACGGTGTCACCCGCGCCTACGGTGACCGTGTCGTCCTGCGCGACGTCGACCTCGTCGTCCCGGCAGGCGAGCGCCTCGGCCTCATCGGCGAGAACGGCGCAGGCAAGTCGACCCTGTTGCGGATCCTCGCCGGGCTCGACGAGCCGGACGACGGCGAGGCCGTCCGACCGGTGCGCACCGGCATCCTCATGCAGGAGTTGGAACTGTCGGAGGAGACCTCCGTCGGCGAGCTGCTCGAGCTGGCGCTGCGCGACGTCAGGGCGGTCGAGGAGGAGCTCGAGACCTCTGCAGCGGCGCTCGGCGGGACCGGGGCGTCCGCCGACGCTGCCGATCGCCGGTACGCCGCCGCGCTCGACGCGGCGGAACGAGCCGACGTGTGGTCGGCGGACGCCCGGTTGGACGCGGTCGTCGCCGGCCTCGGACTCGCTGGAATCGAGCGGTCGCGGCGCCTCGGCGAGGTGAGCGGCGGGCAGCGTTCCCGCTTCGCCCTCGCCGCGCTCCTGGTCGGGAGACCGACCGCCCTGCTGCTCGACGAGCCGACCAACCACCTGGACGACGAGGCGGTCGCCTTCCTCCGCGGCCAACTGTCGACCTGGCCCGGTCCCGTGCTGTTCGCCAGCCACGACCGTGCCTTCCTCGACGAGGTGGCGACGGGGCTCGTCGACATCGATCCGTCCCGGCCGGTCCCGGTCGGCGAGGCCTCGCCCGTCGTGGTGTTCGGCGGTCCCTTCAGCGAGTACCTGGGGTGGAAGGCGGCGGAACTCGAACGGTGGGCGGCGCGCTATACGGAGGAACAGGCGGAGCTCGGTCGACTCGCGTCTGCCGTGCACGACACGGCGCCGCGGATCAACCACGACCGAGGCATCCGGGACAACAACCGGATGGCGTTCGGTATGCGCGGCGACCGGGTCGAACAACAGATCAGTCGGCGGGTGCGGAACGCGCAGCTCCGGCTCGAGACCCTGGAGCGCGAACAGGTACGACGTCCGCCTCGCCCGCTCTCGTTCGCGGGGATCCCGAGCGGTTCGACGGTGCTCGACGAGGGTGAGCAGCTACTCGACCTCGCCGACGCCCGCATCGACGGCCGGCTGCACCTCGACCGTCTGCGGATCGCGCCCCGGACGCGGTTGCTCGTCACGGGGGCGAACGGTTCAGGGAAGTCGACGCTCCTGTCGGCGCTCGCCGGCTCGCTCCGCCTCGACTCGGGGACGCTCCTCCGGCGGAGGGGGTTGCGGGTGGGGCTGCTCGAGCAGGACGTCGTGTTCGCTGCAGCAGGACGATCCCCTCGGGAGGTCTACGAGCGCACCCTCGGGGAGTCGCGAGCCGCGCGCACCCCGCTCGCGGGTCTCGGCCTGCTCTCGCCGCGCGACCTCGACCGTCCGGTCGGGGTGCTCTCGGTCGGGCAGCAACGCCGACTCGCGCTGGCGCTCATCATCGCCAGACCGCCGCACCTCTTCCTCCTGGACGAGCCGACGAACCACCTGTCGCTCACGCTGGCGACCGACCTCGAGGAGGCGCTCGGGACGTACCCCGGCGCGGTCGTCATCGCGAGCCACGACCGGTGGTTGCGTCGGAGGTGGGACGGCGAGACGCTCGCGCTCCACCGCCGGTGAGCGCGAATGCGGTCGGTTCCGAGCCGCGCACCGAAACGCCCTCGGTGCCCGGCTCGGAACCGCGAGCACCCGCAGCGCAAGCCGAGCTGACAGGTGGTTCGGCCTGCTCACCTGCGCAGCGGAGACCGGCCACGGTGCGCGTCTGCGCAGCCCCGTGTTTCCGGCGGATGACGCCGACACCACCGTTCTGTAACGCTTCGGTCGCGAAGCCGGGATCGTCCATCCGGGCGTCGTCACATTGGGTAACGTAACCCCATACGCCCCGTGACCCGCGGGGCTGCATCTTGGAGGCTACCTTGGCAATCACAACTCGGAAGGCCGCTGCGGGCGCAATCGCCGGCGTCGGTCTCATGGCACTGCTCGCCGGCTGCGCATCGGCTCCCAGCACCGGTGGCGGCGACGCGACGGGTGCCGCATCCGACTTCCTTCCCTGCATGGTCTCCGACGCCGGTGGCTTCACCGACAAGTCGTTCAACCAGCTCGGCTACGAGGGTCTGACCGAGGCGGCGAAGGAGCTCGGCGTCGAGCCCATCACCGTCCAGTCCGACAAGGCCGACGACTACAAGCCGAACCTCCAGAGCCTCGCGGACCAGGGCTGCTCGCTCATCGTCAGCGTCGGCTTCGCCCTCTCCGCCGACACGGTCGAGGCGGCGCTCGCCAACCCCGACGTCGACTACGCGATCATCGACGACGCGGCCGACAACGACTTCGACGGTAAGGTCGACGCTCCGAACATCAAGCCGATCCTCTTCGACACCGTGCAGGCGGCGTTCCTCGCCGGCTACGCGGCGGCCGACTACTCGAAGACCGGCGTCGTCGGCACCTTCGGTGGACAGCCCTTCCCGTCCGTCCAGATCTTCATGGACGGTTTCGCCGAGGGCGTCGCGTACTACAACGAGCAGAAGGGCAAGAGCGTCCAGGTCGTCGGATGGGACGTCGCCGCTCAGACCGGCTCGTTCACCGGTGGCTTCGAGGCCAACGACACCGCCAAGCAGCTCGCCCGCACGCTGATCGACCAGAACGCTGACGTGCTCCTGCCCGTCGGTGGCCCGATCTTCCTCAGCGCCATCGCCGAGATCCAGGAGACCGGCAAGGACATCGCGATGGTCGGTGTCGACGCCGACCTCTACGAGACGAACGCCGAGAACAAGGGCCTCTTCCTCACCTCCATCCTCAAGGGCATGAAGGCCGGCGTCGCCGACACCGTGACCGAGGCCGGCGGCGGCAAGTTCGACGCGGCGGCCTACATCGGCACCCTCGAGAACGAGGGCGTCGGCATCGCGCCGTTCCACGACTTCGAGTCCAAGGTCTCCCCGACCCTGGCCGACGAGCTCGACACGATCAAGGCAGGCATCATCGACGGTTCCATCAAGGCGACCTCGGTCTCCTCGCCCGTCAAGTAGTCCCTCTTCCCCGGGCAGACGCCCGGAACTCCGGGGGGAGGTCGCGAATCGCGGCCTCCCCCCGGTCTGTTCGCGGCATGGTCGACGGCGATCCCGACCGTCTGTGCCGACACCCGACACGTGACTAGATTGGGACCCATGAAGCTCCAGCTCCGCGGCATCACCAAACGGTTCGGCGCCCTCACCGCCAACGACCACATCGACCTCACCGTCGAACCGGGGGAGATCCACTGCCTCCTCGGTGAGAACGGCGCAGGCAAGTCCACCCTCATGAACGTCCTGTACGGCCTCTACCAGGCCGACGAGGGCGAGATCCTCCTGGACGACGTCGTCCAGCACTTCCAAGGCCCGGGTGACGCCATGGCCGCAGGCATCGGCATGGTCCACCAGCACTTCATGCTCATCCCCGTCTTCACCGTCGCCGAGAACGTGATGCTCGGCCACGAGCAGACCAAGGGCGGTGGTCGCCTCGACGTCGCAGCGGCCCGCAAGCTCGTGACCGACATCTCCGAGCGGTTCGGCTTCAGCCTCGACCCGGACGCCCTCGTCGGCGACCTCCCCGTCGGCGTGCAGCAGCGGGTGGAGATCGTCAAGGCGCTCTCCCGCAACGCCAACGTCCTCGTCTTCGACGAGCCCACCGCCGTGCTCACGCCGCAGGAGACCGACGAGCTCATGGCGATCATGAAGCAGCTGAAGAGCGAGGGGACGTCGATCGTCTTCATCACCCACAAGCTGCGCGAGGTCCGCGAGGTCGCCGACCGCATCACCGTCATCCGTCTCGGGAAGGTCGTCGGCGAGGCCTCGCCCACGGCGACGAACGCCGAGCTCGCTTCGCTCATGGTCGGCCGTCCGGTCGAGCTCACCGTCCACAAGGAGGCGCCGAAGCTCGGCGAGGCCACGTTCCGCGTGCAGGACCTCTCGGTCGTCGACCACCTGGGCCAGCTCGTCGTGAACGCCGTCAGCTTCGACGTGCACGAGGGTGAGGTGCTCGCGATCGCGGGCGTGCAGGGCAACGGTCAGACCGAGCTCACCGAGGCGATCCTCGGTCTGCAGCCCCACACGAAGGGCAGCATCAAGCTCGACGGCGTCGAACTCGTCGGTTCCACCCCGCGGAAGGTGCTCGACGCCGGCGTCGGGTTCGTGCCGGAGGACCGCTCGGAGGACGGGCTCGTCAAGCAGTTCACGATCGCCGAGAACCTCATGCTCGACCGCTCGACGGGTGCGCCCTTCGTGAAGGCCGGCACCGTGCAGCGCGGCTTCCGCGACGACTTCGCCCGCGAGAAGTCGCAGGAGTTCGACGTCCGCTCCCAGGGCATCGAGTCGCCCGCCGGCTCGCTGTCGGGCGGCAACCAGCAGAAGGTCGTGCTGGCGCGCGAACTCAGCCGTGACCTGCGGCTCTTCGTCGCCGCCCAGCCCACCCGCGGCATCGACGTCGGGTCGATCGAGTTCGTGCACAAGCGCATCGTCGCGACGCGCGACGCGGGCATCCCCGTCATCGTCGTGTCGACCGAGCTCGACGAGGTCGTCGCGCTCGCCGACCGCATCGCCGTCATGTACCGCGGCGGCATCGTCGGGATCGTCCCGGCCTCGACCCCCAGAGAGGTCCTCGGCCTCATGATGGCCGGCGAACTCCCGGCAGGAGCAGCAGCATGAGCGACACGTCCCACACCCCGCCCGGAACGGTCCAGCCGGTGGCTCCCGGCGAGGCGAAGCCCGACACGACGCAGCCGCGCTCGAACAAGGTGCTGGCCGAGATCCTCAACTCGAGCATCGTCATCTCCATCCTCGCGGTGGTGCTGGCGATGGTCGCCGGCGCCGTCCTCATCGCCCTGACCGACCCGAAGGTCCACGCGGCCGCCGGGTACTTCCTCGCTCGGCCGGGCGACACGATCGCCGCGGTCTGGCAGTCGGCGACCGGCGCCTACGGAGCCCTCTTCCAGGGGTCCATCTACAACTTCCGCCGGCCCGACTTCCTGAACGGCATCCGTCCGCTGACCGAGACCCTCACCTTCGCGACGCCGCTGATCCTCGCGGGTCTCGGTGTCGGGCTCGCGTTCCGCGTCGGGATGTTCAACATCGGCGGCCGCGGACAGATGCTCATCGCCGCCGCCTGCGCCGGCTGGGTCGGGTTCACCCTCGACCTCCCGCCGGTCGTGCACCTGCTCGTCGCCGTCGCAGCCGGCATCGTCGGCGGTGCGTTCTGGGGTGGCATCGTCGGTGTCCTGAAGGCCAGGACGGGCGCGCACGAGGTGATCATCACGATCATGCTCAACTACGTCGCGTTCTACCTGATCACGTTCATGCTCTCCACCCAGGGGCTCCTGCAGGCTCCCGGATCGAACGTGCCGAAGAGCGCGGGGATGGCGGAGAACGCCGTCCTGCCGAAGCTCCTGGGCGACCGCTACAACCTCCACGCCGGATTCCTCATCGCGATCATCGCGGTCGTGTTCGTGTGGTGGCTCTTCAGCCGGTCCTCCATCGGGTTCCGCTTCCGGGCGGTGGGGGAGAACCCGAACGCCGCGCGCGTCGCCGGGATCGACGTCAAGAACACCTACGTGTACGCCATGCTCCTCTCCGGTGGGCTCATCGGCCTCGCCGGGGTCTCGCAGGTGCTCGGGACGGTGACCTCCGGCTTCGACAACGGGATCGACGCGGGCATCGGCTTCGACGCGATCACGGTCGCCCTCCTCGGTCGGAGTCGGCCGGGCGGCATCCTCATCGCCGGCATCCTGTTCGGCGCACTGAAGGCCGGCGGGTACTCCATGCAGGCGACGCAGGGCGTCAACGTGCCGATCGACATCGTCCTGGTCCTCCAGGCCCTCATCGTGCTGTTCATCGCGGCCCCGCCGCTCGTCCGCGCGATCTTCTTCCTGCCGAAGCCGGACGGATCGGCGCGCCGCACGCGTCGCGCCACCAAGAAGGAGGTGTCCGCATGAGTGCGTTCACGCTCGACAAGCAGCAGCCCCAGCCCGCTCCCGACGCACCGATCGTCCTCGAGACGGTCGTGGTCCGGAGCTGGAAGGCTCCGATCGCCTTCGGGATCTTCACCGTCATCGCGTTCCTGCTCTTCGTCATCTGGCACCGGGACGGCAACAGCACCTTCCGCCTGTCCAGCGAGGGCGACGTCATCCAACTGCCGACGGTGGTGCTGCCGTCCACCGTCACGGGCATCGTCGTCACGATCCTCCTCGCGGCGATCACGGCGCTGAGCGCCTACCTCGTCACGACCGGTAAGCGCATCCCACTCTGGCTCATCACCGTGTTCGGCGTGCTCTTCATGGTCGGGTTCCTGTCCTGGGCCGCCGCGGGCAAGGCCATCCCGATCACGGGCCTGCTGCTCGGCACGGTCGCGCTGAGCGTCCCGCTCATCTTCGGAGCGCTCGGCGGCGTCATCTCCGAGCGCGTCGGCGTCGTCAACATCGCGATCGAAGGGCAGCTCCTCGCCGGAGCGTTCTCGTCCGCCTTCGTGGCGTCGGTGACGGGCAACGCGGTGCTCGGTCTGGTCGCGGCGATGATCGCCGGCATGCTCGTGAGCTTCCTGCTCGCGGCGTTCTCGATCAAGTACCTCGTCGACCAGGTCATCGTGGGTGTCGTCCTGAACGTCCTCGTCGTGGGGCTCACGAGCTTCCTGTACGCACAGGTGCTCACGAAGAACGAGGCGCTCTTCAACAGCCCGCCGAAGTTCCCGCGCATCAACATCCCGATCCTCAGCGAGATCCCGCTCATCGGGCCGGTGCTGTTCCGGCAGACGATCATCATCTACCTGATGTACATCGCCGTCGCCGTGGTCTTCTACTGCCTCTTCTCCACCCGCTGGGGTCTCCGCCTCCGCGCGGTCGGTGAGCACCCGCAGGCGGCCGACACCGTCGGCATCAACGTGAACCGGACACGCTTCTGGAACGTGGCCCTCGCCGGCGCGATCGTCGGTCTCGGCGGCGCGTACTTCACGCTCGGCTCGGTCGGTGCGTTCAACAAGGAGATGACGGCCGGTGCGGGCTACATCGCGCTCGCGGCGGTCATCTTCGGGCGATGGGACCCGCTGAAGGCGACGCTCGCGGCGCTGCTGTTCGGCTTCACGCAGAACCTGCAGTTCGCGTTGAGCGCCATCGGTTCGCCGGTGCCGAGCGCGTTCATGCTGATGCTGCCGTACGTCGTGACGATCTTCGCGGTGGCGGGCCTCGTCGGCGTCTCCCGGGGTCCGGCCGCGGCCGGCAAACCCTACGTGAAGGGCTGACCGTGAGCGACACATCGACCGGTCCCGAGATCGACTGGGAGGCCCTCCACGGCGCCGCCCGCGAGGCGATGGGCCACGCCTACGTGCCCTACAGTCGCTTCCCGGTGGGCGCGGCGGCACTCGTCGACGACGGCCGGATCATCTCCGGCTGCAACGTCGAGAACGCCAGCTACGGGCTGACGCTGTGCGCCGAGTGCGCCCTCGTGTCCGCCCTGCACATGACGGGCGGTGGACGCCTCGTCGCCTTCGCCTGCGTCGACGGCAAGGGCGAGCGCCTGATGCCGTGCGGACGCTGCCGTCAGTTGCTGTACGAGCACTCGACGGCGGGCATGCTGCTCGACACCGTCTCCGGCATCCGCACCATCGACGAGGTCCTCCCGGACGCCTTCGGACCTCGCCAACTCGAGGAGTACCACGCATGAGTCCCGTAGAAGCCTTCGACGTCGTCGACCTCATCCGCACGAAGCGCGACCGGGGTGAGCTGACGACGCCGCAGATCGACTGGTTGATCGACGCGTTCACCCGCGGCTACGTCGCCGACGAGCAGATGTCGGCGCTCGCGATGGCGATCCTCCTGAACGGGATGGAACGCCGCGAGATCCGCGACCTCACGATGGCGATGATCGCGAGCGGCGAGCGTATGAGCTTCGCCGAGCTCGACAAGCCGACCTCGGACAAGCACTCGACGGGCGGCGTCGGCGACAAGATCACCCTGCCGCTCGCCCCGCTGGTCGCCGTGTTCGGCGTCGCGGTCCCGCAGCTGTCCGGCCGAGGCCTCGGGCACACCGGCGGAACCCTCGACAAGCTCGAGAGCATCCCCGGCTGGCGCGCGGCCCTCACCAACGACGAGATGATGCGGCAGCTGACCGAGGTCGGCGCGGTCATCTGCGCCGCCGGCTCCGGGCTCGCACCGGCCGACAAGCGCCTGTACGCGCTCCGCGACACCACCGGCACCGTCGAGGCCATCCCGCTCATCGCTTCCAGCATCATGTCCAAGAAGATCGCCGAAGGCACGGGGGCCCTCGTCCTCGACGTGAAGTTCGGCTCGGGTGCGTTCATGCAGGAGTACGAGCGGGCTGAGGAACTGGCGCGCACGATGGTGGCGCTCGGCACGGACGCGGGCGTCGCGACGACCGCGCTCCTGACGGACATGAACGTCCCGCTCGGCCTCGCGATCGGCAACGCCAACGAGGTCCGGGAGTCCGTCGAGGTGCTCGCCGGTGGGGGCCCGGCCGACGTCGTGGAACTGACCGTCGCGCTCGCGCGGGAGATGCTGACCCTCGCCGGACAGCCGGACGCCGACGTCGAGGGTGCGCTGGCGGACGGCCGGGCGATGGACGTGTGGAAGCGGATGATCCGCGCGCAGGACGGCGACCCGGATGCACCACTGCCGGTCGCCAAGGAGACCCACGTCGTCACCGCCTCCCGCGACGGCGTCCTGGCGACGCAGGAGGCCCTGCCCTTCGGGATCGCCGCCTGGCGTCTCGGCGCCGGTCGGGCACGCCAGCAGGATCCGGTCGTCCACGCTGCGGGCATCGACCTGCACGCCAAGCCAGGTGACGAGGTCCGAGCCGGACAGCCGCTGTTCACCCTGAGCGCGGACGACGGCGCCCGGTTCCCGCGGGCGCTCGAGGCGCTCGAGGGCGCGTATTCGATCGCCGACTCGGCGGCACCGCGCGGGCCCATCGTCCGGGCGCGCATCGAGGCCTGACCCGTCCTCCGGTCCGCTCCGTCAGCCCGTTCCCGCTCCTCGCGGGTGGCGGGTCGGAGCGGGCCGGCGGACGCCATGTCGCCGGACGCGCGTGCGCGGTACAGTGAACCCCGTGACCTCTGCAGATGAATCCCCCCTCTCCGGCGTCGACGTCAGCGCGCTGCCCAAGATCTCGCTCCACGACCACCTCGACGGCGGCGTGCGCCCCGCGACCATCATCGAACTCGCGGAGGCGGTGGGCGTCGACGTCCCCGTGTCCGACGCGGACGGCCTCGCCGACTGGTTCTACACCCAGTGCAACGCCGGCTCGCTCGTCGAGTACCTGAAGACCTTCGACCTCAGCACCGCGGTCATGCAGACGGAGGAGGGGCTCGTCCGCGTCGCGCGCGAGTTCGTCCAGGACCTCGCGGCCGACGGCGTCATCTACGGCGAGGTGCGGTGGGCCCCCGAGCAGCACCTCACCCGCGGGCTGAGCCTCGACGCGGTCGTGGAGGCCGTCCAGGAGGGCATCGAGCTCGGCATCAAGGACGCCGCCCACACGGGTGCGGACATCCAGATCGGGCAGCTCATCACGGCCATGCGCCACGCCGACCGCGCCCTCGAGATCGCGGAACTCGCCGTCCGGCATCGCGAACGCGGGGTGGCGGGCTTCGACATCGCCGGCGCCGAGGCCGGGTTCCCGGCCAGCAAGCACCGGCTGGCCTTCGACTACCTCGCCCGTGAGCTGTTCCCGGTCACCGTGCACGCCGGCGAGGCGGACGGCGTCGAGTCGATCCGCAGCGCCCTGCTCGACGGCCGTGCGCTCCGCCTCGGTCACGGCGTCCGCATCGCGGAGGACATCTTCATCGAGCGCGACGACGCCGAGTCCCTGTACGCCACGCTCGGCCCGGTCGCGGAGTGGGTCCGCGACCGCCGGATCCCGCTCGAGCTGAGCCCGCAGTCGAACCTCCAGACCGGCGCGATCGCGGCCTGGGGCGACGACCTCGAGGACCACCCGTTCGACCTGCTCTACCAGCTCGACTTCGCCGTCACGGTGAACGTCGACAACCGGACGATGAGCGACACGAGCCTCACCAAGGAGCTCACGCTGCTCACGGAGGTGTTCGACTACGACCTCACGGACCTCGAGACCTTCCAGCTGAACGCGGCCGCCGCCTCGTTCCAGCCGTTGGAGGTCCGCGAGGCCCTGGCGGACCGCATCTCGGAGGCGTTCGACGAATTCCTCGACGACGACGAGGACTGATCCTCGGCGCGGGTGCCACTCGGACGACCACTCGAGCGGCACACGCGCGGCGGGCTTCCAGCCTCGGAGCGATACGCTTGTCCCGACCCGCACGGGTTGACCGATCCTCTGATTGAAGCGATGCCACTCCCAGATCTCTCCGAAGCAACAATCGCCCTCCGCGTCGATGCGGCGGACTGGCGAGAGGCGATCCGCGCGGCCGGTGCACTGCTCACGCAGACCGGCGCGACGGACGAGGCGTACACGCAGCGCATGATCGACGTGGTGGAGGAGTTCGGCGCCTACGTCGTCATCGCCCCCGGCCTCGCACTCGCCCACGCGCGCCCCGGGGCCGACGTCCACCAGGACTCCCTCGTCGTCGCCACGCTCACGGAGCCGGTCCGGTTCGGGCACCCGCACAACGACCCGGTCTCGGTGGTCCTCGGCCTCGCGGTCACCACGGCGGAGTCGCACGTCGGCTGGGTGGCGGAGATCGCCAACGTCTTCAACGACCCGACGGCGATCCCACGGCTGGCGGCCGCCGCCGACGCGGACGAGGTGCGGGCCGTGTTCCGTGCCGAGCTCCTCGGCCACGGAGGTCCCGCGTGAAGATCGTCGCGATCTGTGGTTCCGGAGTGGGGTCGTCCGCGATCCTCAAACTCAACGCCGAACGCGCCCTGGAGCGACTCGACCTCGAGGCCGACGTGATCGCCGGCGACATCGAGAGCCTGTCGACGACGGCTGCCGACGCCCAGGTCATCCTGACGTCTCCCGAACTCGTCGAGCGCATCGGCAAGACCTTCGCCGACATCGTCGTGATCGACAACTACTTCGACCTCGCCGAACTCACCGAGAAGCTCGAGCGCGCCCTCGGCTGAGGGCACGCCGAACGGCTCGGCGGCCGGACCGTTCGTCGGCGGACCGCGTCCGGTCCTCTGATCCGGCCGACGGGCTAGGCGACGAGCTCGGTCAGTTCGCTGCGCAGCGCGACCAGGCGTGCCGCGACCGTCGCCGCCCGTTCGCCCGCATCGCCCTCGCTCGACTGCACGTCGACGTACACCTTGAGCTTCGGTTCCGTCCCGCTCGGGCGGATCATCACCCGGGTCCCGTCGTCGAGCCACAGCCGGAGGACGTCGCTCGGCGGGAGGCCTTCGAAGCCGTCGACAAGATCGTCGATCCGCGTCACCGCCGCCCCGGCGATCCGGGTGGGCGGAAGCTCTCGGAGCGCCGCCATGACCTCGCCGATGCGGCTGAGCTCCGCGTAGCGGATGGAGATCTGATCGCTGCCGAAGGAGCCGAAGGTCGCCGCGAACCGGTCGAGCAGACCGGCGACGCTCTCGCCCGCCTGCGCAGCCGACGTCGCGAGTCCGAGGAACGCCACTGCGGCGGAGATGCCGTCCTTGTCGCGCACCGTCTCGGGGTTCACGAGGTATCCGAGCGCCTCCTCGAATCCGAAGCGCATGCCGGGGGTGCGGGAGATCCACTTGAACCCGGTGAGCGTCTCGCGGAACGCGAGACCGTGGGCCTCGGCGACCGTCCGCAACGCGGGGGAGGAGACGATCGAGCAGGCGAGGGTCCCCTCCGGTGCCGCATCGCCGTCGAGTTCCGCACTCGCGAGCTGCGCCGCGCGCCACCCGAGGAGCAGGCCGACCTCGTTGCCGGTGAGTCGTCGGTAGCCGGAGGCCTCCGTGGCGTCCGGGATGGCGATCGCCAGGCGGTCGGCATCGGGGTCGTTGGCGATGATGAGGTCGGCACCGGTCGCTCGCGCCGTCGCGAACGACAGGTCGAGGGCGCCGGGCTCCTCAGGGTTCGGGAAGCTCACGGTGCGGAACGTCGGGTCCGGCTCGATCTGCTCGGTGACGAGTTCCGGTGCCGGATACCCTGCGGTCTCGAGGACGCGACCGGTGGTCTCCCAGCCGACGCCGTGCATCGCCGTGTAGACGACACGGAGCTGGTCGCCGGCCGGAGCCGGGGCCACACCGGCTGTCGCCGCGACGTAGGCGTCGACGACGTCCTCGCCCGCGACCTCGAACGCGTCGCCGCGTGGCAAGTCCTGGACGGACGCCGTGGTGGCGATGTGCTCGATGTGTGCGGCGATGGCCGCGTCGGCGGGGGAGACGATCTGCGAGCCCTGGTGCTCGCCGCCGAGGTACACCTTGTAGCCGTTGTCGGCCGGCGGGTTGTGGCTCGCCGTGACCATGACCCCGGCCGAGGCGTCGAAGAACCGGACGGCGAAGGCGAGGACCGGGGTCGGCAGCAGCCGGGGGAGCAGGATGGCGCGGACGCCGGCACCCGTCATGAGCTCGGCGGTGTCCTGAGCGAAGACCGCGGAGTTCTTCCGGCCGTCGTACCCGATGACGATGCTCGGGGTGACCCCGTCACCGGCCTGCTCGAGGAGGTAGGCGGCGAGGCCCGCCGCCGCCTGGGAGACGAGCACGCGGTTCATGCGGTTGGAACCGGCTTCGATGCGGCCGCGCAGCCCGGCCGTGCCGAACTGCAGGCGGCTGTCGAAGCGGTCGTGCAGTTCTGCCACCGCGACCTCGTCGGCGACCCTGGCGCGCTCGACGAGGCCGGCTAGTTCGGCCCTCGTCTCGTCGTCGGGGTCCTGTGCGAGCCAGGCCTCCGCGGTCGCGAGCAGCGTCGAGGCGCTCACAGGGCGGCGACGATCTGCGCGAGGAGCCTGCTGATCACCGGCTCGGCCGTCTGGCCGGCCTCGATGACCTCGGCGTGGCTGAGCGGCGTCTTCTGGATGCCGGCGGCGAGGTTGGTGATGAGGGACATGCCGAGCACCTCCATGCCGGCCTGACGGGCGGCGATGGCTTCCAGCGCCGTCGACATGCCGACGATGTGGCCGCCGATCGCCTTCGCCATCTGCACCTCGGCAGGGGTCTCGTAGTGCGGCCCACGGAACTGCGTGTAGACGCCCTCGTCGAGCTCCGGTGCGACCGAGTGCGCGAGGTCGCGCAGGCGCTTCGCGTACAGGTCGGTGAGGTCGATGAAGGTCGCGCCCTCGAGCGGCGAGTCCGCGGTGAGGTTGATGTGGTCGCTGATGAGGACCGGCGTCCCGGGGGTCCAGTGGTCCTTGATGCCGCCGGCGCCGTTGGTGAGGATCATGATGCCGGCACCCGTGGCCGCTGCCGTCCGGACGCTGTGCACCACGCGGCGCACGCCGTGGTTCTCGTAGTAGTGGGTCCGGGCGCCGATCACGAGGGCGCGCTTGCCGCTCGGCAGCAGGACCGAGCGCAGGGTGCCGACATGGCCCTCGAGCGCGGGCTTCGAGAAGCCGACGATCTCGGAGGCCGGGATCGTCGCCGTCGTCTCACCGATGAGGTCGGCGGCCTTGCCCCAACCGCTGCCGAGCGTGAGCGCGATGTCGTGGCGCTCCACGCCGGTCTTCTCGGCGATCTGACCCGCGGCTTCTCGGGCGATCTCGAAGGGATCGACATCGGACAGATCGAGCGGGTTCGCAGCAGTTTCGGACATCCTCTCACTCTAGACAGGGGCGGGGCCGGACCCCAACCGTGCGGACCCCGCTCATCCGTGCAACGCGGTCGTCGCCGGAGCGCGGAACGGGTTTGGTCCCGCCCCTGGTCGCGCGCGAGAATGGTCGCATGGCCTACGAGTTCGAACGCAAGCAGCGAGTGGCGATCATCGGAGGCGGACCCGGCGGGTACGAGGCGGCGCTCGCGGGCGCCCAGCTCGGCGCCGACGTCACCCTGGTGGAACGGACGGGCGTCGGCGGCGCAGCGGTCATCACCGACGTCGTCCCGTCCAAGAGCCTCATCGCCACGGCCGACGCGGTCGGTGCCATCGGCGAGGCGGCGGATCTCGGCGTGCAGTTCTTCGTCCGCTCGGAGACCACCGGCAAGCCCAGCCGTCCCGAGGTCGCCGTCAACCTCGCCGCGGTCAACAAGCGTCTGCTCGGGCTCGCGCGCCAACAGTCCGAGGACATGCGGGCCGGGCTCATCCGGGCCGGCGTCCGGATCGTGAACGGCCAGGGACGCCTCGACGGCCCGAACGAGGTCATCGTCTCGACCGACCGCTCCGCCGGCACCGACTTCGACCGCATCGAGGCCGACACCGTGGTCATCTCCGTGGGCGCGAGTCCGCGGCAGTTGCCGTCGGCGTTGCCCGACGGCGAGCGCATCCTCACCTGGACGCAGCTGTACAACCTCACCTCGGTCCCCGAGCACCTCATCGTCGTCGGCTCCGGGGTCACGGGGGCCGAGTTCGCCTCGGCGTACACCGCACTCGGTTCGAAGGTCACGCTCATCTCCAGCCGCGACCAGGTCCTTCCGGGCGAGGACGCGGACGCCGCAGCGGTCATCGAGAACGTCTTCAAGCGCAACGGCATGACGGTGCTGTCGAAGTCCAGGGCCGACTCCGTCACCCGGACCGAGCACGGCGTCGTCGCGACCCTCTCCGACGGCCGGACCGTCGAGGGCTCGCACTGCCTCATGGCGGTCGGTTCGGTCCCGAACACCGCCGGCATCGGGCTCGAGGAGGCCGGCGTCCAGCTGACCGACTCCGGCCACATCCGCGTCAACCGGGTGGCACGGACGAGCGTCCCCAACATCTACGCCGCCGGTGACTGCACGACGTTCCTGCCGCTCGCCTCCGTCGCGTCCATGCAGGGACGCACCTCGATGCTGCACGCCATGGGTGACGCCGTGAACCCGACCGAGATCCGCAACGTGGCCGCGAACATCTTCACGCAGCCGGAGATCGCGACCGTCGGGTGGACCCAGAAGCAGATCGAGGACGGCATCGCGCAGGGCGAGATCTACAAGCTGCCGCTGGCGCAGAACCCGCGCGCGAAGATGATGGGCATCAAGGACGGCTTCGTCAAGCTGTTCGCCCGCACCGGGAGCGGCACGGTGATCGGTGGGGTCATCGTCGCGCCGAAGGCCAGTGAGCTCATCTTCCCGCTGGCGTTGGCCGTCGAGCAGCGGTTGAACGTCGACCAGGTCGCGCGGGCGTTCACGGTGTACCCCTCGCTCACCGGGTCGATCACCGACGCCGCGCGGGCCATGCACATCGTGGAGTAGCCCGGCCGGTCGCGCTCACCGGCTCAGGCCGGGCGGTTGGCGAGCACGATCCTGGCCACGGCGACGCGCGAGCGCACCGACCACGCGGTGAACACCGCGCTGAGGTGCTTCTCCACGGTCTTGCGGGAGATCCCGAGTGTCGCGGCGATCTCGTCGTTCGACAGTCCGTCTGCGACGAGCTCCGTGAGGTCCCGTTGCCGCGGCGTCAGTGGCACCGTCGGGACGGGGACGGCGCTCAGCGGAAGGGTCGCCGGCAGTCTCGACGGGAGCTGGCGCCGGGACACGATCCCGAACGCCGCGAGCACCCGCGTCACGTGGGCGTCGACGGTCCGGGAGGAGAGCTGCAGGACCGACGCGATCTGCGCCGTCGAGTTGCCCTCGGCGGAGAGCAGGGCGACCTCGCGCTCGCGGGGTGACAGGCCGTCCCAGCCGGATCCCGCGATCGGCGCGAGACGTCGTCCGATGGCCTTCAACTCGCGGGCGGCCGATCGGGTGGCCGCGGTGTGTCCGCCACGGTCGGCCTGCTCGGCGAGGGCGGACAGCTCGCGCACCGCCTGGGTGCGGTCGGACATCGCGATGAGCGCGCGGGTGGCGAGGATCTCCCCGATCCCCGCCTCGAGCATGCGACCGTCCGCGAGCGCCCGCGTAGCCGCCGTCCGGGCGAGGGCGAGGGCACTGCCCGGATCGCCTCGCAGCAGTTCCAGCTTGCACTGCATGCGCAGGATCGCCGGGCCGGGCACCCGTCGGTCGACGTCGTCGGCGATGAAGCCGATGAGACGTTCCAGCTCGACGACGTCACCGTCGACGAACGCGCTGGCGACGAGCAGTTCGATCGCGAGGGCCCGGTCCTGGACGGACAGCCCGCTGAAGTCGTTCCCGGACGCGCTCCGAGCCAGGGCGGCGGCACCGTGGTCGTCGGCGAGGGCGGCCAGCCCGTACCCGACGAGGAGGTAGCAGGTCGTCTGGAAGGCGCCCGTCGGCTCGGGGATGGCCTGGCGGACGCGCCGAGCGAGGGTCCGGGTCGCACCCTGCTCGGCCCGGTTCCCCGCGACGAGACACTGGACGGCCTCCGCGTAGAGCGTCGTCGGCTCGCTGGAGGCCCGTTCGAACATGACGAGTGCCGCCGCCTCGGCCTCGGCGACGCGGCCCTCGTTGAGGAGCAGCCGAGCGACGACGCCGTCGACGAGCGTGCGGAAGAGTCGGGTGGGCGTTGCGGCGATCTCCTCGCTGAACGCGTCGGCAAACCGGCGCGCCACGTGGATCAGCACGTTGACGACGGCGCCTTCGACGAGCAGGTAGCCGACGAGCCAGGCGATGGACGGCTCCAGGTCGCCACCGGCCTCGACGAGGGACATGGCCTCCTCGAAGCACCCCTCGAGGATCGAGTCCGGTGACCGGTCGGACCCGAGCGCGAGCCCGGCCGCGCCGAGCGCGAGGAGTCTGGTCGTCCGGTCGGCACCCGAGGACGCGGCGACGGCCGCCGCCGCGTCGTGCTGGCAGCCGAGGAAGTCCGCGGCCGTGAAGCGCGCGTAGGAGCGGAGCGCGAGGAGTCGAGGGTCGGCACCACCACCCGGCACCGACTCGAGCAGGGCGATCGCTCCGGAGGCGTCGAAGTTCGCCACACGATCCAACGCGTCTTCGAGGAGGTCGGCTGCTGACACCTGCTCAGCGTATCGCCGCCGTGAGCCGGGCGGCGCCGTCGACTGAACGGCGGGTCAGCTGATGGTGAGCAGTTGGTGCCCTGAGGAGACGGTCGTGCCGACCGTCGCGTCGATCGCGCCGACCGTACCGTCCTTGTGCGCGGTGATGGGCTGCTCCATCTTCATCGCCTCGAGGACGACGACGAGGTCGCCCTTCACCACGACGTCGCCCTCGGCGACCGCGAGCTTCACGATCGTCGCCTGCATCGGGGCGGAGACCGCGTCGCCGGTCGCCGCGGAGACGACCGTGGAACCGCCGCGACGGTGCGGGGCCGGGGCGGCGACGGGTGCGCCGACGTTCAGCCCCAGCTGGCCACCCGGGAGACTGACCTCGAGCCGCTTGCCACCGACCTCGACCACCACGGTGGATCGCGTCGCCGGCACCTGCTGGGCGTCGATGGAGCCGTCCCACGGTTCGATGTCGTTGACGAACTCGGTCTCGATCCAGCGCGTGTACACGCCGAAGGTGCCGTCCTCCGCGGTGAACGCCGGGTCGCGGACGATCTTCCGGTGGAAGGGGATCACCGTCGGGAGTCCGGCGACCTCGAACTCGTCGAGGGCGCGGCGGCTGCGCTCGAGCGCCTCCTCGCGGGTACGACCGGTGACGATGATCTTGCCGAGCAGGGAGTCGAAGGCGCCGGAGATCGTGTCGCCGGCGGTGACGCCGGAGTCGAGGCGGACGCCGGGGCCACCGAAGGTCTTGAAGACGTGGATGGGTCCGGGCTGCGGGAGGAAGCCGCGTCCCGGGTCCTCACCGTTGATGCGGAACTCGAAGGAGTGGCCGGTCGGCTTCGGGTCGTCGTAGTCGAGCACGCCGCCCTCGGCGAGACGGAACTGCTCGCGGACGAGGTCGATGCCGGTGACCTCTTCGGAGACCGGGTGCTCGACCTGGAGTCGGGTGTTGACCTCGAGGAAGGAGACGGTGCCGTCCTTGCCGATGAGGAATTCGCAGGTGCCCGCACCGAGGTAGCCGACCTCCTTGAGGATCGCCTTCGACGCCCGGTAGAGCTCGGTGTTCTGCTCCTCGGTGAGGAAGGGTGCCGGTGCCTCCTCGACGAGCTTCTGGTGGCGGCGCTGCAGCGAGCAGTCGCGGGTGGAGACGACGACGACGTTGCCGTGCGCGTCGGCGAGGCACTGGGTCTCGACGTGCCGCGGCTGGTCGAGGTACTTCTCCACGAAGCACTCACCGCGTCCGAACGCGGCGATGGCCTCACGGGTCGCGGACTCGAAGAGCTCGGCGACCTCCTCGCGTTCGCGGGCGACCTTGAGGCCGCGTCCGCCGCCACCGAAGGCCGCCTTGATGGCGACCGGCAGGCCGTGGATGTCGACGAAGTCGAGGACCTCCTCGGCGCCCGAGACCGGGTTGAGGGTGCCGGGCGCGAGCGGGGCACCGACCTTCTCGGCCACGTGGCGGGCGGAGACCTTGTCGCCGAGGCGTTCGATGGCCTCCGGCGACGGCCCGATCCAGATGAGGCCGGCGGCCGTGACGGCGCGCGCGAAGTCGGCGTTCTCGGCGAGGAACCCGTAGCCGGGGTGCACGGCGTCGGCGCCGGACCGTCGGGCGATGGAGAGGAGCTTGTCGATGACCAGGTAGGTCTCGGCGCTCGTCGTCCCGTCGAGGGCGTAGGCCTCGTCGGCGAGGCGGGCATGCATGGCGTCGCGATCCTGGTCGGCGTAGACGGCGACGGAGGCGATCCCGCTGTCCTTCGCGGCTCGGATGACGCGGACGGCGATCTCGCCACGGTTGGCGATGAGGACCTTGGTTATACGTGGCACAGTCCACGAGCCTACCGGGCGGGCCGGGTCGGCTTTTGGACCACACGCACAGAAAAGCTGGTGGAACGACGTGCGACTCCTACAAGGGCATCAGCGTCAGAGGGCTCCGGCGCGGTTGCGGAGCGCATGCCAGTCGTGCCCGAGGGTGCGGACGAGACGCCGGAGCGTCGGCAGGGACAGGCCGACGACGGTGGACGGATCGCCGTCGATCCGGGTGATGAAGGCTGCACCGAGGCTGTCGATGGTGAACGCTCCGGCGACCTCGAGCGGCTCACCGGAGGCGATGTACGCGTCGATCTCGGCATCGTCGAGGTCGTCGGCGAAGGACACCTCGGCCGAGGCGACGGCACCGACCCCGACCGGCGAGGGGCGCGTGCCGTCGATGAGCCAGTGGCCGGAGTACAGCGTCCCGGTCCGCCCGCGCTGTGCCCGCCACCGCTCGCGTGCCCGCTCGGCCGTGTGCGGCTTCCCGTGGACGACGCCGTCGAGGACGAAGACCGAATCGCCCCCGAGGAGGAGGCCGACCTCGTCGCCGCGATCGACGACCACCCGCAGTGAGGCCTCGGCTTTCGCCCGGGCGAGGAGTGCCACGACCGCCTCCGGGGTCAGCGGCGCTCCGGCGGCGTGCGTGGCGTCCGCGACCGCCTGGTCCTCGTCGACCGACGACGGGACGACGACCGGTTCGATGCCGCTCGACCGCAGCAGCGCGAGCCGGGCCGGGGACGTTGAGGCGAGCGTGAGACGCACGGCGGTTCCTTCCGGGAGGACGGTGGACCCCCGCCGGTCACCCGTGTGACATGCTCGACGCATGAGCACGACGACTGGACGCACCGTGGAACTGGACATCACCAACGTAGCCCACGGGGGTGTGTTCGTCGCTCGGCACGAGGGCCGCGTGGTCTTCGTCCCCGACACCCTGCCCGGTGAGCGGGTCAGGGCCCGGATCGTCGACGAGAACGAGAAGCGCTTCTGGCGCGCGGAGACTCTGGAGGTCCTCACGCCGTCCGAGTACCGCCGCCCCCACGTGTGGGCCGAGGCCTCCGTCGACCGCGAGCCGGGCGAACGGGCCGGCGGTGCCGAGTTCGGCCACATCGATCTGGCCCACCAGCGTGCCCTGAAGCACCAGGTCCTGGCCGAAGGGCTCGAGCGCTTCGCCGGGGTCGCACCGGAGTTCACCGTGTCCGCGGTGGACGGCGAGACGCCCGACGGGACGCGGTGGCGCACGAGGGTCTCACTGCACGTCGACCAGCACGGCAACATCGGTCCCTACGCCGCGCGGTCCCACCAGGTCGTCCCCGTCGACGACCTGCCCCTCGCGATCGAGGCCGTCGCGGACGCGGCGCGGCTCGAGGAACTGCCGCACGGCACCACGTCGATCGACATCGTCGCCTCCTCGACCGGAGCCGTCCGTGTCCTCACCCGCGCCGACGAGGCCGGAGGCGGCGACCGGCGACGCGGCGGCGGCCGTGGTCGACGCGGCGGCCCGAAGCCGGTCCGTCCGGCGGCCGATCCGATCCGTGAGCTCGTCGGCGACCGCGAGTTCATCGTCGACGCGAACGGGTTCTGGCAGGTCCACCGCCAGGCCGCGACGACCCTGCAGCAGGCGGTCTCCGACGCGATCGACGACGCGCGCTTCGACGCCCGCGCCGCGAACCTCGACCTCTACGGCGGTGTCGGGCTGTTGGCCGCCGGCGTGGCCGACCGCTTCGGCTCCACGACGCGCATCACGACCGTCGAGAGCGACGAGCGCGCCACCGAGTACGCGGGGGAGAACCTGTCCGAGTGGGTCGGCGCGCAGGCGGTCACCGCCAAGGTCGACGCCTTCCTGCGGTCGGAGATCGCCTCGGGCAGCCGCATCGAGCGTTCCCGCTACGCCACCGCGACGGTCGTCCTGGACCCGCCGCGGTCGGGCGCCGGCGCGGAGATCGTCGCGATGCTCGGCGAACTGCGCCCCGCGTCGATCGTCTACGTCGCCTGCGACCCCATCGCGCTCTCCCGCGACGTGGCCCTGCTGGCCGAGCAGGGGTACGAACTGGGCCACCTGGCCGCCTACGACCTCTTCCCGAACACCCACCACCTCGAGGCCGTCGCCGGCTTCACCCGCACGGCTTGAACGGCGAGCACCCGGGCGGACCGACTCGCTCCACAGCCGTCCCGCCCGACGGGTCCGGCACTCGCTACGATGGTGCCGTGGTGACCGTCGCAATCATTGATGATCACGAGTCCGTCCGGCTCGGGATCGAAGCGGTGTGTGCGCACGCCGGGTATCAGGTCGTGGCGAGTGCCCCGACCGCCGTCGAGTGCATCGCCGCGCTGAACGGAGTGGTCCCCGACGTCGTCGTGCTCGACCTATCCCTCTCCGACGGCAGCACCCCGACGACGAACATCCAGGCGGTGCAGGCGGTGGGCGCGCACGTGCTCATCCACTCCATCGCCGACCGGGTGGCGCTCGTCCGCGAGGCGCTGGCCGCCGGGGCGTCCGGGGTGATCCCGAAGTCGTCACCGACGGACACCGTCATCGCCGCCATCGCCACCGTCGCCCGCGGCGAGGCGCTCAACAACATCGAGTGGGCCAGTGCGATCGACGCCGACAGCGACTTCGCCCGCGCACAACTCGGTCGGCGCGAGCGCGACGTGCTGCACCTCTACGCCTCCGGCCTGCCGCTGAAGACCGTCGCCATGCAGCTCGGGATCGCCTACTCGACGGCCCGTGAGCACATCGACCGCATCCGCGTGAAGTACGTCGAGGTGGGCCGTCCGGCACCGACGAAGGTCGACCTGCTCCGCCGCGCGGTCGAGGACGGGATCCTCCCCGGCCTCGATCAAGGCGGGACGGATGTCTCCTAGCTTCCGGGCACCGACCAGGCATCCCGCGATCCCCGCGGACACGAAGGATGCCCAGGCTCAGCGCCGGATGCTGAACACCGCCAACTTCGAGCGCCTCCTCGGCCGATCGGTCGCGATCATCGGGCTCGTCTTCGGCCTGCAGACCGCGTTCACCACCCTCGGCCAGGGTGTCCAGATCGACGGCTGGATCGGCGTCCTCTACGTCGTGGCCGTCTTCGGGTCCATGGGGGTGGCCATCGGCTGCTGCTTCTTCCTGTGGCACCATCGGCTCGCATCCGGCGTCTTCGCGGCGGTGTTCTTCGTCGCACTGCTCATCTGGCCCGCGGTGAACGCACCGGCGCCGGCCGACATCAACCAGGAACCCTGGATCTGGTACCTCTGCACGATCGCGGTCGCCTTCGCCTGTGTCCCGCTCAAACTGCGCGGAGCGATCGTGTACCTCCTGGTCACCTCGTTCATGTACGGCGTGAACCGCATCATCGACGCCGACTTCGCGCCTGCCTCCTGGGAGATCGGGACGCTCGACGCCTCGTACGCCACGATCATCGGCGGGCTCATCGTCGTCCTGGTGGGCCTCTTCCGGGTGTTGGCGGGCCGGGTCGACGTGGCCAGGGCCGCCGCGCTGTCGACGTACGACGCCGCCGTCAAACAGCACGCCACGGAGGTGGAGCGGGTCGAGGTCGATTCGATCGTGCACGACAGCGTCCTCGCGTCGCTGCTCGCGGCAGACCGCGCGATGACCCCCAAGTCCGAGGCGCTCGCGGTGATGATGGCCAGGGTCGCCATCGAGCAACTCGAGGGGGTCGGCGCGCCGATGACCAACGAGGACGAGGTCACGGGCCTCGCGGAACTCGTCGAGCGCCTGCGCGGTGCGGCGTCGATGCTCGGCGAACCGTTCACGGTCACGACCGAGGGGGCGTCCGGCCGGGTGCTCCCCGTGACGGTCGCGAACGCGGTGTACTGGGCGACGGTGCAGGCGATGGTCAACAGCGTCGAGCATGCCGGCCAGGGCGTCGCGCGGAGCCTGGCGATCGAGGGGACGGTGTCGGGCGGGGTCTGCGTGACCGTCAGCGACGACGGGGTCGGATTCTGCCCCGACGCGGTCGCCGAGGAACGGCTCGGCCTCAAGGTGTCGATCGTCGAGCGCATGGCCGGTGTCGGAGGCCGCTCGACCGTGCTCTCCCGGCCCGGTGAGGGAGCCGTCATCCGGATCGAGTGGTCTCCGGAGGACGCCTCATGACCCCGGCCCCGCGGTACGCGCTCGTCATCCTCGCCGCCCTGTTCTCGGCCTACCACCTGCTTCGTGCCGCCTTGACCCTCGAGACGCCGCGTGAAGCCGTGCCGGTGCTCATCGCGATGCTCGTCTACGCCGTCGCGAGCGTCCTGAGCCTCTGGCCGATGGGATCGACCCGGATGCCCTCGTGGCTCGCCAGCCTCAACCTCGCGACCGCCATCATCGTCCCCCTCCTCGTGACGAGCCAGCTGGACCCCACCCGGAACAACGGCTACGCCACCTGGCATGTGGCCTCGATCGGGACCCTGATGACGATCACGGTGGTCCGGCAACGCGAGTTGATCGCCTACCTCGGGATTATCTTCCTCACCGTGCAGTCCCTGGTCTGGGCCGGCCCCGGCCTGGCGCTCGGCATGGGCGTGACGGGGAGCCTCATCTGGGTCGTCCTCGCGAGCGTGCTCACCCGGTCGATCGCCGGCGCCCAGCACGACGCCGAGCGACTCACCCAGGCGGAGCACGCGACCTCGGACTGGCAGGCAGCCCAGTACGCCCACGTCCACGAACGACGGCGACGCCTCAGCCAGACGGGTCGGCTCGCCACACCGATGCTGCGCACGATCATCGCGAACGGTGGCAGACTCTCGGTCGCCGATCGGACCGAGTGCCGGACGCTGGAGGCGAGCCTCCGCGACGAGATCCGGGGCCGCCACCTCCTGAGCGACGCGGTGCGCGCCGAGGTCCTCGCCGCTCGTCGTCGGGGCGCGGTCGTGAACATGCTCGACGAGGGCGGTCTCGAGGAGCTGGACGCCGAGGTCCTCGACGCGATCCATGCGCAGATCGCCGAGACGCTCGCGGCTTCGGCCGCGACGCGCCTCATCGTGCGGAGCGTGCCGGACGACGATCGCGTCGCGGTGACGGTCGTCGGGCTGCGTGCCGTGCCCCCGGTTCCCGGCGTCGCGCCGGGCCCCGACGACGATGACGAGGACCTCGACGTCTGGCTCGAGATCCCGCGGGACGGATCGCGCGCCGACCTCGGACGCCAGGCGGCCGCCGAAGCGGAGTGATCCTCGAGCGGGAAGCTCAGACGACCATCGCGAGCTGCAATCGATCGGCATGGGCGTCCGTTCAGCACACCCACGTGAACGAGAAGGAGGGCCAGCACCCGATGCTGGCCCTCCTTGGAGTTCGTGGGTCAGAGCGGTAACCCGAATACCGCTCTGACCCGCCCCCGAACTTCTGCCCGCTTACCCTAGATGGAGCAGAAGCTGGTGAAGTGGTCTCGATGAGACTCAACTCTCGAGAATGATCTTCCCCCATCAGGGGTACCCCCGACAGTCGGCACTATGGAGGACATACCCGTCCCCCACGGTGGACCGGGAAGACGAGCGCTCCGTGGAGGTCGTCGCGGGCGCTCAGCCCGTGAACGCGCGCCAGTGACCGGGACCCGGGGTGATCCCGCTGCGCAGCTGGCGACGCGTCCGTTCCCAGGTCGACGGGATGCGCGGCGGCGGCGCGGTGTCGGCGTCGCGCATCGCCTGCTCGGCGATCGCGACGCTCAAGACGGCGGTCAGGGCCGCGATCTCCTCGTCGTTCGGGGCGCCCCGCACGATCCGGAGGTCGATCGCCGAGGGTTCCGTCGTGTCCGGCCGGCCGGTGTCGCTCACAGCGGGATGTTCCCGTGCTTCTTGGCGGGCAGGCTCGCGCGCTTCGTCCGGAGCGCTCGCAACGCCTTGATGACCGAGACGCGGGTGGCTGCGGGCTCGATCACGCCGTCCAGCTCGCCGCGCTCGGCGGCGAGGAACGGGCTCGCGACGTTGTAGGTGTACTCGTTCGCCAGGCGGGTGCGCACCGCCGCGACGTCTTCGCCGGCCTCTTCTGCCCGCTTGATCTCGCCGCGGTAGAGGATGTTGACGGCGCCCTGACCGCCCATGACGGCGATCTCGGCGGTGGGCCAGGCGAGGTTGATGTCGGCACCGAGCTGCTTGGAGCCCATGACGATGTAGGCGCCGCCGTAGGCCTTCCGCAGGATGACGGTCACGAGCGGCACGGTGGCCTCGGCGTAGGCGTAGAGCAGCTTCGCGCCGCGCCGGATGACACCCGTCCACTCCTGGTCGGTGCCGGGCAGGTAGCCGGGGACGTCGACGAGGGTCAGGATCGGGATGCTGAACGCGTCGCAGAAGCGGACGAAGCGGCTGGCCTTCTCGCCGGCCTCGATGTTCAGGGTGCCGGCCATCTGGGACGGCTGGTTCGCGATGACGCCGACGGAGCGGCCCTCGACGCGGGCGAAGCCGATCACGATGTTCGGGGCGAAGAGCGGCTGGACCTCCAGGAAGTCGCCGTCGTCGACCACGTGCTCGATGACCGTCTTGACGTCGTACGGCTGGTTCGGGGAGTCGGGGATGAGGGTGTTGAGTCGGCGGTCCTCGTCGGTGGTCTCGAGCTCCACCTCGACGTCGAAGACGGTGGCTTCGGCGAGGTTGTTGTCGGGCAGGAACCCGACGAGGGTCCTGGCGTAGTCGAGGGCGTCCGGCTCGTCGCTCGCGAGATAGTGCGCGACACCGGAGCGGGTGTTGTGGGTGTACCCGCCGCCCAGCTCCTCCATGCCGACGTCCTCGCCCGTGACCGTCTTGATGACGTCGGGGCCGGTCACGAACATCTGGCTGGTCTTGTCGACCATGATGACGAAGTCGGTGAGGGCGGGGGAGTAGACGGCGCCACCGGCGGCCGGACCCATGATGATGGAGATCTGCGGGATGACCCCGGACGCCTGCGTGTTGCGGCGGAAGATCTCGCCGTACTTGCCGAGGGCGACGACACCCTCCTGGATGCGGGCGCCGCCCGAGTCGAGCATGCCGATGATCGGGACGCCGGTCTTCAGGGCGAGGTCCATGATCTTGATGATCTTGTCGCCGGCGACCTCGCCGAGCGAACCGCCGAAGATGGTGAAGTCCTGCGAGTACACGGCGACCTGTCGACCGTGGATGGTGCCGGTGCCCGTGACGACGGCGTCGCCGTACGGCCGCGAGCGGTCCATGCCGAACGCCGTGGTGCGGTGCCGCACGAATTCGTCGAGTTCGACGAAACTGCCGTGGTCGAGCAGTTGCTCGATGCGCTCCCGCGCGGTGAGCTTGCCCTTCTTGTGCTGCTTCTCGATGGCGGCTTCGCCGCTCGCCGTCACGGCTTCGTGATAGCGGTTCTTGAGGTCGGCGAGCTTCCCGGCCGTCGTGTACAGGTCAGGGCCGGAGGCGGTTTCGTCGGTCACGCTTTCACCTTACCCGGTGGCCCCCCGGCGAACCCGTTGACGATCGCGTACAAGCACCATCGAGATCCGTTGTCGACATCGGCCAAGCGGACGTGCGTGCGTCGGGGGCTCGGACGGCGCTCCTCAGTAGGGTGGTCGGCATGGATCTGCCCAGCACCGCCGCCCTCGTCCCGCGCCTCGAGATCCTCGAGCACGCGGGCTCGACCAACGACGAACTCGCGATCAGGGCCCGCGAGGACGGCGGCGGCTGGCCGGACCGTTCGGTCGTCGTCACCGATGACCAGCGCAACGGGCGGGGCCGCCTCGGTCGGGTGTGGACGACGCCTCCTGGAGCCTCGCTCGCCGTGTCCATCCTGCTCCGGCCGGTCACGCCGTCCGGCCGACCCCTCGGGCTCGAGGCCTACGGATGGCTACCGCTGCTCGCCGGAGCCGCCCTGGCGTCGTCGCTCCAGGATCTCGGGGTGCCCGCCGGGGTGAAATGGCCGAACGACGTCCTCGTCGGTGGTCGGAAGGTGTCCGGTATCCTCTCCGAACTGCTGCCGACCGGCGACGGTGCCATCGTCGGCACCGGGATCAACCTGCGGCAGCGAGCGGGCGAACTGCCGACGGACCGGTCCACCTCGCTCCTGCTCGAGGGGCTCGCCGACCCGGATCCCGACACGGTCCTCGCCGGGTACCTCCGCGCGTTCGGGCGGCTGTACGACGCGTACCTCGAGGCGTCAGGCGACGCCGAGGCCAGCGGTCTCCGCACGACGGTCACGGAACACTGCGTGACACTCGACAGTTCGGTCCGCGTCGAGTTGCCGGGCGGCGGGACGTTGACCGGTACCGCCGAGCGCATCGACCCCGATGGGCGGCTCGTCGTCCGGCCGAGCGACGGTGGCGCCCCGGTGGCCGTGGCCGCCGGCGACGTCACGCACGTGCGCTGAGCGGGCCGTCCGCCTCGGCGAGCGCTCGACGGGCGAGCACCGTTGCACCCGACACGGCCGCCGGCATCACCAGGACGGACAGGACGGGGACGAGGAAGAGCACTGCGACGGCGGTCCCGAACCCCAGGGTGCGGGACCGTCGCTTGGCGAGCGCGCGCCGCCGCTCGCGCACCGACAACCCTCTCGCGTCGAAGGCGTAGCCGGTCAGCTCCAGGGTGAGGAACCAGCCGCTCACGACGACACCCGCCACCGGGACCACCGTCTGACCGATGATCGGGATGAACCCCAGCAGGAAGAGGACGGCCGCCGTCGGGATGGTGAGCAGCAACAGGCCGAGGGAGCGCCCGATGCCGGTCAGGAGCCCGCGCCAGGCCGACTCGCCGGACTCCGCTGGAGCGTCGCCGAGTGAGCGTTCGACGTCCGCCCAGATCCGCTCGTAGAACGGGTCGCCGACGAGCAGGGTCACGGCGGCATAGGCGTACAGCATGACCACGACGGCGACGGCGATCAACGCGACCGCGGCGGCGACCCGGACGGACGAGCGGTACGGCTCGTCCCAGGTGTCCGCGAACGGTGTCGCCCAGTCGACGATCGCCGCCGCGTTGAGGCCGAGGACGACGAGCAGCGCGACGAAGACGACGCCCACGATCGCCGCTGGGACCATGCCGAGCAGCATCCGTTTCGGCGAGGTGCCCCACAGTCGGAAGCCGCCGAGGAGGACGCCGACCCCCTCGAAGAACGATGCGAAGACGCCGGGAGGCCGGCCCGTGGGTGCGGTGCTGTCGGCCGGTTTCACGCCTTCATGCTAGTCGGAGGCCGACACCCGCCGATCGGGATTGCCGACGGGCGGGGTGGGAGCAGGCGGCGGGTTCCGACGACTGCTAAGAATGGGAACATGGCTGATCCCGGTATGACGGGGCCGGGCCGGCCGGCCCCTCCCGCGGCGGCGACCGAACGTGTGGTCGCACGCCTGCGTCCGCATGCCCGGCGGCTCCTGCTCCCCGCCCTCCTCCTCATCGCGGTGAGCGGTGTCGGAGCGTACGTCTTCGGTTCGTTCGACCTCGAGTGGCAGAACTGGGCCGTGCTCATCGGCGGCGGGGTGATCGTGCTGTTCGCCTGCGTGCTGCCGTTCGTCGCCTGGCTGTCCGTCCGCTACGTCATCACCACCCGGCGACTCATCGTCCGCCGGGGGTTCTTCGTCCGGTCCCGCCAGGAGCTCTACCACGCACGTGGGTACGGGATCACGGTGCACAAGAGCTGGGTGCAGAGCGCGTTCGGCAGCGGCAACGTGCGCGTCACCTCCGGTGGTGAGCTGCCGGTCGTCCTGCGGGACGTTCCGGGTGCCGTCCTCGTCCAGAACGCCCTCCACGAGCTCGTCGCGGAGAACCAGAGCATCGCCGCCCCCTATCCGGCCGCCCAGTCGTCCGGACAATCGCCGACCCAGCCGCCCGTCCGCCGCTGACCTGACCGGGTCCGACCCGGCCGGTACGATGTTGGAGTCGGGGCTCAACCGATCCGTCTCCGGATCCGCCCGTCCCGCCTGCCGTTACGAGACCCACCGGCCGGTCGCCGGAGAGCTGGAGTGAACCCATGAGCATTCGCGTCGGAGTGATCGGTGGCGGTCAGCTGGCCAGGATGATGGTGCCTGCGGCGATCAACCTCGGACTCGACATCCGCGTGCTCGCCGAGCAGGAGGGCATGTCCGCCCGGTTGGCGACGGTGCAGGTGGGCGACTACCGCGACGCCGACACCGTCCTCGCCTTCGCCGAGACGGTCGATGTGATCACCTTCGACCACGAGCACGTCCCGCAGCACGTCCTCCGCGCCCTCGTCGACGCCGGGGTCCAGGTGCACCCCGGGCCGGACGCGCTCGCCGTCGCCCAGGACAAGCTGCTCATGCGCGAGCGGCTCACCGAGCTCGGGCTCCCGGTCCCGGACTGGGCGCGGGTCCACGACCAGGAGGAACTCGCCGCCTTCCTCGCCGAGCACGGCGGCAAGGGCGTCGTGAAGACCCCGCGCGGCGGCTACGACGGCAAGGGTGTTCGGGTCGTCCACGGCCCGAACGAGGTCGACGACTGGTTCACGGCGCTGTCGGAGGACGCCAACGGCGGCGCGCTCCTCGTCGAGGAGCTGGTGTCCTTCCGACGCGAACTCGCCCAGCTCGTCGCCCGCCGGCCCTCGGGCGAGGTGGTGCCGTGGCGCGTGGTCGAGACGGTGCAGCTCGGCGGCGTGTGCAGCGAGGTCATCGCTCCGGCGCCGGGATCCGCCGGACGCCTCGCGGACACCGCCGAGGAGATCGCCGTCACCGTGGCGACCGCGCTCGGGGTCACCGGCGTCCTCGCCGTCGAGTTGTTCGAGACCGACGACGACCGCCTGCTCATCAACGAGCTCGCCATGCGTCCGCACAACAGCGGGCACTGGACGCAGGACGGCAGCGTCACGAGCCAGTTCGAGCAGCACCTCCGCGCCGTCCTCGACCTGCCGCTCGGATCGACGGGGTGCCACCGCGACTGGACCGTCATGGTGAACGTGCTCGGCGGACCGACCGAGGGCACCCTCGACGACCGGTACCCGCAGGTCCTCGGCGCGCACCCGGTCGCGAAGGTCCACACCTACGGCAAGGATCCGCGGCCCGGCCGGAAGGTCGGCCACGTGAACGTCGCAGGCGACGAACTCGACGACGTCGTGTACGAGGCACGCGCCGCGGCCGCCCTGCTCGGCGCCGAGAACGCCTGATCGGCGCCCTCTGACGAGCCCAGGGACCGGAGCGCGGCTCCTAGTAGACGTCGCGGATGTACCGCTTCTCGCGCTTCAGCGTGTGCACGTACTCCGCGGCGGCCTCCATGGACCGGCCGCCGTGCTCGGCGATGAGGTCGTGCAGCGCCTGGTCGACGTCCTTCGCCATCCGTGAGGCGTCTCCGCAGACCGCGAAGTGGCCGCCCTCCTCGAGCCAGGCGTACAGCTCCTTGCCGTTCTCACGCATGCGCGTCTGGACGTACACCTTCTCGCGCTGATCGCGGGAGAAGGCGAGGTCGAGGCGGTCGAGGACCCCTCCGGTCAGCAGCTCACCGAGCTCGTCCTCGTAGATGAAGTCGTGCGCCCGGTGCTGGTCGCCGAAGAACAACCAGTTCCGACCGGTCGCGCCGCGTTCACGACGCTCCTGCAAGAAGGACCGGAACGGGGCGATGCCCGTGCCGGGACCGACCATGATGAGCGGGGCGTCGTCGTCGGACGGGACGCGGAACGCCGCGTTCGCCGAGACGAAGATGCCACTCGTCCCGCCCTCGGCGACGCGGTCGGCGAGGTGCGTCGAGGCCACACCGCCGTGCATGCGGTCGCCCACCGCGTAGCGGACGCTCGCGACCGTGAGGTGCACCCGTCCGTCGGCCGCGAGCGGGCTGGACGAGATCGAGTACGCACGGTGCTGCAGCGGGCGCAGGACGTCGACGAGGGTGGCGGCGTCGAACCGGACGGAGGTCGACCGCAGGAGGTCGAGGATGTCCCGGTCGCGCAACCACGAGTCGAGCGTCTCGGCCTGGGCGAGCGCCAGGATCCCGGCGAGCTCGGAGCCCGGCGAGCGCTCGGCGAGCTCCGCGACGAGGTCCTTCGACGGGGTGCGGATCTCGAATCCGTTGGTGAGTCGTTCCGCGAGCGTCGAGCCGTCCACGGCGTCGTCGGGATCCGCATCGAGTTCGGCGATGATCGCGTCGACGAGGGCCGGGTCGTTGCTCGGCATGACGCCGAGGGCGTCACCGGCGGCGTATTCGATACCACTGTCGGCGAGGTCGAACTCGTAGTGTCGGATCTCCTTCGAGGAGGCCGCGCCGGAGAGGACCCGGTTGACCGCGAGCGTCGCCCCGAAAGGCGTCTTCCGGGTCCAGGGCGACCGGGTGCGGCCCGGTTTCTTCGCGGGGGCGGCGGCCGGGACGGCCGGGGTCGCCGCGCCGTCGGCGGTCGCCGGCGCGAGGGCGCCGAAGAGCGACAGGGCCTGGGTCGTCCACGCCGCGGCGGGCTCCTCGTAGTCGACGTCGCAGTCCACGCGGGCGAGGACACGCTCCGCACCGAGCTGCTCGAGGCGCGTGTCGATGAGCTTCCCGGCCTGACAGAAGCCGTCGTACCCGGAGTCGCCGAGGGCGAGGACCGAGAACTTCAGGCCGTCGAGTCGGGGAGCGGTGCTCGCCTGGAGCGCCTCCCAGAACAGTTCGGCGTTGTCCGGCATCTCGCCCTCGCCGTACGTCGAGGTGATGACGACGAGGTGACCCATCGACGGGAGCCGGTCGACCTCGACGTCGTCGAGACCGGTGGTCGTCGTCGCCACCCCGTACCCGGACGCCGCGCGACCGAGGTCCTCCGCGATCGCCTCCGCGGTGCCCGTCTGGGTGCCGACGAGGACGTGCAGGGCCAGCTGCGGGGTGCGTGCGGCCGCTTCGGCACCGTCGACGGTGCTCGCACGGACGCCGGCCAGGAACCCGGCGAGCCACACCCGCTGCTCCGGGCTGAACGGTGCGTCCTCGGGGATGAACGGGTCGTCGGTGCTGCTCCCGAGCGCCGCGAGCGCCTCGAAGAGCACCGGGCGGGGCCCGACGGCGGACGGGGTCCGTGTCTCGCTCATGATCCCTTCCAGACCGGGCGCGCTCATCGGCGGCCCGCCAGTGTCAGCTCGGCCAGGGCGGCCGATGCAAGGAGTGCTTCGGTGCCACCGGTCGCACCGGATCGGGCCCGGTTCTTCGCGTGCTGGTGCATGATCCACCCGGTGGTCCCCGGGTGGTCGATCGACCGGACGTTCCGCAGGCGCAGCGCCTCCGTGTAGTCGTGCAGTCGTTTGGCGGCGATCATCGCGGCCAGGGCCGTGTCGTCGTAGCGTTCGAGCAGCTCGCGGGCCGCCCGTTGCACCCGCTGCATGACGAAGAAGTCCTCGGTCAGGATGAGCGTGCGGACGGCCGCCTGCACCGTCGGGTGCGCGGGGTCGTCGACGCCGGGGGTCCTGGTCAGAGCGACCTCCTGGGCGAGCTTGAGCACGGTGTAACTGGTGAGGAGCGCGTACACGTCCTGCGGGTCCGCCGCGGGCTCGCCCAGACCCGGTGCGCGACCGCCGCGGACCGGTCGGCGGTCGCGGTAGTCGAGCTTGAAGGTGCGGAGCTGTTGCGCCGCGAGCGCGGCACCGAGCTCGTCGAGGAGCTCCTTCCGGCTCTTCGCCGCCAGGATGGCGTCGCTGTCCTGGTACAGGAGCAGCGCGCGGGGCATGCCGAACACGAAGTGGTGCCTGGCCGTCGCCCAGTCGGCGAGCAGCCGGGACGCCAGCGGTGAGCCGGTCGCCTCGACGTGCCAGTCGAGCAGGAGGAGCACGGCCGCCTCGTGGAAGGCCGCCTGCTCGCCCTCGGTGATCGATCCGAGGAGGAGCGAGTCGGCACTGACCTTGCTGGGCAGTTCGCCGCGCGGGTCGTACTGGTAGACGAAACCGCCACTCATGCCGTTGCCGAAGCCGCTGCCGAAACCGCCGAGGTTCAGCACGGCGCCGTTGGTCATGTACTCGCAGGCGTAGTCGCCGACGCCCTCGACGACCGCGGTCGCCCCGGAGTTGCGGACGGCGAACCGGTCGCCGGCCTCGCCCTGGACGAAGGTGCGCCCACCGGTGGCCCCGAAGAGCGCGAAGTTGCCGATGAGGACGTTGCCGCCGGGCTCCGTGCTGCCGCCGCCGGGGGAGAGGATCGCGATGGTGCCGCCCGAGGCGCTCTTGCCGACGCCGTCGTTGCAGGTGCCGGTGTGCCGCCAGTGCAGGCCGTCGACGCAGAACGCCGCGTAGGACTGCCCGGCCGAGTGCTCGGTCCGGATCGTGACGGTGTCGGCGCCAAGCGACCGGTGGCCGCGATCGTCGGTGACGACCGAGGGGGTCGCCGCCGCCTGCGCGTCGTCGAGCTCGTGGTTCAGCAGACGTTCGAGGTCGATCGCGAGCTGCCCGCCGACGGAGCGCCAGCGGTTGCCGAGCCGGATCCCGCCGTCGCCGTCGGTCGCGCCGAGGTCGATCGTGGTCCGACCCTCGTCGAAGAGCCCGGCCCGCACCCGCTCGATGAGCGCGTCGTCGAGGGTGAAGTCCTTCTCGAGGTACACCGGGTCGGTGACGACGACCTCGGGGACGACCGCGAGCATGGCGCGCAGGTCGAGGTCGGCGACGGCGGCCGGGTGGTCGACGAGGTGGAGGAGGTCGGTGCGGCCGCGGGCCTCGCGCAGCGAGCGGAGCCCGAGGATCGCGAGCCGCTCACGGACGTCGTGCGCGATGTTCAGGAGGTACTGCGCGAGCGCGCGGGGGTCGCCGTCGAAGGTCTCCGGGTTCGTCGTGAGACCGGCCGGGCACTTCACGTTGCAGTTCTTCGCCATGACGCACTTCAGCATCATGAGCGCGGTGGTCCCGAACTCGAAGCTGTCGCCGCCGAGGAGCGCCGAGATGACGACGTCGCGACCGGTCTGGTGCGCCCCGGAGCACCGCAGCGTGACCTTGGAGCGCAGGCCGTTCGCGCTGAGGGCCTGGTGCACCTCCGCAATGCCGATCTCGGCGCTGCGGCCGGCGTACTTCAGGCTCGTGACCGCTGCCGCACCCGTGCCGCCGGTGTTGCCGGCGACGTTGATGACGTCCGCACCGGCCTTGGCGACGCCGACGGCGATCGTGCCGATGCCCTCGGAGGAGACGAGCTTGACGACGACGCGGACCCGAGCCGCCTTGCAGTCGTGGATGAGCTGCGCGAGGTCCTCGATCGAGTAGGTGTCGTGGTGCGGCGGCGGGGAGACGAGCTCGATGCCGGGGGTGCCACCGCGGGCGGCGGCGATGTCCACCGTCACCTTGGGCGCCGGGAGCTGACCGCCCTCGCCGGGCTTCGCGCCCTGTCCGATCTTGATCTCCAACTCCTGCAGCATCGGGTCGGCGAGGTAGCCGGCCCAGACCCCGAACCGGCCGGAGGCGAACTGCTTGATGCGTGAGCCGCGGATCGTCCCGTAGCGCGAGAGGTGCTCGCCGCCCTCGCCGCTGTTCGACATCCCGCCGACCATGTTGGTGCCGTGCGCGACGGCTTCGTGGGCGGTCGCCACGAGGGCACCGTGACTCATCGCCCCGGAGGCGAGCGCGCGGGTGATCTCGCTGGCGGGCTGCACGAGGTCCGTGGAGATGCTCTCCTCGCCCTCGACGAGCATGGAGAAGTAATCGTCGGCCGAGCCGACCGCTTCGACGATGAGGTCGCCGCCCGAGATCCAGTGGCCCGTGACTTCGGAGCCGAACCGGCGGACGTAGTACTCGCCGAGCGCCGAGACGCGGGCGAGGTCGCCCGCCAGCGGGCCGGTGAGCTGCAGGCGGTGCCGTCCCTGGTCGGTCCGCGTCGCCCGCAGACCGCGCACGACGATCGAGGAGTTGCCCACCGGGCCGAGCCGGTCGAGCTCGCGAGCGAACTCCTCCGGGGTGGTGAGGCGGGTGATGTCCTCCGGGAGGACGAGCACGTCGCGGAGTGCGGCCGGGCGTCGGCGCCGCTCGGTCGTCATCGACTGGACGAAGGAGCGGTACCCGGGGGTGATGGTGAACGCGTCGATCTCGTCGTCGTCGAGCGCGTCGAAGGAGGTGTGCTGGTAGGCGTCGTCGTCGATCCCGAAGGCGTCCTCGAGGTCGCCGATGGTGTGGAGGCGCAGCGGGTCGTCCCCGAGCGTGCCGCCCTCCCGGTCGACAGCCGCGGTGTCGACGCGGGGGAGCTGCACCGCCTCCTCGGTGAGGTCGACGAAGCCGCGGACGGCGGTCGTCCCGTAGGAGTGACCGGCCCCTTCCGCGCGCTCCTTGAACAGACCGAGGAGCGGCACGTCGGCCTCGGCCGTGGTGGTCAGGGCGCGCCGGTGCCAGGCGCTCGCCGTCCGGGCGATGCCGGCGAAGCCGACACCACCGACCGGGGCGCGCAGGTGCGGGAAGGCGCGGGCGAGCACCGGGTCGCTCGTGTCGAGGTAGTTCGGCTCGAAGAACTCTCCGCCGATGTAGCTCTCGACGGTGCACAGGCCCACTCGGCCCATCGTCTTCAACAGCGACTTCTCGGCCGCGGCGGCGAAGCGGTGGAACGCGGCGTCGGCCTCGTCGGGGTGCTTCTGCTCAGCTCGCAGCCGGACCGCGAGCGGGTGCACCGCGGACGCGCCGAAGCCGAGTGCCGACGCGACGTGGTGCGAGGACGGCAGCTGGCCGCTGTCCACGACGACGGAGACCCGGAGCCGGAGCCCGTCGTCGATCAAGCGTTGGTTGACGGCCGCGACGACGAGGATCAGCGGAAGGGCGGCCGCCTCGGTGTCGACGCCGCGGTCGCTGAGGATGGCGATGCCGCCGTTGACCGCCGCGAAGGCGGCGACCTCGGTGGCCACCCGCTCGACGGCGTCCTCGAGCGCGTCGGCGTTCGCCTGCGCGTCGGCCTCGGGGCGGTAGAGGATGTCGAACCAGCCGACGGGGGACTCCTGCTGCGTCCCGAGGCGACGAAGCTCGTCCTCGCTGATGATGGGCGAGCGGAGGATGAGCTGCTTCGTGCCGACGGTCCCGCTCCCGGGCTTCGCGCCGAGCGCCACCCGGAGGGTCATGCCGTCGGCCTCACGGATGCTGTCGAGCGGCGGGTTGGTCACCTGGGCGAACCGCTGCGAGAAGTACTTCGCCAGACCGCCCTCCTGGTCGGACAGCGCGTTGATGGCGTTGCCGTACCCCATGGCGGAGATCCGCTCCTTGCCGGACGCCAGCATCGGGTCCGTCATGAACTTGAAGCTCTCCTGGTTGAGCGAGTAGGCGACGTAGCGCTGCACCTGGCCGAAGCCGCCGCGGTACGGGAACGCCTCGTCCACCGCTGCTGCGGAGCTGGTCTGGCCGTGGTCCTCGAGCGCGTCGAGCTCGACGGCGGCCGCGGCGAGCATCGCCGGGTAGTCCTTGCGTGCGGCGAGCAGCTCGAGCGCCTCGCCCGTGCGGAGGCGCGTGCCGGTGCGGTGGTCGTAGGCGAGCATCCCGCCGGCTTCGATGCGTCCGCGGTGGACGACCTCGTCGTCCGGGAACGGGAGCTGTCCGGCCTCCGAGGTGACGCAGAGGTACTCCTCCGTCTCGACGCTGCGCAGGGGGCGCAGTCCGAGGCGGTCGAGGCGGGCGCCGACGGTCGTCCCGTCGTTGAAGATGAGCGCCGCCGGGCCGTCGTTCTTCTCCTCCACGAGGGAGAAGTACTCGAGCATCGCCCGCACCTCGCGGCTCAGCGTGCGGTCGTTCTCCCACGCCGGCGGCATGACGGACACGACCGCCTCGAGGAGTTCCAGTCCGTCCTCGACGACCCGGCTGTGGAGCGTCTGGTCGAGCCGTGAGCTGTCCGACTGCCCCCTGGCCCGGATGATCCTCCGCCCGCGCGACGCCGCGAGCGCCGTCTCGGACAGTCGGTTCTTCCGGTCGGTGTTGAGTTCGCCGTTGTGTGCCATGAGACGGAACGGCTGTGCCATGGACGGGTGCGGTGCGGTGTTGGTGGAGAAGCGCGTGTGGAAGGCCAGGGTGCGGACGCGGTGCAGCGGGTCGGCGAGGTCGGCGAAGTAGGGGATGACCTCGCCGGCGTTCAGTCGTCCCTTGAGCACCTGGGTGCGCATGCTGAGCGACAGCGGGTACAGGCCGTCGAGCGTGAGGTCGGTGTAGGCGACCGCCTCGATCGCGAGCAGGGCCGCGTGGGCGCGTCGGTCGAGCTCCTCGACGGTCGCGTCATCGGTGGACGCGAAGACCCACTGGCGGATCGGGAGCTGGTACGGCACAGCCTTCGGGCGGAGGACGGCGTCGACCGTCGGGACGGCGCGGGCCAGCAGGACGGTGAAGCCCGCCTCGCCGAGAGCCCGCTCGATGAGGGCCTCGGCGTCCGCGGTGCGGCCGTGGTCGACCGGCAGGAAGACGTTCGCCACGCCGAACCGGCCGGCGACGAGCTGCTCGCCGACGAGCGCGCTGAAGAAGTCGACCGAGAGGTCGACCTGGACCCCGGCGCCGTCACCGACGCCCTCGGAGGACATGCCGCCGCGGTGCGGGATGGCGCAGAGGGCCGTGTCGCCCAGGGCGATGACGTCGTGGCTCTGCACGCCGTCCTTCCGGGTGATGAACCCGACGCCGCAATCGCTCTTGTCGGTCTCGCGATCGACGAGGTCGGGACGGGGTGCTGCTGCGGACGCGCGCGGGCGCGGTGGGACGGAGGAAGAGATCACGACGGGGTACCCCTCGGAATGCGGGCGCTGGACGGCCCGGAGACGGTGAGATGACGGGACCGGGTCTACGTCGCTGGAGGGTGGGTCCGTGTCGACGCGGGCGCTGGGTGCGGCGGCCGTCGTCTGCATGAATGGAGGTGTACCGATAGTAACCGTGCCGTCACGCCCACTCAACCGTAATCGGCCGAACCCGGTCGATCGGCGTAGGCTGGGTGCTTCCAGTGCGGATGGGACGAGCCGTGAGGGCTCCGGTGGCTCCCGCCGCCCGAGGATCGTGGAGCGCCCGGATGCGCCGCCGGACGGCGACGGGCCGAGGCCCGTCCTGGCCCGGATCGCGACCGGACCACCGATGTGCAGCCAGCTGCATGTTTTTCGGACCAGAATGGTGAGATGACGACAGAGCACACGGCTGCGACCGGTCGCGGCTTCGCGCACGCCAAGGCGATCCTGCTGGGCGAGCACGCCGTCGTCTACGGATCGCCCGCCGTCGCCCTCCCGGTCCCGTCGCTCCGCGTCGAAGCGTCCGCCCGGCACGTCGCCGGCGCGTCGGTCCTCGACACCGAGATCTCGCTCGGCCCGCTGGACCCCGCGGATCCGCTCGGGACCACCGTCCTCGAGACCCTCCGCCACGTCGGTGGCGAGGCCGACGGCGTCGAGGTCGTCGTCCGGGGGACGTTGCCGATCGGACGAGGACTCGGCTCGAGCGCTGCGGCCGCGAACGCGATCGTCGACGCCGTCGCCGATCTGTACGGTGTGGCCCTCGACGACGCCGACCGGTTCGAGCTCGTGCAGCGCGGCGAGCGCGTCGCCCACGGCACCCCGAGCGGTCTCGATGCTCGGGCCACGAGCGCCTCCGCGCCCATCCTCTTCACGGCGGGTCGCGTCGACCACCCACCCATCCGCTTCGGTGGTGGGTTCGTCGTCGCCGACACCGGTGCACGCGGATCGACCCGCAAGGCGGTCGCCGACGTGCGGGCCTTCATCGAGCGGAACCCGGAGCGTGGACGGACGCTGCTCGCGGAGCTCGAGCACGGGACGCTGGCCGGCGTCGCGGACCTCGCGGCCGACCGCCGTGACGACCTCGGTACGCGCATGACCGCCGCGCAGCTCGTCCTCGACGAGCTCGGTGCGGGCCACCCCGCCATCACCGCCCTCATCGAGGTCGCCCGAGCGGATGGTGCCCTCGGAGCCAAGCTCACGGGCGGTGGCCAGGGCGGCTGCATCATCGCCCTCGCCCGCGACGCCGCGTCGGCGGAGCACATCTCGCAAGCCCTCCTGGAGGCCGGAGCACTCGGCACCTGGACGATCGACGCGGAGGACTACGCGTGACCACGACCCCACAGCACCAGGCGACGGCGCTCGCCAACCCCAACATCGCGCTCGTCAAGTACTGGGGCAAGCGCGACGAAGCCCTCATCCTCCCGTGGACCGGCAGCCTGTCCCTCACGCTGGACGCAGCGCCCACCACGACGACGGTGCGGCTGAGCGACGGACCCGACGACGTCGTGTCCCTCGGTGGTCAGCCGCTCGACGGCACCGCTCGCGCGCGCGTCACCCGCTTCATCGACCTCGTCCGGACGATCGCCGGTCGTGACGACCGGGTCGTCGTGGACTCCCACAACGAGATCCCCACCGGTGCCGGGCTCGCCTCCTCCGCCTCCGGGTTCGCCGCCCTGGCGCTCGCCGCGTCGGCCGCGTTCGGACTCGAGCTCGACCGCCGCAGCCTCTCGCGCCTGGCCCGTCGCGGTTCGGGCTCCGCCTCCCGGTCGATCTTCGACGGGCTCGCCGTCTGGCACGCCGGGCACGACGACGAGAGTTCCTTCGCCGAGGCGGTCCCGGCTCCTCCTGGGCTCGAACTGGGCATGGTCCTCACCGTCCTCGACGCCCGGGCGAAGTCGGTGTCGAGCCGCGACGGCATGCGGCGCACGGTCGACACCTCGCCGTACTACCCGGCATGGGTCGAACGGACGCCGATCGAACTCGAGGAGATGCTGGCCGCGATCGCCCGCGCCGACTTCACAGCCGTCGGCACGATCGCCGAGCGGAACGCCATGCGGATGCACGCCACGATGCTCGGTGCCGAACCGCCGGTGCGGTACTGGGGCCCGGCGAGCGTGGAACTGCTCGACCTCGTCGCAAACCTCAGAGGCGACGGCCTCGAATGCTATGCGACGATGGACGCCGGCCCGAACGTGAAGATCCTCTGCCGGGCCGACACGGTCGACGCGCTCGCGTCTCGGATCCTCGAGGCGCAGCCGGACATCGGCGTCATCCCCGCCAGAGCCGGACGGGGCGCGAGGCTCATCACCTCGGAGCCCGACGGATCGGCGGGCGAGCAGACCACGGAAGGAGCGCGATGATCGAGATCAAGGCGCCCGGCAAGTTGTTCGTCGCCGGTGAGTACGCCGTCGTGGAGCCGGGACACCCCTCCATCCTCGTCGCCGTCGACCGGTGTGTGACCGTGCGCCTCGAGGCGAGCGAGCACGAGGGACGCATCTTCTCCGACCAGTACGGTCGTGCACCGATCATCTGGCGACGGAACCGCAACGGTGTCGTCGTGGAGCACGAGGAGCGCCCGCTCGACCACGTCCTCTCCGCCGTCAGCACCATGGAGACCCTGGTCGCCGAACTCGGTGTCGCGCAGCGGTTCTCCGCGCTGTCCATCACGAGCGAACTCGACGACGCGAGCGGCCGGAAGTTCGGTCTCGGCTCGAGCGCCGCCGTCACGACCGCGACGATCCGTGCGCTCGACGAGTTCTACCAGCTCGACCTCACGCGCACCCAGATGCTCAAGCTCGCGATCCTCGCGACGATCGATGTGGCTCCTGCGGCGTCCGGGGGCGATCTCGCGGCCAGCATGTTCGGTGGCTGGCTCCGCTACACCTCTCCTGATCGCGCGCGCCTGCGCGAGCTGCGCCACCGGTCCGGGGTGCTCGCCGCGCTGCGCGACCCGTGGGCTGAGCTCGGGCTCGAACGCCTCTCGCCGCCCACCTCCCTCCGTCTGCTCGTCGGCTGGACGGGCGAGCCCGCCTCCACCACGCGGCTCGTCGACGAACTGCAATCGCGCAAGTGGGCGGAGAGCGCCCACTACACCGCGTTCCTCTCGGCCAGTCGAGCCGCCGTCGACGCGTTGACCATCGGCTTGAACGACGAGGACCCGGCGCTCGTGCTCGGCGCCGTCCGCTCGGCACGCGCGACGCTCGCCGGTCTCGGCCGCGACGCCGGGGTCGACATCGAGACGGCCGCGCTCGCCGAGCTCTGCGACGCCGCCGAACGACTCGGCGGGGCGGCGAAGTCGTCCGGCGCGGGCGGCGGCGACTGCGGCATCGCGTTCATCGGTCAGTCCGTGTGCACGACCGCCCTCGAGGACGACTGGTCGGCCCATGGCATCGAACGGCTCCCGCTCACCGTGCATCCGCCGACCGGCCTGATCGACGCCGCCCACAGTCCCTGGGGGCCGTCGGAGATCAGCCGCACCGACGACCGCGCGGTCGAATCCATCAGATCCACCTACGCTCGCGCCTTCGCCGAGCAGCACGACGTCCCGCGGGGCGGAACGGAACACCACGCATGAGCAACGAACCCGACGGCGTCGCACCCGTCCCCCTCAAGTGGGTCGGCCCGCTCCACCTCAGCGGCAACGTCATGGAGGGTGAGCAGGAGGTGCCGCTCGCCACGTACGAAAGCCCGCTCTGGCCCTCGGTCCGTCGCGGCGCGCGCATCTCCTCCATGGTCCCCGGCGGGATCCGGGCCACCCTCGTCGACGAGCGCATGAGCCGTTCCGTCCTCTTCGAGGTCGACTCCGCCGGAGACGCTCTGCAGGCGTTGCGCGAGATCGAGCGCAGTCTGCCCGAGCTCCAGGCCGTCGTCGCGCAGTCGAGCCACTTCGCCGAGCTCATCGAGGTCAACTCGCAGATCGCCGGCAACCTCCTCTTCCTCCGCCTCGAGTTCCGCACGGGCGACGCCTCCGGGCACAACATGGTGACCCTCGCGGCCGACAAGCTGATGCCGTACATCATGGAGCGGTGGCCGCAGCTGCGGTACGGGTCGATCTCCGGCAACTTCTGCTCGGACAAGAAGGCGACGGCGGTCAACGGCATCCTGGGCCGCGGCAAGAACGTGGTCACCGAGATGACCATCCCTCGCGCGATCGTCGAGCGGTTCCTGCACACCACGCCGGAACAGATCGTCCAGCTCAACGTGCGGAAGAACCTCGTCGGGACGATCCTGGCCGGCGGGCTCCGCAGCGCGAACGCCCACTACGCGAACATGCTGCTGGCGTTCTACCTGGCCACCGGTCAGGACGCGGCGAACATCGTCGAGGGCTCGCAGGGCGTCACGCACGCCGAGGTCCACGACGGTGACCTCTACTTCTCCTGCACGCTCCCGAACCTCATCGTCGGAACCGTCGGCAACGGCAAGGGCCTCGGGTTCGTCGAGGAGAACCTCGCCCGCCTCGGCTGCCGCGAGGACCGCGAGCCGGGCGCCAACGCACGGCGCCTCGCCGTCCTGTGCGCCGCCGCCGTGTGGTGCGGTGAGCTGTCCCTGCTCGCAGCGCAGACCAACCCGGGCGAGCTCATGGCCGCCCACCTCAAACTCGAACGCAGCGCGCAGACCGCCGCCGGAACGCCTGCCTGACCCTCCACCGCACCGGGGCACCGGTGCATCGTCGACGCTCGAACGGAGCACCCCGCACGTGAACACCCAGACCACCACCCCCGTCGTCGGCATCGACGACATCGCCTTCGCCACCGGTGCGAACCGCATCGACCTGGCCGAGCTCGCCGGACGCTTCGGCGTCGAGCCGGCGAAGTACTACGTCGGCCTCGGACAGAGCGAGATGAGCGTGCCGGCGGCCGACGAGGACATCGTCACCATGGCCGCCGCCGCGGCCGCTCAGATCATCGAGCGACACGGGAGCGACCGTCTGCGCACGGTCCTCTTCGCCACCGAGTCGGGGATCGACCAGTCGAAGGCCGCCGGTGTCTACGTGCACCGCCTCCTCGCCTTGCCGCAGGCGGTCCGCGTCGTCGAACTCAAGCAGGCCTGCTACTCGGCGACCGCAGCCCTCCAGTTCGCTGCAGCGCTCGTCGCGCGGAACCCCGAGGAGACCGTGCTCGTGATCGCGAGCGACGTCGCGCGCTACGAACTGCACTCCAACGCCGAACCGACGCAGGGCGCCGGCGCGGTCGCCATGCTCGTCGCCGCCGACCCCGCGATCCTCGAGCTCGAGACCGCGACCGGCGTGTACACGCAGGACGTCATGGACTTCTGGCGGCCGAACCACAGCGCGACGGCGATCGTCGACGGCAAGCTGTCGATCTCCGCGTACCAGGACGCGATCGAGGGCGCCTGGGCCGACTACCGCTCGCGCGGGGGAGCGGACTTCAGCGAGGTCGACCACTTCTGCTACCACCAGCCCTTCACGAAGATGGCGATCAAGGCGCACCGTCACCTCGCGAAGGCGGTCGGGGCCGAGCGCAGCCAGGAGGAGCTCGACGCGCAGATCGAGCCGACGACGGGGTACAACCGTCGCATCGGCAACAGCTACACCGCCTCGGTGTACCTGGCGCTGCTCGCCCTGCTCGACGGCGACCTCGACCTCACCGGTCAGCGCATCGGCTTCCTGAGCTACGGCTCGGGTGCGGTCGCCGAGTGCTTCAGCGGCATCGTCCGTCCCGGCTACCGCTCGGCGCTCCGCAGCGACGCGAACCGGGCGAGCCTCGACGCTCGTACGGTCGTCGACGACGCCCGGTACCTGCAGCTGCTCGGCGACGCGGCGTCCGCCGACGTCCACGACTCGGAGCGCCCGCGCGAGACCTCGGGCCCGTTCCGTTTCGCCGGTGTCGTCGCCGACCGTCGGCAGTACGAGGCCACCGCCGTCTGATCCCGCCGGGTTCCGGGTCGGCGAATCACGTCGACCCGGCGCCGTCAACCGTGGGCGGTGACGTCAAGCATCCGGTCGACGAGGAACGGGCCGAGGGTCCGCGACCAGGTGGCCGTGATGTGGTGCTGATCCCGGTAGACGAGGACGTTCCCCACGGCGAGCGGACAGGTCCCGTCCGAGCAGTACAGCTCGCCGAGGTCCACGACGGGAACGGCGCCGTCGGTCATCGCAGCCGTGGCGGTGTTCAGGTCGAAGGTCGGGTAGGCGTCGGTCACGGGGAACGCACACGCGCCGGCGACGAGGTCGGCGGCGCTCGAGCGGTCGACGCACGCAGCGGCCGCCGTCGGAACGCGCGGGTTGTCCCGCAGCACCACGATCGACGTGCCGAGGTCGAGTACCGGCGTCCAGGCGGCGAGGGTCGCGCTGCGGATCGAGGCCTGCTGGGCGACGGAGGTCTCGTCGGGACTCTTCGAGGTGACGAGGATGATGTCGTACGGCCGCGCGCCCGTGAACGCCCGCTGCATGAGCGTGCGTCTGGACGCGCAGGCCTCCGAGTCGTCGGGCCCCGGCGTCCGCCACTCGCATCCCTTGCCGACGTAGACGTCGAGCCGCCAGTTCCGTGCCTCGAGCTGGTCGACCAGCCCGGGGATGAGCATCGTCGCGTGCGAGTTCCCGGTCAGCGCGACGCGGGTGGCGTCGGGTCGGTCTGAACCGAAGGTGCAGCCGGGGAAGTCCGGGGCGTCGGCGGCTGCCGAACACCGGAAGGTGTCGCCGGTGTCCTCCGTGCGGACCGACAGCGGCGGGAGGAGTTCGTCTGCGAGCACCGGGTTGCTGCAGCCCGAGACGGCCGCGTCGGCACCGAAACACGGTTCACCACCGGAGACGTAGGCGTCGACCGTGCTCGCGAGCGCGCGCTCCTGTGCGGCGACGGTCTGCAGCCCGCTGATCGGGATGCACAGGACGACGGCGGTCGCCACGGCGGCCAGGACGGCGGTTCGACGCGGGCGGGCGTCGACGAGGGGGCTCGCGTGTCGGACCGGGTCTTCGACGAACCGCTTCGTGAGCACCGCGAGCACCACGGTCAGCGCCAGGAGCGACGCCGCCACCGCCCACCCGAGCGGCGTGCCGAGGTCGACGGACACCCCGAGCACCATTGGGGCGAAGACGATGAGCGGCCAGTGCCAGAGGTACGTCGCGTACGAGATGTCGCCGAGGAACGACGACACCCGCGTCCGGGCCACCGTCGTCACCGACCACCGATGCAGCGACGACCCGCCGACGATCACCAGAAGGGTGCCGGCCACGGGGAGGGCTGCGGCGATCCCGGGGAACGGGGTCTGCTCCGTGAAGGTGAGCAGGCTCGTCGCCAGGAGCCCGATGCCGACGACCCCCGCGAGGGTCCGCCATCGGCTCCGGTGCACGACCACCGCCGGCCCGAGGAGCGCGAGGAGACCGCCGGCGGCGAACTCCCAGGCCCTGGTCGGGGTGACGAAGTACGCCGGTGCCGGGTCGTGGGCGGTGAGCAGGATCGAGCAGGTCAGCGACGCCGCGCCGATGACGCCGAGGGCCGTGCCGAGGGTACGGCGGAGTTCCCAGCGGGACACCCGACGCACGAGGACGAGACACAGCACGACCACGAGCGGCCAGAGAAGGTAGAACTGCTCCTCGACGGCGAGCGACCAGTAGTGCTGGACCGGCGACGCGGCGTTCCCCTGTGCGAGGTAGTCGACGGCGCTCCCCGCGAGGAACCAGTTCTCCCAGGACGTCGCACTCGCCACCACCTCGGTCAAGAACTGCGTCCAGGCGCTCGGGGGAGCCAACCGCCAGATGAGGACGCTCGTCACCGCGAGCACCAGGAGGGCGGCCGGGAGGAGTCGACGGAGACGCCGGGCCCAGAACGCCGGCAGGTCGATCCGTCCGGTCTCCGACGCCTGCCGGACGAGGTGGCCGGTGATCAGGTACCCGCTGACGACGAAGAACACGTCGACCCCGACGTAGCCGCCGGGGAGCAGGGAGGCTCCGAGATGGAAGACCACGACCGAGACCACCGCGATCGCGCGGAGGAGTTGGATGTCGGACTGGGCCCGCGGCACCGTGCCGAGCAGGGGAGGCGTACCGATGTGGTCCTGCAGTCGCGTCACCCGCGGTCCCACCCGTCCTGGTCGGCGTCGGCGCTCCGCCGGAGCGGGCCTCGTGCGCCGGTGCGGCGGACGACGCGCCCAGGCTAGTCAGCCCGGGTGACGTGCCTGTGGACGGGAGGTGACCGGTTCGGTCTCGGATGCACCCGCTCGGCTTTGCGCCCCACGGACGCCTTCCGGATCAGCTGACGTTGGCGCCGAACAGCAGACCGAGGAGGTACGTCGCGGCCGCGGCCCCGTAGCCGATCGCGAGCTGTCGCAGCGCTCGGCGGAGCGGCGGCCCTCCGGACAGCAGTCCCACGACGGCTCCCGTCCCGAGGAGGGCGACACCGACGAGGACCGCCGCGACCAGGAGTGCGGCGAGCCCCTGCAGCCCGAACAGGTAGGGCAGGACCGGGATGACCGCACCCGATGCGAAGAAGCAGAAGCTCGAGAGTGCCGCACCGAGACCGGTGCCGATGGCCTCGTGGTCGAGCACGGTCTGCGCCTCGCGCTGGTAGGTGCCGGCGCCGACCCTGCTGAGCACGTCGGCGGCGTGGGCCTCGGCCTCTCGGACCTCCATCCCGCGTGCACGGTAGACGAGGGCGAGCTCGTTCGCGTCGACGTCGAGGTGGGGGAGGGCGTCGTCGGCGGCGGGATTGGGACTCGACGCCTCGAGGAGCTCCCGCTGCGACCGCACCGAGACGTACTCGCCGGCGCCCATCGACAGCGCGCCCGCCAGGAGCCCGGCGAGCCCCGCCGCGAGGACGACCCCGTTGCCGACGCCGGTCGCGCTCATGCCGATGACGAGTGCCAGGTTCGAGACGAGCCCGTCGTTCGCGCCGAACACGGCTGCCCGGAAGGTGCCCGAGAGCCGGTTCCGTCCGCGGGCGGCGAGGCCTCGGACGACCTCTTCGTGGATCTGCTCGTCGGCGGCCATGCGTTCGGTGGCCGCGCGTTCGGTCGCGTAGGGGGAGCGGGCCTCGGCGCGCTGGACGAGGGCGAGGACGAAGACCGAGCCGAAGCGCCTGGCCAGCCACCCGAGGGCCCGCGTCCGCAGGTCGCCGCGTTGCGGCTTGCCGACGTCGTCACCGAGGAGGGCGATCCAGTGCGACTCGTGCCGCTTCTCGGCGTCGGCGAGGGCGAGCAGGATGTCGCGTTCCTCGCCGCTCCGCCGACTGGCGAGGTCGCGGTAGACGGCGGCCTCGGCGCGTTCGTCGGCGAGGTAGCCGCGCCAACGACGGCGCTCGCTGGGGCTGGGCGGATCCTGGGGTGCTGGTGATCCGTCGATGGTCGACTCGCTCATCCGCCGATTCTCCCAGACACCGGCCCGGCGGTGCCCGTCGCGGACGATCGGGACCTCCCCACACTGGGGTCGGGCCGGCCGCAGCTTGTCCGACGCCTGCGGTGCGTCCTGAGGCGATGTCCAGGCACTGCGATCTACGATGGTGCTCATGCCCGAGAACTCCACCCCGTCCCCTGACGCCCCTCCGCTCGTCGGAGTGGTCATGGGCTCGGACTCCGACTGGAACGTCATGAGCGACGCGGCCCAGCTGCTGCGCGAGTTCGGCGTGCCCTTCGAGGTCGAGGTGCTCTCGGCGCACCGCACCCCGGAGAAGATGATCGCCTACGGCAAGGCGGCTCACGGCCGTGGCCTCAAGGTCGTCATCGCGGGTGCCGGCGGCGCCGCCCACCTGCCGGGCATGCTCGCCTCCGTCACCACCCTGCCGGTCGTGGGTGTCCCCGTCCCGCTGTCGCGCCTCGACGGGCTCGACTCGCTCCTCTCGATCGTGCAGATGCCGGCCGGCGTCCCCGTCGCGACCGTCTCCATCGGTGGCGCCAAGAACGCGGCGCTCATCGCCGTCAAGATCCTCGCCACGGCCGACGACACGTTGCACGAGGCGCTCGTCGCCTATGCGGCATCCCTCGCCGACTCCGTCGAGGAGAAGAACCGGAACCTCAAAGCCCAGCTATGACGAGTGCAGCCACCGCCGCGAAACCGATGCGGTATCCCGACACCCGTTCGCGCGAGGTGATGACGAAGCGCGCCTGGTGGCTCGTCCTCCTCAATCTGCTCATCCCGGGGTCCGCGCAGGTCCTCGCCGGCAACCGGAAGCTCGGCCGCTTCGGCCTCGGCTTCACCCTGTTCCTCTGGGTCCTCGCCGTCGTCGGATTGGCCCTCATGTTCCTCGCCCGCGAGGTGCTCTTCACCCTCGCGACGAACCCGATCGCCCTCACCGTCGCGCAGGTCCTGCTCGTCGCCTACGCGATCCTCTGGGTGGTGCTCACCCTCGACACCCTGCGCCTCGTGCGGCTCGTCAAAGCGTCTCCGAACGCCCGGCTCGGGGTCGCCCTCTTCACGACCCTCGCGATGGTCCTGGTGGCCGGCGGCGCCGGCTACGGCGCGGTCGTCGCCGGAGCCACCCGCGGTTCCATCTCCTCGATCTTCGGCAACACCGGCCCGTCAGAGCCGCCGGTGGACGGCTACTACAACATCCTGCTGCTCGGCGGCGACGCCGGTCCCGACCGCGACGGCATGCGACCGGACAGCATGTCCGTCGTCAGCATCAACGCCGAGACTGGCCAGGCGACGACCATGTCGATGCCGCGCGACCTCGTCGACATCCCGTTCCCCGCAGGAAGCGAGATGGCGTCGATCTACCCCGACGGCTACGACGACTCCTGCGACGTGGACGTCTGCCAGCTGAACTCCATCTACACCGAGATCGAGCTGAAGAACCCCGAGCTGTTCCCGAAGGCCACGGCGGAGGCGAGCGAGCCCGGCATCGAGGCGATGAAGCAGGCGGCCGAGGGGATCACCGGCCTGCACATCCAGTGGTACGTGCTCATCGACATGTACGGGTTCGCGACACTCATCGACACCCTCGGCGGCGTCGACATCGACGTCAAGGAGCGGCTCCCGATGGACGGCGACGCCGACCTCGAGAACGTCACCAAGTGGATCGAGCCCGGGCAGCAGCACATGGACGGCTGGACGGCCCTCATGTACGCCCGCTCACGGCACTCGACGAGCGACTACGACCGCATGGAACGCCAGCACATCCTGCAGACGGCGATGCTCAAGCAGTTCAACCCGGCGAACGTCCTCGCACGCTTCCAGGACGTCGCGGCGGCGGGTGGCGACGTCGTGAAGACGGACGTCCCGCAGGGCATGCTCGGCTACTTCGTCAACCTCGCACTCAAAACGCGGGAGCTGCCGATCAACTCGCTGCAGTTCGTGCCGCCGACGATCGACCCGGCAGAGCCCGACTACACGCTCATCCACCAGATGGTGCAGGACCAGCTGTTCCCGCCGTCGCCGAGCCCGGAGCCTGACGCAGGCTGACCTACCCTGGTCCCTGAGCCGCGACCCGGTCCCTGAGCCTGTCGAAGGGTGTCAGAGCTCCGCGTGCAGCTGCCAGACGCGCTCGGCGGAGTCCTGCCAGCTGAACGCCTGCTCGCGGTCCATGCCGAGGATCCGCAGGCGCTCCAGCCGCTCGGTGTCGCCGATGACGTCGTTGATGGTGGCGATGAGCCGATCGGCGTACCCCTTCGCGCCGGACTCGACCACGACGCCGGCGCCGCCGCCGACCTCGACGAGGGCTGGGACGTCGGAGTGGATGACGGGCGTGCCGAAGCGGAACGCCTCGACGAGGGGGAGGCCGAAGCCTTCGGCCAGGCTCGGGTACACGAACGCGGTCGCACGGTCGAGGACGACGGCGAGGTCGGCGTCGTCGAGGAAGCCGAGCGCACGTACCCGTCCCTCAGGCAGGCCTGCTTCGTCGGCGACCTGCGCCAGGGTCACGTCGCCCCAGCTGTCGGTGCCCACGATGAGGAGCGGGAGGTCGGGGGCACCTGGCCGCCCGAGGCCCGTGATGAGCTCGGTGATCCCGCGCCGCGGGTCGAGGGAACCGACCGAGACGAGGTACTCCGACGGGAGGTCGAGCGTCCGGGCGCGACCATCGGCGTCGGTCGGGATGGTGAGCGTGGTCGCTGCAGCGCCACCGATGACCCTGACCCGATCGCCGAGGTCGACGATGTCGCGGAGCTCGTCGGCGACCGCATGCGTCGGGACGACGATGGCGTCCGCGTGCTTCCGTGCCCGCTTGACCATCGCCTTCTGCCAGGCGACCGACATGGGGGTGAGTGAGGAGGGGTGCGACCAGGCGAGGGTGTCGTGGATCGTCACGACGATCTGGTTGCCGTCGTTGACGCGGTCGTGGCGGTTGAGCGGGGCCAGGAGGCCGGGCGCGTGCACCATGCCGTTGGCCGTCCCCGGCGCGACGATCCCGAGCTGCCAGGCGGCGCTCAGTTCCCGCCGGGGCAGGGTGGTGCGGTGCAGGGTCGCGAGGCCGGGGAGCTTCGACTCGATGAGGTCGATCTTCTCCTTCGAGACGGCGGACACGATGCCCTCGACCTCGCAGCCGGCCGGAGCGCTCGCGATGAGCTCGCGGGTGAGTTCCTCGGAGTAGCGTCCGACCCCGCCGGCGACGGGTGCGACGATCTGGTCGACGACGACGCGGAGCGTGGTCACGGTGCGGTGACGACGCCGTGCTGCGTCGCTGCCTCGAAGGCCTCGCGCCAGTCGCGCATGGGGGAGAGACCCGCCGTGGCCCAGGCGTCGTGGCCGAGGACGGAGTACGCGGGCCGGGGTGCCGGCCGGACGAACGCCGAGCTGTCGGTGGGCGAGACCCGTGCGGGGTCGGCGCCGACGGCCGCGAAGACGGCCTGTGCGAAGTCGTACCACGAAGCCTCGCCGGCGTTCGTGCCGTGGTAGACACCGGCCGGGGCGTCGGCGTCGAGCAGTGCCACGATCTGCGCCGCGAGGTCCGCCGTCCAGGTGGGCTGGCCGAGCTGGTCGGTCACCACGGCGGGGTCGACGCCGTTGGCGGCGAGCTTGGCCATGGTCGCCGCGAAGTTGGGCCCGTTCTTGCCGTAGAGCCACGCCGTCCGGACGATGTAGGCGCCGGTGGGGTGCTCGGCGAGGACGGCCCGCTCGCCGTCGGCCTTCGTGCGCCCGTAGGCGCTGATCGGCGCGAGGGCGTGGTCCTCCTGGTACGGCGAGGTGGCCGATCCGTCGAACACGTAATCGGTCGACACCTGGACGAGCTTCGCGCCGGCCTCGCGAGCGGCGACGGCGAGGTTGCGGGCGCCGATGGCGTTCACGGCGGCGGCGTCGGCCTCGTGCGACTCGGCGTCGTCGACCTTCGTGTAGGCGGCGGCGTTGATGACGGCGGTGTGGTCGGCGACGGCGGCACGGACGGCGTCGAGGTCGGTCACGTCGAGCTCGGCGCGTCCGAGAGCGGTGACCTCGCGACCCGACAGGGCCTCCTGCAGGTCGTGGCCGAGCATGCCGGAAGCGCCGGTGATCAGGTACGTCAAGATAGGGGTCCTCTCGGGAGTGGCCCGTTCATCGTACCCGGCTCGCTCGGGGAGGACGGTGACGGCACCTCCTCGGCCTCCGGCTCCTCGAACAGGGTCCGCTGCGCTTCCTCGGCTCGGGCGAGGTTGGCCAGGCCGTCGGCACGGTGGTGCCCGTAGACCCAGAAGCGGTAGAGGAAGAACCGGAAGAGGGTGCCGAGGCCGAGCCCGATGACGTTGGACGCGAGGTTGTCGGCGAGGAGTGAGGTGAAGCCGAGGACGTAGTGACTCAGGTAGAGGCAACCGACGGCGATGGCCATCCCGCCCAGGGAGACGACGATGTACTCCCCGAGCTCGAGCACGAAGTTCTTCCGCCGGTGCTCGCGGAAGGTCCAATACCGGTTGCCGATCCAGTTGAAGATGATCGCGACCGAGACGCTGATGACCTTGGCGCCGATCGGGGACTGCGCGAGATGGTCGTGACCGAAGACGCCGACGCGCAGCAGGTTGAAGACGAGCACGTCCAAGCCGAACCCGATGAGTCCGACGACGCCGAACTTCACCGCGTAGGCGGCGACACCGTGCCAGAGGCGTTGGAGCAGCGTGGTCATGGTGGGCCGTTCTGTGCGAGGACACTCGATTATGCATGAGCCGACCCGGAGCGAAGCTGAGGGAATGCAGCCAGCCCGCACCCTCTTGGTAGACTCCCCGGGTGCAGATCCGCGAACTGAACGTCCCCGACAGCTATGAGATCACGCCGAAGCAGTTCGGCGACGACCGAGGCGTCTTCCTCGAGTGGTACCGCTTCGACAAGCTCGAAGAGGCCTCCGGCCGTTCCATCAAGCTGGCGCAGTCCAACACCTCGGTGTCGAAGCGTGGCTCGGTCCGCGGCATCCACTTCGCCGACATCCCGATCGGCCAGGCGAAGTACGTCACGGCCACGCGTGGTGCCGTCCTCGACTACGTCATCGACATCCGCGTCGGCTCGCCCACCTTCGGCCAGTGGGACTCGGTGCTCCTCGACGACACCGACCGCAAGGCGATCTTCATCTCCGAGGGTCTCGGCCACTGCTTCGTCGCCCTGACCGACGACGCGACCGTCAGCTACCTCGTGACCGACGTGTACCGCCCCGACCGCGAGCACGGGATCAACCCGCTCGACGAACGGATCGGACTCGTCATCCCCGCCGAGGCCGGCACGCCGCTGCTCTCGCCCAAGGACACCGACGCCCCCGGGCTCGACGAGGCCGCTGCCGCCGGCCTGCTGCCGAGCTGGGACGACGCGCGGGCGTTCTACCAGAGCCTGCGCTCCTGACGCCTCACCCCGTGGAGCCTGCGTGCGGGCCCCACGGGGTCAGCCTCACGCGGTGAAGCGGTCGACGCCCTTCCAACCCCAGCGGCGCGAGATCACCTTGCGCTGACGCTTCGGCAGTTCGTCCTCGGCGATGCTCCGGTCGAGCGAGGTCACGATCGGTTCGCAGAGCGTGAGCACCCGGCTGCCCTGCGACCAGACCTTCATGGCCAGGTCGAGTTCGGCGCAGTATCCGTCGAGTTCGGCGTTGAACCCGCCGACCGCTTCGAACACCAGCCGGTCGATGACGGCGAACTCCGTCGAGACGGCGGTCACCTCACGGTTGACGGTGAGTGCACCGTAGGTGCTGTCCGTCCCCGCCGGCCACCCGCGGAACGCGTCGCGCAGGTGCGTCTGCGAGGTGCGGTACCCGGCATGCTTGACCGTCTCGTCCGAGAAGACGATGCGTCCGCCGGCGAAGGCCACGTCGGGCTCGCCGAGTGCCCCGGCGAGCCGTGTGAGCGTCTCGGGCTGCAGCTCCGTGAGGGACTCGCCGAGGAGGACGAGGAGGTCGCCGCGAGCCTCGACGGACGCCTCGTGCAGCAGGCGCGTCCGCTCCTCGGCGGTGGTGTGGACGAAGGAGACCGGGAACCGGCCGGGAGCCCGGGTCACGGGCGAGGCGTCGCGGCCGGCCGGCAGCGCGACGATGAGCTCGACGATCTGCGAGGAGACCTCGGACGCGTCGAGTTCCGCGAGGAGTGCGTCGAGGCGGGGCGTGGGGGCGTCCGCCGCGACGAGGATCGACAGGGTCCGATCCGGGTGGAGCCGGTGACGGACGGCGTAGGTACCGAAGTTCGGACCGAAGGCGACCTCGGCGTCGATACCGCGTCGCTCGACCGCCGCCGCGACCGCCGCGAGACCGGCGTCCCACGCGTAGCTCTTCTCGGAGCCGTTGAGCGCCGTCGAGCCCGGGACCGCCCGCCAGTGGTACAGGACTTCGGGCACGTGGGCGATGCCGCGGGCCCGTTCCGTGAACCGCAGGACGAGGTCGTGGTCCTGTGACCCGTTGTACGCGGAGTTGAAGGGGCCCACCTCGCGGAGCAGGGAGGTGCGGAACACCGAGAGGTGCGAGGTGAACATCTGGCCGAGCAACCGCTCCGGCGACCACTCCGGCTTCGCGAACGGGATCCGGTAGTGACCCTTGTCGGTCATGACGTCCTGGTCGGTGTACACGTAGTCGACGTCGACGCCCGCCTCGATCGCGTCCTGCACCATGGCGAGGGCCCGAGGGTCGAGGGTGTCGTCGTGATCGAGCAGGGCGACGAAGGTGCCGCGGCTCGCATCGATGCCGGCGTTCGAGGCCTCCGAGATGTTGCGGTTCTCGGGGAGTTCGATGAGCACGATCCGGGGGTCGGATGCGGCGCACGCTCGCGCCGTCTCGAGGGTCCGAGGGTCTGGGGAGGCGTCGTCCACCAGGACGAGCTCCCAGTCCTCGTAGCTCTGCAACTGCACGGACGCCACCATCTCCTGCAGGAGGAACGGCGTCGTGTTGTACAACGGAACGACGATGGAGAACTGCGGTCCGGACGGGGGCGTCGGATCGGCAGCGGTCACGACCGGCCTCCGCGGAGACGCTTGACGACCCCGACGGGGCTCATCACGGCGGCGCCGATGCGCCACGTCCGCGAACCGGTGAACTCGCGCACCAGGCGTTCGTGGTCGCGCTCGCGCTCAGCCGAGATCCGCAGGTAGAGCGACTCGAAATAGTGCTGGCCGACCCTCGCCTGGGCGAGTTCGTCGCGGAGCCTCAGGTTCTCGTGCGCGAGGGGCAGCCCGTCGAGTTCCAGCTTGGACGCCGCCAGACGCTGCCTGGCGTGCTCCGCCTCGGCCGTCGCTCCAGTGAGTGCATCACGCAGTCTCAGGATCTCTGCGCGAAGCTCGCGCACGTCGTTCGTCTCGGCCTCTGCTGCCGAAGCGCTGTCGCTCACGGTGTTCTCCTTTTGTCTTTGCTACGGTGGACAGGCTATCGGACCGGTTCGACCGGTTCGTCGGCGACCATTCAGGAACGGACGGCGTCCCTTGGCCTCGGCCCTCGGATGCGATCCGACCAGCCGACCTCGTTTCGGCGACGACCTCAGAGGAAAGTGACCGATGCGCGGCATCATTCTCGCCGGTGGATCCGGCACGCGGCTCTGGCCGATCACCAAGGGCATCTCCAAGCAGCTGATGCCGATCTACGACAAGCCGATGATCTACTACCCCCTGTCGACGCTGATGATGGCGGGGATCAAGGAGATCCTCATCATCACCACCCCCGAGTACAACGAGCAGTTCCGTGCCCTCCTCGGCAACGGTGACGACCTCGGCATCCGACTCGAGTACGCCGTGCAGCCCTCGCCCGACGGCCTGGCGCAGGCGTTCATCATCGGTGAGGAGTTCATCGGCGATGAGAGCGTCGCCCTCGTCCTCGGCGACAACATCTTCCACGGCACCGGGCTGGGCTCGGCCCTCCGCAGCCACAACGACATCGACGGCGCGCTCATCTTCGCCTACCAGGTCGCCGACCCGAAGGCCTACGGCGTCGTCGAGTTCGACGACGACTTCAAGGCGCTCTCCATCGAGGAGAAGCCCGCGCAGCCGAAGAGCAACTACGCCGTCCCCGGTCTCTACTTCTACGACAACTCCATCGTCGAGATCGCGAAGACCATCGAACCCTCCGCTCGCGGCGAGCTCGAGATCTCCACGGTCAACGAGCGCTACCTCGAACAGGGCGAGCTGCAGGTGCAGGTCCTCGACCGCGGCACCGCCTGGCTCGACACCGGCACCTTCGAATCGATGATGCAGGCCTCGGAGTACGTGCGGGTCATCGAGGACCGACAGGGCTTCAAGGTCGGTTGCATCGAGGAGATCGCCTGGCGTGCCGGGTGGATCGACGACGAGCGGCTCGCGGCGCTCGCGGCACCACTCGTGAAGAGCGGTTACGGCCGCTACCTGCAGACGCTGCTCGCGCAGGCGTGATCGAACGGTGAGTCGGGCGGCCATCGGGAGGCTCGCGGTCGTCACCTGCTACCGGCATCCCGACTACATCCGGGCGATCACGCTGCGGCAGGGCATCGTGGACTCGGGTGCGGTCGACGAGATGATCGTCGTGAAGAACACCCGCCGTGGTGTCCTGCGGTATCTCGACGTCGCCGCTCAGCTCGTCCGTCTCCGGGTGTCCGGCACCCCGGACGCCTTCCTGGTGACCTTCCGCGGCTACGAGATCCTCCCGCTCGTGCTGCTGCTGGCGGGTCGCCGGCCGGTCTACTACGACGAGTTCATCAACCCCGTCGAGTGGTTCGTCGACGAGCACCACAAGTTCCCGGCCACCTCGGCGCGTGCGCGGCTCCTGCGCGCCGTCTTCCGTTCCCTGATGCGTCGATGTGCCGGCGTCCTCAGCGACACCGCCTCGCACGCCGACTCGTCCGCCCAGCGGATGGGGATCCCGCCGGAACGGTTCAGTGTCGTGCCCGTGGGGAGCGACGAGGGGACCTTCGCGCCCCGGCCGGACGGACCCGGCCCGGTCCGGTCCGTCGACGCGGCGTTCACCGTCCTGTACTACGGCTCGATGCTGCCACTGCACGGGGTCGACACCGTCATCGCCGCAGCGGTGTCGCTCCGACCTGACGCGCGAGTCCGGTTCCTCTTCGTCGGCGGGGGAGCTGCGACCGCACGGCTCGTCGCCGAGGCCCGTTCCCGGGGAGCGGCCGTCGAGCACCGGGCCTGGGTCGACTACGCCCAGCTCCCCGAACTCTTCTCCGAGGTCGACCTGCTGCTCGGGGGCCCCTTCGGCGGCACCGTCCAGTCGCAGTTCGTCATCACCGGGAAGACGATGCAGTACCTGTCGAGCGCTCGACCGGCGGTGGTCGGCGAGAACGCGGAGACCGGCGTGTTCACGGACCGCGTCGACGCCCTGGTCGTGCCGCAGCGCGACCCGGAGGCACTCGCCGAGGCCGTCAGCTGGGCGGCCGACCATCCCGAGGAGCTCGAACGGATCGGTCGACGCGGCCGGGACGTGTACGACCGACGCTGGTCGTCAGTCCGTGTCGCCGAGGCGCTTCGCGCTCTGCTGCTGGACGGCGGACCGCAGGTGGAACGCTCCTGAGATGAGGAACAGCACCCCGAGGAAGACCGCGTAGATCGCGCGGTCGGCGATGCCCGCGGCGACGATCGTGTCGGACGGGATGCCGTGGAGGTGCTGCGCGAAATAGAGGAAGCCCTCGCGGATGCCGATCGCACCCGGCGTCAGGGAGACGAACAGGGACAGGTTCGCGCTCGCCGCGTAGACGAGCGAGTGGAGGTAGTCGTAGGGGCCGGCGACGGCGTTCACCTCGACGAAGTAGATCACGCTCATCACGAGCGCCTGGACGACGGTGATGCCGGCGATCGCGACCACCGTGCCCGCCCGGTCGCCGAGCCCCAGCTTCCAGGTCGCCACGACGACGACGCCCGCGCCGATCGTGAGACCGAGCACCGACAGCCACGGCAGGGTCGTCGCGAACAGGAGCGAGGCGTTCACCGCGCCGAACACGAACAGGTAGAAGAGGGTCGCGAGGGTGTAGTCGCGCAGCCGCACACCGACGGTGGTCTTCAGATAGACGGCGCGGACCCCCGGCCCGGTCTGCAGCGGGCCGAAGAAGTTGGCGACCGTCGAGTAGACCGTCAGGCTGGCCCCCGGTCCCAGGGCGATCCGTCTGCCGCACAGCCGCACCGTGGCGAGCAGGATCAGGAAGTGGGTCACGAGCACGAGGACGTACAGCCCGAACAGGAGGGAGAGGTTGCCCCAGCCGATCGAGAGGGCGTCGGCGATGACGCTCGGGTTCGTCCAGACGTACACGACCAGGAAGACGGCGAAGGCGACGAGGACGGTGACGCCGATCCCTCGCCGGTGGTTCCGCAGCCAGGCGACGAAGGCCGAGCCGATGAACGCGGCCCAGACGCGACGGACCGCTCCGATGGGGTCAGTCGCCATACCGTTGCAGTTTCAGGTAGTCGAGCATCTCCTCGTTGAGGGTCCGGTTGATCCTCGTGAGGTCGGCGACCACGCCGATCGCGAACGACAGCAGGGAGCCCATGAGCAGGGTCGCGCCCACCAGGAGGCTCTGCAGATGGTTCCCCTGGTCGTCCACGAGCATGAGGACGAGGTATCTCGCGAACGGCGTGATCCCCGCGAGGAGGAGGATGAGGCCCAGACCCGCGAACACGACGTACGGCCGGTACATGAGATAGGCGCGCACGATCGCGACACCCGACTGGTACATGTGTTCCCCGATCGAGGAGAACAGGCGGGACTCGCGCGTCTTCGGGTTCGTCCGGACGGGGATGCTCGTGATGGCCAGACGCTTGTTGCCCGCCTGGATGATGGTCTCCATGCAGTAGCTGAACTTCGTCACGACGTTGAGCCTGATGAGCGAGTACTTCGAGTAGGCACGGAAGCCGCTCGCCGCATCCGGGAGCGTGGTCTTCGCCGCCTTGTTGACGACGAAGCTGCCGAACCGCTGCATGGCCTTCTTGAACGGCGAGAAGTGCTCGATGAGCGCGGTCTGGCGGTCGGCGACGACGATCTCCGCCCGCCCCTCGAGGATCGGCTGGACGAGGTCGCCGATGCGGTCCTGCGGGTACTGGTTGTCGCCGTCCGTGTTCACCACGATGTCGGCACCGTGGAGGAGGGCGTAGTCGACGCCGTCCCGGAACGACCTGGCGAGCCCCATGTTCGTCGCATGGCGGACGATGTGCGTCACGCCGTGGGCCTGGGCGACCTCGACCGTGCGATCGGTCGAACCGTCGTCGATCACCAGGATCTCGATCTCGTCGATGCCGGGGATCGACCGCGGGATCGATTCGAGCACCGCTGGGAGCGTCGTCTCCTCGTTCAGGCAGGGGATCTGGATGAACAGTCGCACGTCGTCCTCTCGCTGGCCGTCTCGCAGCTGTCCATTATCCCCGATCGTCGCGGCCGAGTTCGCGTCGCGGACGTGAGCAGGCATAATCGAGGGTGCGCGCGGTCGGACCCGGTGCACCCGAGATGCGAGACCCAGGACGCCCATGACTGCTCAACCGGACACGGCACCGGACGCCCCCTCGCGTCCCACCGTCCCGGTCACGGCGCTCCGCGTGCTCGGCATCGTGGCCTGGGCGTCCCTGATCGCCTTCGTGGTCCTGTCGATCGGACTGCCGCTCATCGGGGTCGGTACCTTCATGGGCACCGACATCCTGTTCCGGTTCGCGCCGTGGGCGTCCGCCGGCGGATCGACCGAGGTGGGCACCAACGCGATGATCGGCGACACGATCGACTCGGGCGTCCCGCAGATGTGGACGATCGTCGAGGCTGCCCGCCACGGCTTCTTCGCCGAGTGGCTGCCGTATCAGGCCGGCGGCTCGGAGCTCGGCGGGCTCCCGAACTCCGGTCTGTACTCGCCGATCTCCTTCGGGTGGTGGTTCCTGCCGGTCGCCGTCGCCCCCGGGTTCACGAAGCTGGTCGAGATGATCGTCGTGACCGTCGGGTGCTCGCTGTTCCTGCGACGACTCGGTGTGCCCCATCAGGCATGGCCCATCGCCAGTGTCGTCTTCCTCGCCTCGGGGTTCATGATCTCCTGGACGAACTGGCCCCAGACCAGGGTCGCGGCGTTCATCCCGCTCCTGTTCTGGGCACTCGACCGTGCGGCCGTCCGCAGGCGCCTCCTCGACATCGTGCCGCTGGGGCTGGTGCTCGCCGGCATGCTCCTCGGGGGGTTCCCGGCCATCGTCGGGTACGCCCTGTACGCGGGTGCCGCTTACGTCCTGGTGCGCGCGATCGTCGTCCACCGCCGGTTCTGGAAGGTCATCACCGCCGGCCTGGTCAGCGCCGCCGGCGTCGTCCTCGGGTTCCTGCTCTCCGCGTGGACGCTGTTGCCGTTCGCGCTGAACGCCGTCGCCGTCCTCGACTTCAGCGGTCGGCGACAGGGGCCGGAGAACCACCTGAGCATCGACGACCTGCTCTCGGCCTTCGTTCCGAGCCTCGTCGGTGAGGTGAGCTCGGGCGACACCTGGGGGAACAGCTCGCCCGTCGAGCGCTTGTCATACGTCGGCGCGGCGGCGGTGGTCCTCGCGGTCGTGGCGCTCCTCCTCAAGCGGCGGGGCGGTGGTCGCGACATGAGCCTGTTCCTCGCGGTCGCGCTGATCCTGTCCGGGCTGCTGGTGTACCTCGGCGGACCGCTCCTCGGCACCGCACAACAGCTCCCCATCTTCGACAGCAACCGGATCGGACGGCTGCGCGTCATGCTCGGCTTCTTCGTCGCCGTCCTCGCGGGCGTCGGGTTCGGGCGGCTGTTGGAGCGGGGCGACATGGCGCCGGTGTCGCCGCCGGCGACGCCGCGTCGACCGCTCGGTCGTTGGCTCTGGGGGCTCGCGACGCTCGGCTCGGGGATCGCCGCTGCGACGCTCCTCGCCGTCGCGCTCCAGCGCGCCGTGGTGTCCGCGCCGGAACGGTTCACCGCGCTGCTCGAGACGCAGGTCGTCTGGACCGTGGTGCTGCTCGCCGTCGCCGCAGCGCTCGTCATCGTCGTGCTCGCGACCCGGCGTGGGGGCATCCGCATCGTCGCGCTCTGCTTCGTGCCGCTGATCGTGGCCGCGCCGGCCGTCATGGTCGCCGACACCTGGTGGCCGAAGTCGGACACCGCGAGTGTGTACCCCGACACCCCGACGACGAGGTTCCTCCAGCAGCATCTCGGCGAGTCGCGGTACGCGTCGGTGGACCACGCCATGCTCACCGGGACGAACTCGATGTACCGGGTCCGCTCGCTCGGTGGACACACGTTCCAGACCGTCGAGTGGAAGTCCCTCCTCCTGCGCCTGGACACGGAGTCGCTCGCCTCGGCGACCTATTCGACGTTGAACTACCCGAGTCTGATCTCGTCGATCGAGTCCCCGATTCTCGACCGGCTGGCCGTCAAGTACGTCGTGATGGAGCCGAACCTCCCGGTCCCAGGCCGGTACGAGGACACTCCGGCGTCGGAGGAGGCCGTCCCGATCGGTGACGGCGAGATCGCCGTCTCGACCGTGCGGACCGGACCGGTGCGCAGCCTGTCCTTCCCGATGCCGGAGCCGGTCCTCGGAGCCGAGGGCGGCACCACCCTCGAGGTCACCCTCGTCGATCCGGAGACCGAGGAGGTCCTGGCCTCGACCTCGACGTGGTACCGCACCATCGAGGGTCAGCGGAGTGTGGCGATCGACGGGAGTGGCATCGCCCCCGACGCGTCCTGGCGGGCGGAGATCTCCATCGACCACGGACAGGGGCGGATCGCGGCCGATGCGGTGGCACCCGAGGCCGCCGCCGTGTCGCTCAACCGTCCGATGGACGACGGCCTCACGGTCGCGCACACCGGCGACGCGACCGTCGTCGAGCGGGGGACCGCCCTCGACCGGGTGCGCTGGGCGTCGAACGGCCTCGTCGAGCGCGACCCCTCGCGCCGAGTGTCCCTCATGGAGGATCCGCTCCTGCCGTCCACGACCGTGCTGCTCGAGGATCCCGACGAGCTGACGGGTGTCGATTCGTCGGCGACCACCGCGGACAGTGCCCCGACGACGGCGTCCAACGCCGACGTCGAGGTGCGCGACCAGGGATGGGACCTCAACCGGACCGTGGTCGGCGTCGACGCCGACGACGCCGGATGGGTCGTGTTCGCCGACTCGCTCCGACGCCCCGGTTGGTCGGTCACGGTCGACGGGGTCGCCAGTCCGCTGGTCGACGCGGAGCAGGCGGGCGCCGCGGTCCGCGTTGAGGCCGGCGAGCACCGGATCGAACTCGCCTATCGCACGCCCGGGCTCGACCAGGGCATCACTGCGACCCGCGTCGGCGTCGGGCTCTCGGTGCTCATCGTCGTCGGGACCCTGGTGATCCGGTGGGGTCGGCGCGCGCGGGTCACCGCCGGGAGCGACGAGCCGGAGCCGACGAACGCGCAGTAGCTCGGCGAGGGCCGAGCAGCCTGCTCAGCCCTGGTGCGGGTAGGTCGCCTCGTAGGCGGCGATCACCGGGTCGGCCGGGCCGACGAGCTCGAGGTTCCCCTTGTTGATCCAGGCGGCGTGGTCGCACATCTGCTTGACGGTGCCCATCGAGTGACTGACGAGGATCACGGTCTTGCCGGCGGCCTTGAAGTCCTCGAACTTCTGGAAGCATTTCTGCTGGAACTCGGCGTCACCGACGGCGAGCACCTCGTCGACGACGAGGATGTCGGGGTCCACGTTGATGGCGACCGAGAAGCCGAGACGGACGTACATGCCGGAGGAGTAGTTCTTCACCGGCTGGTCGATGAACTGCTCGACGCCGGAGAAGGACACGATGTCGTCGAACTTGCGCTGGATCTCCTTGCGGCTCATCCCGAGGATCGATCCGTTGAGGAAGACGTTCTCCCGACCGGACAGTTCGGGGTGGAAGCCGGAGCCGACCTCGAGCAGGGCGGCGACCTTGCCGTTCGCGCTGATGTTCCCGTGTTCCGGGTAGAGGATCTTCGCGAGGCACTTCAGCAGGGTCGACTTGCCGGAACCGTTGCTGCCGATGAGCCCGAAGGTGGAGCCGACGGGGACGTCGAAGGTGATGTCGCGGAGGGCCCAGAAGTCCTCGTGCACCGAGATCTTTCGGCGCATGATGGCGGACTTCAGGCTCTGGTTCCGCTCGTGGTACAGACGGAACTTCTTGCTGACGGAGTCGACGTGGACGGCGGTTTCGGTCATAGGATCTCGGCCAGTCTTTTCTCTTTACGGGTGAACATGAGGAAGCCGCCGACGAGTGCGACGAGCGCCCAGGCGATGCACGCGAGCACATCCGCGGGGTCCGGCCAACGCTGGTCGTACATGAGGTTCCGGAACACCGAGACGAAGTGGAACATCGGGTTGGACTCGTAGATGTTCATCACCGTGATGTCCGTGCCGAGGAGGCCGCCGAGCTTGTCGGACTGGACCTCCACGAGCGACGGCGGGTAGATGATCGGGGTCAGGTACATCCAGATCTGCAGGAGGATCGAGACGAGGTGCTGGGTGTCGCGGAAGTAGACGTTCGCGATCGCGAGGATGAGCCCGACGCCGGTCGCGAAGGCGGCGAGGACCACCATGAACACGGCGACGAGCGGGAGCCACACGATGACGCCCCACCCACCGACCGCGCACAGCACGATCACGAGGACGCCCATCTCGAACAGCCAGTTGTACCCCATGGTGAGCACGGAGGAGATGGGGAGGACGACCCGCGGGAAGTAGACCTTGGTGATGAGGCTCGCGCCGCCGACGATCGAGTTCATGCTCGCGGACAGTGCCCCGGAGAAGAAGGACCAGGGGAGGAGGCCGCAGAGGAGCCAGACGGCGAAGATGTGCAGGCCGCTCGGGTCGCCGGGCGCCGGCTCGGCGCGCAGCAGGAAGTAGAAGACGAACGAGTACACCAGCATCGACGACAGCGGGCTCACGAGCGACCACAGGCGACCGAGGATGGTCCGCTTGTACTGGCCGCGGATGTCTCGGAGAGTGAGATTCGCCAGGAGTTCCCTGGCGGATGCCAGATCCCTGAGATACTGCATGGAGCCTCGATTTGGGGTTCGGGTGACACGGGTGCGCAACCCGGACAATATACCGTAGCCATCCTGAGAGCCCGGGACCCGCGCGGCCCGCGCCGCCCGTCATCCGCTCCGCGCCGTGGCCTAGGGTTGATCGCGGATACGAGGACTCGTTCGGCTTTCGACGGTCCGCGGTCGACGAGAGGAACGGTTCGATGATGAGAGGTGCTTCGGCGCTCGGGCTCGGTGACATCACGACGGAGACCCCGGTCTCCTGGCTGGGCAAGGCCTCGTACTGGTCGCCCACGCACGTCGTCCCGTCGGCCTGGCACGAACACGCCCCCTTCGCCTTCTGGCTCGTGGACGCGCTGCGGCCGTCGAGCTTCGTCGAGCTCGGCTCCCACAACGGCTTCTCCTACTTCGCCGTCTGCGAGGCCGTGCAGCGTCTGGGACTCGACACGAGCTGCTCGGCGATCGACAGCTGGGAGGGCGACGAGCACGCCGGGTTCTACGGCGACGACGTCTACCGGTCGGTCACCGAGATCAACGAGGCCTCCTACACCGGGTTCTCACGACTCATCCGGTCCTACTTCAGCGACGCCGTCGACCAGTTCGAGGACGGGTCGATCGAACTGCTGCACATCGACGGACGGCACCGCTACGAGGACGCCGTGGAGGACTTCGAGACCTACCGGCCGAAGCTCGCGGCCACGGCCGTCGTCATCTTCCACGACACCTTCGAGTTCGAGCGCGGCTTCGGTGTCCATCGACTCTGGGCCGAGCTCTGCGAGCGGTACCCGGACTCGACGTTCCAGTTCGAACACGGGCACGGGCTCGGCGTGCTCGGCCTGGGCGACCTCCCGCAGCCGCTCGTCGACTTCTTCGCCGCCGGACGGGCCGACCCTGATGCGGTGCGCGCCGACTACGCCCGCCTCGGCGCGGTCGTCTCGGCACGGGCAGGCCTGGTGCAGGAGCGGTCGGACGCCCTGGCGGCGGTCGAGCGACAGGAGGCCGAGCTCGGTGCCGTGCGGTTGCACGCGACCCAGCTCGAGATCGAGTTGCAGCGGGCTCGCGACCGCTTCACCGAGGTGACCGACAGCACCGTGTGGCGGGCGACGAGCCCGCTCCGTCGGCTCGTCGACCGTGCCCGACGACGCTGAGCGACCGCCACTGGGCCGGGATCGGCCCGATGTTAGACTCGTCGGGTTAACCCGCCCGACGGAATCGAACGAGGGAATGACCATGACGACGAAACGCCCGACGGCGGCCGAACTGGCAGGCGAGGAACGAGTGCTCGCACTCGTCGACCGGGTGATCGGGCTCGAGGCCGAACTCGCCCGCGCATCGATCTACTTCTCGCCGACGAAGGACGACTTCGACGTCCTCGAGCGCGAGATGCAGGGGCTGCGCCAGCAGCTCGCCGCGGTCCACTCGACCCGCACCTGGAAGGCGGGCCGTGCCGTGCTGGCGCCGCTCCGCATCCTGAAGCGCGGACGCGCCTGACCCGATGGCCATCCCCTCCGCTTCCGGGACGACCGGTGCTCCGCTCGTCTCCTTCCTCGTCATCCGTCCCGACGCCGCCCGCGTCCAGGACCTGCTGGCCTCGCTGACCGGTCAGGCCGACTGGGAACTCGTGCTCGTGGCTCCCGTCGGTACGGTCGCCGACCACCGGTCGATCGTCCGCGCTGACGCCGAGGCGTCCGCCCCGGTCAGCCGACTGATCGAGACCGGGGTCGCCGCTGCCGGCGGCCGGTTCGTGTGCGTCCTGCCGGATGTCGGCGTGCCGGACGACAAGACGATCCAGACCCTCGTCGACTGGCTCGCGCTCGCGCCCGACGCAGCGGTGGTGTACTCCGACGAGTCCGCCGTCCGTCCCGACGGCGGCATCGAGGTCGTCTCCAAGCAGGGGCCCGCGCCGGAGCGGTTGCGCTGCCAGTTCTACTACGGCGACCTCCTGCTGTTCCGCCGCGACACCCTCGCCGAGATCGGCGGGCTGGCCCACGACGTGGACGGCGTCGAGCTCTACGACGCCGCACTCCGGTGCGTCCAGGCCGGTGCGGTCACGCTCCACGTGCCCCGTGTGCTGTTCCACGCACCGTCGCGCCGGGACATCGGTGCCTTCCCCGAGGCACGGCTCGAGCAGGTCCGGACGGTCCTCGAACGACACCTCGCCGCCACCGGCGGTGGAGAGGTGCGTGCGGTCGCCGCGGACGGCGTCCACACCACCGTGCGTCCGCTCCACGGCGAGCCGCTCGTGTCCGTCGTCATCCCCACCCAGGCGCGCTTCAGTGCGCCGCTGCGGGCCGGCGGCGAACCGCACAGCTACCTCCTGCACGCCCTCCGCGGCCTCGTGGAACGGACGACGTACCAGAACCTCGAGGTCGTCCTCGTCGTCGACACCGACCCCGAGCCGGCCGTCATCGACGAGGCCCGCGCACTGCTCGGCGACCGCCTCGTCGTCGTCGACTTCGACCTGCCGTTCAACTTCGCGGCCAAGGCGAACCGCGGCGTGCTGAGCGCCGTCGGCGAGTACGTCCTCATGCTGAACGACGACGTCGAGGTCATCACGCCCGACTGGATCGAGTCGCTGCTGCGCCTCGCGCAGCTCCCCGGCGCAGGCATGGCCGGCTGCATGCTCTACTACGAGGACGACACCATCCAGCACGGTGGACACCACTACTGGATGGGCAGCCCGACGCACATCGGCCTGCAGGTCCCGCGCGGTGCGGCCGGATCGCAGCACGCGTTCCAGGTCGAGCGCGAGGTCGGCGGCGTGACCGCCGCCTGCTCGCTGTTCCCGCGATCGGTGTACCTCGAGGTCGGCGGTATGACCACGCTGCTGCCCGGTGCGTTCAACGACGTCGACTTCTGCCTCAAGGTGGCGGAGCTCGGTTACCAGGCCTACTGGACGCCGCGCGCGGAGCTGTACCACTTCGAGTCGAAGACCCGCGATGCGCGTGTCCGTGCCTACGAGCTCGAGACCCTCGGACGGCGTTGGCGCCACCGACTCCACCAGCCGCAATACTGGCCATTCCCGGAATAGAGGTCGGTCCGCCGATATGAGATCAGTCATCACCACCTGCAGGAACGCCCTGTCCGTCCTGAAGCACGAAGGTCCCCGCTTCTTCTGGAAGCGCGTCGAACTGAACATCAAGTCGAGGTTCGCGGGGAAGAAGCTCATCCTCCCGGTCAAACTCGAGGACGCCCTCGCCGTCGACTGGACCGAGCCCGGCCCGCAGCTGTCGGACCCGGTCGTCGTCCGCGACCGGAAGTCGCACATCGCCTGGGTGATGTCGCCGCCGAGCGCCACGAGCGGCGGACACCAGAACCTGTTCCGCTTCATCGACTACGCCGAGCGCGCCGGGCACACGTGCAGCGTGTACATCTACAACAGCCTCGGCGTGATCGTCAAGGAATCCGACCTCAAGCAGCTGCTCCGCGAGTCGCCGGCGTACCCCGACGTGCGGGCTCGGGTGCACAACCTCGACGAGCGCGGGGTGGCCGACGACGTCGACGCCATCTTCGCGACGGGTTGGGAGACCGCCTACCCGGTGTTCCGCGACCGGTCGCGGGCGCGTCGCTTCTACTTCGTCCAGGACTTCGAACCGGCCTTCTACCCGTCCGGTTCGGAGGCCATCCTGGCCGAGAACACCTACCACTTCGGCTTCCACGGCATCACCGCGGGCGGCTGGCTCTCGAAGAAGCTGCACGACGAGTACGGCATGCCCACCGACCACTTCGACTTCTCGGTGGACCGGACGCACTACAGCCTGACGAACCGCGCGCGGCGCAAGGAGATCTTCTTCTACGCCCGCCCGGTCACCCCGCGGCGTGCGTTCGAGCTGGGAGTGATTGCCCTCGGCGAGTTCGCCAGGCAGCGACCGGACTACACGATCAACATGGCCGGCTGGGACGTCTCGGACTGGGACATCCCGTTCGAGTACAAGAACCTCTCCGGGCTGTCGATCTCCGAGCTGAACCCGATCTACAACCGCTGCGCCGCCGGGCTCGTCCTCTCCCTCTCCAACATGTCGCTGCTCCCGCTCGAACTCATCGCGAGTGGCGTGGCGCCGGTGGTGAACGACGCGCCGAACAACCGGCTCGTCTCGGACAACCCCTTCATCGAGTACGTGCAGCCCGCACCCGGTGCGATCGCCAAACGCCTCGTCGAGGTGGTGTCACGGCAGGACGCGGTCGAACGCTCGATCGCGATGGCGGACTCCCTGGAGCACACGAGCTGGGACGACAGCGGACGACAGTTCGTCGAGGCGTTCGAACGGGCGATGCGTGGCTGACGCCCTCGTCATCGGTGCGAACGGGTTCATCGGTTCGCACCTGGTCGACGCACTCAAGGCCGACGGACACCGGGTCCGTGCGTTCGACCGGTTCAGCTCGCGTGAGCCCAGTTTCGACACCGACGGGGTGGAGATCGTCCGCGGTGAGTTCCTCAGCCGGTCCGACCTCGACGCCGCGGTCGCCGGCATGGACCTCGTGTTCCACTTCCTCTCGACGACGACCCCGGCGACGGCGCAGAACGACCCGACGCTCGACATCCGGACGAACGTCGCCCAGACGGTCGAGATGCTCGAGAGCTGTGCCGCGGCCGGCGTCGGTCACTTCTACTTCGCCTCGACGGGCGGAGCGATCTACGGGGCCCAGGACCGTGCCGAGTACGTCGAGACCGACCCGACGCTGCCGGTGTCGCCCTACGCGATCGGCAAACTGACGATCGAGAACTACCTGCGCTACTTCCAGGCGGTCCGCGGCCTCCGCTCGACGGCGCTCCGCATCTCGAACCCGTACGGCACGCGGCAGCACCACAACAAGAAGCAGGGCCTCATTCCGATCGCGCTCCGGCAGATCGCCGTCGGGGAGCCCGTCGTCCGGTTCGGGGACGGCTCGATGGTCCGCGACTACATCTTCGTGAACGATGTCGTGCGCATGATCACCCGCATGGTCGGTCGCCGGCACGAGCACGAGGTCTACAACCTCGGGAGTGGACGCGGGCTGACGGTCAGCGAGGTGCTGGCATCGCTCCGCCGGGTCACCGGGGTGGATTTCGAGGAGCAGGTGCGTCCCGTGCCCGTGACCTTCGTCGATCGTGTCGTCCTCGACATCGGCCGGTATGCGGCCGAATTCGGCCGTCCGGGCTTCGAATCGCTCGACGACGGCGTCCGGGCGACCTGGAACGGCATCCTCGAGGAGCGCGACGCAACGCGATGACGGACGCGCCGATCTGGTAACGATTGTCCGAGACCGGCCGCTGGGCCCGCTACCCTGATTCGGGGTACAACCACCCGCTGAGAGGACACAGGTCAATGAGCGACCGTACGAGGCCGACCTGGCAATACGTCGGGATACTCCTGATCGTCTCATCCGCGCTCGTCGGGTGCACCGGACCGGACGCGCCGTCACCGTCGCCGACGACCTCCACCCTGGCCCCAGGGAACGAGTCGACCGCGAAGGGCGAGGACCCGACTCCGATCCCGCCGGAGGCCGTGCTCGTGTTCGCCACCGTCGACGCCGACGGGGCAGCGGTGTCCGCGTCGGCCTACGTCGCCGGCGTCATCGAGAACGGCGGGACCTGCACGTTCACCTTCTCGGCGGGCGACGCGGTCGTCACCGCTGAGGCCGAAGGACTCGCCGATCGGGCGACCACCAGCTGCGGCACCGTGCAGGTGCCCATCGACCAGTTCACCTCCGGTCCGTGGAGCGCCTCGGTCAGCTACACCTCCGCCACCATCTCGGAGCTCGTCTCCGCCAGCTCCCCATTGGAGATCCCATGAGACGTCGATTCCCAGCCGTCATGATCGCGGTCATCGCCCTGCTGGCGGGGTTGTTCACCGTGATCCCCACCGCCGGACCGGCGAGCGCGGCCGACGCCCGGAACTTCAACCCCGGCAACATCATCTCGGACGGGCTGTTCTACGACGGCGCGTCGATGTCCGCGGGGGAGGTGCAGACGTTCCTGAACAGCGCCGTCCCGACCTGCCGTTCCGGGTACACCTGCCTGAAGGACTACCGTCAGGCCACGCCGACGCGGGCCGCCGTCAGCGGACGGTGCGCCGCGTACACCGGTGCCGCGAACGAGTCGGCCGCGCAGATCATCGCCAAGGTCGGTCAGGCGTGCGGGTTCAGCCAGAAGGCCATGATCGTCCTCCTCGAGAAGGAGCAGGGGATCATCACCGACGACTGGCCCAGTGCGCGCCAGTACCGGAGCGCGACCGGGTACGGCTGCCCCGACACCGCCGACTGCGACTCGACCTACTACGGCTTCTTCAACCAGGTCTACGCCGCCGCCCTCCAGTTCAAGAACTACCAGGCCAACCCGACCCGGTGGAACCACGTTCCCGGTCGGGTGAACACGGTGCGGTTCAACCCCAACGCCGCCTGTGGGAGCAGCCAGGTCTACATCCAGAACGCGGCGACCGCAGGGCTGTACAACTACACGCCCTACCAGCCCAACGCCTCCGCGCTCGCGAACCTGTACGGGACCGGCGACGGGTGCGGCGCGTACGGCAACCGCAACTTCTGGCGGATGTACTCGGACTGGTTCGGATCGCCGACCGACGTCCCGAACCCCATCGGTTCCGTCGACCAGTTCACGGCGTCGGTCGGAGCGAAGACCGCCACGCTGTCGGTCCGCGGATGGACGCTCGACTCGAACCGGTCGTCCAGCTCGATCGAGGCGCATGTGTACGTGACCTACCCTGACGGCAGCGTCAAGGGCACCCCGTTGGTCGCGAGTCAGTCGCGGCCGGACGTCGGGGGCGCCTACCCGGGTGCCGGCAACGCCCACGGCTTCTCGACCAACATCGAGGTCACCCAGGGCGGCACCTATCAGGCCTGTGTCTACGGCATCGGGCTGTCGGGCAACAACCGTCTCCTGCAGTGCCAGACGACGGTGGTCTCGCAGAACCCGCCGCTCGGCAAGGTCGACGAGTTCGTCACGACCGGGTCCGGCAGCTCCACCGCGATCAAGGTCCGCGGTTGGGCACTCGATCCCGACGCCTCGTCGGTCTCCTCGCAGGTCCACGTGTACGTGACGCAGCCGGGCGGCAAGGTCGTCGGCACGTCTCTCGTGGCGAACAAGCCCCGTGCGGACATCGGAGCCACCTTCCCGGGTGCCGGCGCCAACCACGGCTTCGAGTTGTCGATCCCCGTGACGACGCCCGGCGTCTACCAGGTGTGCTCCTACGCCATTCCGACGTACTGGAAGAACATCGGCGCGAACCGCCTGCTCGAGTGCCAGTCGGCGAACTACGTGAAGGCGTTCCCGAACGGTCAGGTCGACGCGATCGTCGCCGACCAGACGCCGACGGCTCCGGCCATCTCCGTGAGCGGATGGACCTACGACGCCGGCTCGCCCTCCGCATCCATCGGGGCGCACGTCTACATCACGGATCCGAGCGGGGTGACCACGGGGTACTCGCGCAAGGCGGACAAGGCTCGCGACGACGTGAACCGCGCCTTCGGCATCTCGGGTGCGCACGGGTTCCAGGAGTCGTTCCCGGTGAAGGCGACGGGTACCTACACGGTCTGCGTCTACGGGATCGCCGTCTCGCCCTTGAGCGTCGGACTGAACACGCCGTTCCCCTGCAAGACGGTGACCTTCGGGACGACGCCGCCGACCGGGGCGTTCGACTCGGCCACGGTGACGCCGACGACCGACGGCAAGGCGACGCTCTCCGTGTCGGGCTGGGCGGTGGACCGCGACCTCGCGGGCACGCCGATCCAGGTCCACTTCTACGTGACGCGGCCTGACGCGACGGTCAAGGGCTTCCCCTTCGTCGCCGACGAGACGCGGAACGACGTCGCCCGTGCCTACCCCTGGGCCGGCGCCAACCACGGCTTCGCCGAACAGATCACGCTCGATCAGAAGGGCACCTACCAGGTGTGCGCGATCGCCATCGGCACGGCATGGTCCAACGTCGGGGCGAACACCTCACTCGGCTGCAAGACCGTATCCTACTGAGAGCGAGTGAGCGGCCTCGCCGCCGCGAGATGATCGCGGTGGCGAGGCCGTCGTGCTGCTGACGCGCCGGATCCGCCTGCCAGGGGCCCGGTGCGGGATCCAAGACCTGGCACATCGAGGGGGAGGCTGACCGTGCAGACCGACACGAAGGGGAGATCGGGCGGCATCGCGCAGCTGTTCCGTCGCCGCGACACCCGCTTCTGGGAGCGCGCCGTGGCCGTCCTCCTCATGGTCGCCAGCGCCGTGCTCGTCGGCGTCCACGTCCCGAAGCACATCGCGGTCTCGCCGATCGACGAGTACATGTACATCGACTACGTCGCGAAGGTGTCGTCGCAGGGGGTCGTGCGGACCGGGGAGGGGGTCAGCGAGTTCGCCCGCGCCTACCTCGCCTGTCACAACGTCCGGAACGTCGGCGGTTGGCCCGAGACGCACTGCAATCCGCAGAGCATCGCCGACCCGAACGGGTTCCCCAATCGCGGCATCACGAGCGCTGACATCTACACCCCGGCGTACTTCGCGATCACCCGGGTGCTCGCGCAGCCGTTCGTGATGGCGGGCGTGGACCTCGTGAGCGCGGCACGACTCACCGGGATGTTCTGGTTGGCCCTCGCGGCCGTGGCGCTGTTCTACGCGCTCCGCCGCCTGCTGATCCCGATGATGTTGAGCGCCTCGCTGTCGCTCCTCATGGTGGGCTCGTCCGCGGCGTTCTGGTCCAACACCTTCATCAGCACCGATGCACCGGCGATGGCGGCGGGTGCCGTCGCCCTGCTGCTGGCGCTCCGCACCGCGGAGCACCGGAACGCGGTCTGGTGGCTCGCCGGGGCCGCCGTCCTCGCCGCGCTGCTGAAGTTGCAGCTCCTGTTGCCGTTCGCCGCGGTCGCCGTGTTCTTCATGCTGCAGCGCCTCAGCGCCGTGCGCGGCCGCCCGCGACCGGTGAGCAGCTTCTTCAGGGACCGACTGGTGCTCATCACCGTCGGCGGAGTCCTCGCGGCGGTCGTCGCGCAGTTCGTCTGGATGGTCGTCCGATCCTCGATCGCCGTCGGGGACGCCGGGGCCCTCGTCGCGTCGGCGAGCTTCACGCCCTCGGCGCTGGCCGACGAACTGTTCCGTTTCATCCCCGCCCTCGCCGAGGGCGCCCTCGACCCGGCCTCCACCGGGGGTGGGGCGATCATCCCGGTCGGGGTGCTGACGCTGCTGGTCGCCGGCGGTCTGATCGGCCTCTGGGGCTCGTCGCGGGGGCTGTCCACGGAGAGCAACCTCGCGGTGTCGACCATCCTCGTCGCGACGGTCTCCGCGCCGGTCCTCGCCGTGGTGTCAGCGGTGCTGACCGGCCAGTACATCGCGCTCGTCCCCCGCTACGGCCTGTCGCTCCTGCCGTTCGCACTCGCCTGCGCCGGGCTGCTGTTCACGGAGCGTCGCGCGATGCGGATCCCCTTCCTGGTGGTCGCCGTCCTCTGCTACTGCCTGGTCCTCACGATCCCGCAGTGAGCCGACCCGCCGAGCGTGGACGGTCAGCGGGGTGGGTCGACGCGTGACGGCCGGGCGATGCCGCGTCGCGCGCGATCAGCACCCTCGAGCCGTTCGATCTCCGCCGTCTCCTGCCGTTCGGCGGGCGTGACGAGGAGGTCGTCGCGGGAGATGCCCGCCCCGGCGGAGCGGATGAACAGCCGCCGCAGGACCAGCACGGTGAGTGCGGAACCGATCGCGTAGATGAGGGCGAGCGACTTCCACCCGAACGGTGGCTCCCACCCGTCGTTGAAGAACATCTCCGAGAGGCTGCCGTTCGCGCCGACGATGTAGCGCCGGAGCACCATCACGAAGGCCAACAGGTGCCCGATGAAGAGGAAGGCGTATCCGCCGGTCACGAAGTGACGGACGCGTCCGTCCGCCCCGAGACCGGCGTCGTCGAGGGCGAGGCCGGCCACGATCAGCAGGCAGAGCAGCATCGCGAGGGTGTACCGGCCCTGCCAGATGAACCCGTACTGGGCGTAGACGCCCAGCTGGGTCAGTCCGGGGATGAGCACGGTCACGGCGAGGAGGACCCACAGGGCCCACTTCGTGCTGCGTCGTCCCCAGAGCAAGGCGACCGCGAGGATGAGGACGATCCCGGTCGTCCAAGCGGCCAGGGTGAGCGACGGTGAGCTCGTGTCGACCCATCCGAAGAAGCCGATCATCCCGAACATGAAGTCGAACGTCTGCAGTTCGGTGAAGAAGAACACGAACGCGAGACTGACGGGGCTCACGGCGCTGGCCGGTGACGGAGCAGCGAGCGTCGGCGGGGTGAGGTACCAGAGGACCGTCACGCCGCCGACGAGGGCGATGGCCACGATGAGCACCCAGGCGGTCGGAGACCGGAGGACCGGGAGCACCTGTTCGCGCCGGCCGAGGAGCAGGGCGACGACCGCGATCACCAACAGCCAGAGCAGGGAGATGCTCCGCGTCGTCAGGAGTGCCGACGCGGCGACCAGGGCGAGTCCCGCCTGCTCCACCAGTCGACGCCCACGCAGCGATCCCCGGAAGGTGGCGAGCAGGGTGGCGAAGAGGGCACCGGCCGACGCCACCTCGAGACCGTTCGGATTGATCGATCCGGCGAGGTACACGACCATCGGCGTGATGCCGACGACAGCCCCGACGACAGCCCACCGGAAGCGGGGGAGCAGGGTCAGCTGCATGAACATGACGGCGAGCGAGGCGGCACAGAGCAGGGCGCTCACCATCCGCATGCCGTAGAACGCGGCGTCGCCGTCGAGCAACAGCGACGGCCATCCCACGAGGGCGTAGAAGGCGGGACTGTTGAGGCCGGCGGACGACCCGGTCTGCACGAGGGTCTGATCGGTGTCCCGGAGCGGGGTCTGGCAGTCCGCGGTCACCTCGGCGTCGAACGCGAAGCACAGGAGGTCGTGGGCGTTGGCGATGTTCTCGGGCACCGTCGCAGCGGTGAGGGTCGGGTTCTTCGACCACGGGACGGCGACGACCTCGCCCCTGGCGACCGCGGCGGCGCGGATGGCGTGCGAGGGCTCGTCCGGGACCGAGCCGATGGGGGAGGCGAGAGCCCACAGCGCCATCGGCAGCAGGAGGGCGACGAAGGCGACGAGGAAGGTCAGCCAGCGCCGACGTTGCCACGAGGTCTCGGTCGACTCGAGATCGGTCGGGGCCTGGAAGGTCGGGGCCATTGCGGTCGTTCCTATCGGTGGCGTGTGAGCATGCTGCGACTCATCGGGCCGAGTCGAGACCGCTCGCAATCCTACCGGGGGCGCCGCCCGGACCCGCTGACGACGGGCCGTCGTTCGCCGCAGCAGGAGGGCTGCCGGGGTATTCTGGCCTGCAGGCCGCGGATCGTGCGCCCGCGCCCGCCTGGGCGGCTCCGACCGAATGGATGGCATGACTTCGACGACGAATGTCCCGTTCGATCAGCCGGGGCGCCGCAGCGACCGCCGTGGCTTCCTGCGCGGCGACCGCGTCTCCCTCTCGGAAGGGCTGAACGGGCATCGGAACGCCCTGGGCGTCCTCCGCCTGATCCTCGCGTCGATGGTCATCTTCTCCCACGCGTTCCCCACCGGCGGATGGGGAGAGGACCCGTCGAAGGGATGGACGAACGGGCAGGAGACCATCGGCGGATTCGCCGTCATCGGCTTCTTCGCGATCAGCGGTTACCTCATCGCGAAGAGCGGTGCCTCGGCGGACATCCTGCAGTTCCTCTGGCGCCGGGGCCTGCGGATCTTCCCCGCGTTCTGGGCGGTCCTCTGCGTCGGCGCATTGATCGTCGGACCCATCGCGTGGCGGATGTCCGGCAACGGCCTCCGCGACTACATCGGCTCTGGTCCGATCATGTACATCTTCCAGAACGCCGACCTCAGCATCCGCCAGTGGGGGGTGTACGACGTCTTCCAGACGACGACCCCGTACGGCCGGACGGTCGGGTACAGCGTCTTCAACGGCTCGCTGTGGACGCTCGCGCTCGAATGGGGCTGCTACCTGCTCGTCGCCGCACTCCTCGTCCTCGGTGTGCTCCGACACCGGCGGTGGGTCGTGCCCGCGCTCGCCGGTGCGTTCTGGGTCCTGTCGATCGTCAACAGCCTGGCACCGCAGATCGTCGGGATGGTCGCCCCGGCGCTCGCCGATCCGAACAAGATCAAGCTGACGCTCGTGTTCCTCATCGGGGCGTCGTTCGCCGTCTACTCCAAGCGGATCCCCCTCAACGACCTGCTCGGCGTCGCCGCGGGCGTCGTGGTCGTCGTGACCCTGCTGACCGTCGGTTGGGTGCAGATCGGGTACCCCGCGTTCGCCTACTTCGTGCTCTGGCTCGCCGCCCGACTCCCGAAGCGGGTGCAGTGGATCGGCGCCAAGAACGACTACTCCTACGGGATGTACGTCTACGGCTTCCTCGTGCAGCAGTTCACGGCGTTCCTCGGGTGGAACACGCTCGGGTACTGGCCGTGGGTCGGCCTCACCATCCTCGTCACCGCGGGGTGCGCCTGGTTGAGCTGGCACGGGATCGAGAAGCGGGCCATGGCCCTGAAGGACTGGGGTCCCGGTCGGGGGATCGGCTGGCTCGCCCCACGAGGCGGGTCCGCGGCCGTCGAGCCCGCCCCGGGGCGTCCAGTACCATCGAATGTCGAATCGCCTACAGCTAAGGACACCACGTCGTGACTGCTTCAACCCTCGGAACCGTCCTGGTGACGGGAGGCGCCGGCTTCATCGGCTGCGCGCTCTCGCACAAGCTGGCTGCGGCCGCCGACCGCTGGGTCGTCATCGACAAGCTCCACCCGCAGGTCCACCCGAGCGCCGAGCGCCCGGCCGACCTCCACGAGGCCGCGGAGCTCGTCGTCGGCGACGTCACCGACGCCGCCGCCTGGGACGCGCTGCTCGCGGACGTCGCCCCCGACGTGATCGTGCACCTCGCCGCCGAGACCGGCACGGCGCAGTCGCTCCACGCGGCCACGAGCCACGCCCACGCGAACGTCGTCGGCACCACGGAGATGCTCGACGCCCTCGGGCGTGCCGGGCAGGTGCCCGCGCACTTCGTCCTGTCCTCCAGCCGCGCCGTGTACGGCGAAGGCCAGTGGCAGCGGACGGACGGCACCGTCTTCGAGCCCGGCCAGCGGACGCACGCCCAGTTCGAGCGTGGCGAGTGGGACTTCCCGGAGGCGACCCCGCTGCCCAGCCGGGCCGCGGTCACCATGCCGGCCCCGACGAGCGTCTACGGCGCGACCAAGCTCGCACAGGAGCACATCCTCGCCGCGTGGACCGCCGCGCACGACGCGAAGCTCACCATCCTCCGGCTGCAGAACGTCTACGGTCCGGGGCAGTCGCTCATCAACTCCTACACGGGCATCGTGTCGCTGTTCTCGCAGCTGGCGATGGACGGTGGAACGATCCAGGTGTACGAGGACGGCCGGATCGTCCGCGACTTCGTGTTCATCGACGACATCGCCGAGTCGTTCCGCGCCGTCATCACGGCCGGACCCTCCGCCGACGTGTCCCGCTTCGACATCGGCTCCGGCGTCGGCACCACCATCCTCGAACTCGCGCAGGCGATCGCGGCGTACCACGGCGCACCGGCACCGGTGGTCAACGGCATGTACCGCGACGGCGACGTCCGACACGCCGAGTGCAGCATCGAGGATTCGCTCGCAGGCCTCGACTGGGCTCCCGCGTGGGACGTCACGCGCGGGGTCGCCGCCCTCCAGGAGTGGATCGCCGCCGAGCGTGGCTCCGACGTCCGGGGATAACGGCTTGCCCGAGGAGATCGCGCGCCGACGACCGAACGGCGCCGTCCTGATCCTGCTGGCGACCGCGATCGGCGGCGGTGCGGGGTACGTGCTCCAGGTCCTGACCGGTGTCGCCCTCGGCACGGCGGCCTACGCCTCCTTCGCCGTCTTCTGGTCGGCGCTCTACCTGCTGGTGAGCGCGCTGTCCGGCGTGCAGCAGGAGATCGCTCGCGCCGCGCACCCGCTCGACCCCGCCGCCGACGTGACAGGCCGTCGTGCCCCCGTCGTCCGCGACTTCACCGTGATCGCCGCCGCGCTCGTCGCCGTGGTGCTGGCAGCGTCGGCCTGGATCTGGGTGGGGGCGGTCTTCCCGACGAACGGCTGGTCGCTCGTCCTGCCGCTCATCGTCGGCGTCTCGGCCTACCTCGTCGTCGCGGCCGTCTCCGGCGTCCTGTACGGACTGTCGTTCTGGGCCGCTGCGGCCGCCATGACCATCGTCGACGGCCTGCTGCGGTTCGGGATCGTCGGCCTCATGCTGCTCGTGACCTCGGACACCGCGGTGCTGGCCTGGGGCGTGGCTGCACCGTTCGTCATCACTCCGGTCGTGGTCTGGATCGCCGTCCGGCGCGGAGTGGTCGGCCGCTTCGGGATCGACGTGGGGCCGCGGGAGCTCGGCTGGAACGTCCTCCGCACGGTGGTGGCCGCCGCTGCGACCGGGGTCATGGTCAGCGGCCTGCCCCTGATGATCCAGGCGACGGGGGACACGGTGTCCGCCGACGCGTTCGGCTCCCTCACCTACGCCATCACGCTGACCAGGGCACCCGTCGTGATCGTGGTGCTGGCGTTGCAGAGCTACCTCGTCGTGGTCTTCCGATCGCATGCGGCCGCCGTCCTCGGCTGGGTCGCCCGCCTGTCCGCCCTGGTGGTGGTGGCGGCCGGTCTCCTCGCCCTGCTCGCCTGGTGGCTCGGGCCCTGGGCGCTGTCCGTCCTGTTCGGCCGACCGGACGTCCTCGCGGGCGGTACGATCGCGCTCCTCGTCGCCACGGCCGGGCTCGTGGGCGTCCTCTGCGTCACCGGAGCGGCCACCCTGTCGCGTGCCCAGCACGGTGCCTTCGCCGGTGGGTGGATCGTCGCGGCGGTCGTGACCGTCGGGGTGCTCCTCCTCCCGATCGGCTTGCACGAGCGCACGATCCTGGCACTCACCGTCGGTCCCTCGGCCGGCCTGTTGGTCCAGGGTGCCGCGCTGCTCGGTCGCCGTCCGACCGTCGCGCAGCCGGAGTCGTCGGAGCGTCCGCCGCGCTCGTGAGCGCCTGACCGGCCTCGGCCCGGATCAGCCCCGGCCGTCGGTCGGTGCGTCGCCGCCGCGGAGCTCGGCGAGCCGTTGTTCGAGCACCCGGATCCTGAGGTCCTGCAGGGCACTCTCCTCGGCGAGCGTCCTGCTGCGGTTCTCGAGGGTGGTGAGCTCCGAGCTGTGCTGGATGCTCACGAGGAAGAGGATGAGGATGCTCACGAAGAAGACGAGGTTCGTCGGGATCTCCACGCCGATGACCCCGGCCGCCCAGACGAGGACCTGCGGGAACACCCCGATGATGAGGGCGAGGAGGCCGGCGATCAGCCACCAGATGGCGTGCCGCTCGCGGAGCTGGCGTCGCCGCAGCATCTCGATGACGAGACCGAGGGTGAAGAGCGCGGCGACGATGCCGAGGAGGTAGGTGCCGAGGGGGATCACGCGGTCACCACCCCGTCGTGCAGCGCGACGGGTGGTCGGATCAGCGCGAAGACGAGCGCGAGTCCGGCGCGGGCGAGATAGCGCGCGGCCTTGAAGGGGTTGTGCGACGGGGTTCCGCCGGCGCGTGGGCGCATCGCGACGGGCACCTGTCGGATGACGCAGCCCGAGCGCGCGGCGATGACGAGGGACTCGATCGTGTCGCCGAGGTATTCGGCCGGGTAGTGCTCGGCGAAGAGCCGGACGGCTCGTGGGCCGGTCGCCCGGAATCCGCTCGTCGTGTCGGTGAGTTTCGTCCTGGCCACACCGCTGAGGACGCCGGACAGCACGACCATCGCCCATCGGCGCGGGCCGCGCACGGCGTAGTCGCCCTCCCCGGCGAAGCGGGCACCGAGCACGAGGTCGGCGCTCTGGAGCTCCTCCACCAGCCGGACCACGCCGGAGGGGTCGTGCTGGCCGTCGGAGTCGACCTGGACGACGTTCCGGTACCCGTGGGCCAGGGCGTACTTGAAACCGGCGCGCATGGCCCCACCGACACCGAGGTTGAAGGGCAGCTCGGCGACGATCGCACCGGCGGCCCTGGCTTCCGCCGTCGTCGCGTCGGTCGAGCCGTCGTTGACGACCAGCACGGCGACGCCGGGCAGTTTCGCGTGGACCTCGCGGACCACGGCGGCGACCGAGGCCTCCTCGTTGAGCGCGGGCATGACGATGAGGGTGCCGTCGAGGGAGATCGTCATGTGCGGAATCCTAGCAATCGGAGGGTGCGGCGTCCGGGAGGTGGGGCCGCGTCAGACGCGCGCGAACACGTGCTCGAGGAGCGCGCGGCGTCCGCTCGCGTTGCGGGCACGGAGGGCGGCGGGCAGTTCGCTGAGGGCGTTGGCGCGGGAGGTCCAGTGGTTGGCGGCAGCTCGGGCGGCGCGGTTCCAGCCCCTGGCCGAGAGGTCTCGTCGTGCCTCGCCGAAGAGGGTCCGCTCCTGCCGGAACTTCGACCCGTCGGGGCCGGTGACGGCGGACACGCTCTGCGAGTGCCGACGGTAGGAGAAGCAGACCTCGTCGTCGAGGACGAGGCTGCCGCCGTCCTTCGTGATCTCGAGGAGCATGGCGAGGTCCTGCACGACGTCGAGGTCGAGCCGGAACTCGTGCTTCCGGAGCGCCTCGACCCGCCAGACGAGCGAGGGGAAGTACGTCCAGTTCCCGCGCAGCAGGCTCGTCGCGAGCGGCTCGCCACGGTATTCGCGGGCACCGGTGCCGGAGAAGCGGTACATCGCCTTGATCCGATCGGCCAGCGGCGTGGAGGGCTCACCGTGCTCGTCGATGACGGCCACCCCCGGCTGGATGATCGACGCGTCGGGGAAGGCCGCGATGAGCTCGCGCACACGGCGGACGTAGTTCGGCTGCATCACGTCGTCGCAGCCCATGATGACGGAGAACTCACCGGTCATCAGGGACACGCACTTGCGGTAGTTCTTCGACGGTCGGAGGTTCACCTCGTTGCGCAGGTAGGTGATGCGCGGATCGCCGAGGGCGACGGCCCATTCACCCGGCGCGAGGTCCGGGTAGACGTCGTCGACGATCGTTAGCGTCCAGTCGGGGTCGGACTGCGCGAGGACGCTCTCCACCGCCGACCGGAAGTGGTCGAAGCGGCCGTAGAAGGGCATCATGATGTCGAGCGTCACTCCGGTAAGCTAGCAACGATTCTCGGGCAGTGCGGAATTCTTCGACGATCTCCCGGCCCGAACAGACGCATCGATCCAGAGCGGAACCCCATGACTGAGACCCCCGTGAAGAAAGCCGTCATCACCGGTATCACCGGCCAGGACGGCAGCTACCTCGCCGAGCTGCTGCTCGCGAAGGGCTACGAGGTGCACGGCTTCGTGCGCCGTGCGTCGACCTTCAACACGGGTCGCATCGACCACATCTACGACCCCGAGGCGACCCACGACGGTTCGCCCCGCCTGCAGCTGCACTTCGCCGACCTGGCCGACGGCTCACGCCTCGCCACCCTCCTGGCGGAGATCCAGCCGGACGAGGTCTACAACCTCGCCGCCCAGTCGCACGTGCGGGTGAGCTTCGACGAGCCCGAGTACACCGGCGACACGACCGGCATCGGCACCGTGCGTCTGCTCGAGGCCATCCGACAGGTCGGCCTGCACTGCCGCTTCTACCAGGCGTCGAGCTCGGAGATGTTCGGGGCGACCCCGCCGCCGCAGAACGAGGAGACGCCGTTCTACCCGCGTTCGCCCTACGGTGTCGCGAAGGTCTACTCGTACTGGATCACGCGCAACTACCGCGAGGCCTACGGCATGTTCGCCGTCAACGGCATCCTCTTCAACCACGAGTCGCCTCGCCGTGGCGGCACCTTCGTGACCCGGAAGATCACGCGCGCAGCCGCACGGATCGCCGCCGGCCAGCAGGACTTCCTCTACATGGGCAACCTCGACGCCGTCCGCGACTGGGGCTACGCGCCCGACTACGTCGAGGGTATGTGGCGGATGCTGCAGGCGGACGAGCCGGCCGACTTCGTGCTCGCCACGAACACGGCGTACACCGTCAAGGACTTCCTGCAGTTCTCCTTCGAGCGCCTCGACCTCGACTGGGAGAAGTACGTCAAGTTCGACGAGCGCTACCTCCGCCCCACCGAGGTCGACGCCCTGATCGGCGACTACGCGAAGGCGGAGTCGGTGCTCGGATGGACCCCGAAGGTGCTGCCGCCTCGCCTCGCCCAGATCATGGTCGACTCCGACGTCGCCGAGCTCGCCGCGTCCGGCAAGCCGTACATCGACACCGCGGAGGTCTAGGCGCGGTGCGCGTCCTCCTCACCGGTGGCGCCGGGATGCTCGGCTCGAGCATCGCCGAGGTTTGGCCGACGCTCCGCCCGGGCGACGACCTCGTCGTGGCGACCCGTGCGGACGCCGACCTCACGGACCGGGCGGCGGTCGCGGCGCTCATCGAGCGGACGGCACCGGACGCGATCGTGCACACGGCGGCCAAGGTCGCCGGCATCCAGGCGAAGCTCCAGCGCCCCACCGACTTCCTCCTCGACAACCTGCTGATCGACACCTCGGTCATCAGTGGCGCCATCGCCGCGGGTGTCCCGGAACTGCTGTACGTGTCGAGTGCCGCCATCTACCCGGAGGGCCTCCCGCAGCCGATCGGCGAAGACGCCCTCCTGCGTGGCACCCTCGAGGGCGCCAACGAGGGCTACGCGCTCGCGAAGATCGCCGGAACGAAGCTGTGCGAGTACGCGAGTCGTCAGTACGGTTTCGCCTATCGGGCCGCTGTGCCGAGCAATCTCTACGGTCCGGGCGACGACTACACGCACGGGCAGGCGCATCTCATCGCGGCCGCCCTCGGCAAGGTCCACGCCGCCGTCACGAGCGGCAGCGACGAGGTCGAGGTGTGGGGCGACGGCACCGCCCGTCGCGAGTTCACCTACACGCCGGACCTCGCCGCCTGGCTCGTCGGCCAGATCGGTTCACTCGCCGCATGGCCGGTCACCCTGAACCTCGGGCCCGGCGTCGACCACAGCATCACCGAGTACTACGACGCCGCCGGCCGCGCGGCCGGGTTCACGGGCCGGTTCCGCTACGACGCCTCCAAGCCCTCCGGCGTGCATCAGCGCCTCCTCGACTCGGCCGCGGCCCGCGCGCTCGACTGGAACCCCACCACCCCGCTCGCAGCCGGCGTCGCCGCGAGCTACCACGCCTATCTCGCAGCTCAGGAGCCCCAGACATCATGACCGACGACACCTTCGACTCCGGTTTCCCCCTCGCCACCTCCTCCTGGGACGCGGCCGAGTACGCCGCCATCCAGCGCGTCGTCGACAGCGGGCGCTTCACGATGGGGCCGCTCGTCGCCCAGTTCGAGCGCGACTTCGCCAGTGCCTTCGGCGCCGGGTTCGGTGTCATGGTCAACTCCGGATCGAGCGCGAACCTCCTCGCGATCGCCGCCGCCGTCCTCGACGAGCGCGTCGACCTCCAGGCCGGCGACGAGGTGCTCGTCCCCGCGGTGTCGTGGGCCACGACCTACTACCCGCTCCAGCAGTACGGGCTCATCCCGAGCTTCGTCGACATCGACGTCGACACGCTCAATATGGACCTCAGCCTCGCCGAAGCGTCGATCACCCCGCGCACCAAGGCCATCTTCGCGGTCAACCTGCTCGGCAACCCCAACGACTTCGCCGCGCTCACGGCATTCGCCGAGCGACACGGGCTGCTGCTCATCGAGGACAACTGCGAATCCCTCGGCGCGAAGGACGACGGCCGCTTCGCCGGCACCGTCGGTTCGATGGGGACGTTCAGCGCCTTCTTCTCCCACCACATCTCCACGATGGAGGGCGGGATGATCCTGACCGACGACGAGGCCACGGCGCAGATGCTCATCTCCCTCCGCGCGCACGGCTGGACGCGTGGTCTCCCCGAGCACAACGCGGTCCACGACAAGTCCGGCGACGAGTGGGACGACCTCTTCCGCTTCGTGCTGCCCGGGTACAACGTCCGTCCACTGGAGATGTCGGGTGCCATCGGGATCGAACAGATCCAGAAGGTGCCGTCGCTCATCGCGGGCCGTCGCGAGAACGCCGCGTACTGGACGGAGCGGTTCGCCGGCCTCGACTCCGTGCGCATCCAGCGGGAGCAGGGCGAGAGCAGCTGGTTCGGCTTCTCCCTCGTCCTCGAGGGCCCCCTCGCCGGCCGCCGCGCGGAACTCGTGCGGGCCTTCGCCGCAGCCGGGATCGAGTCGCGCCCCATCGTCGCCGGCAACTTCACGAAGAACCCGGTGATGAAGTACCTCGACGCCAAGGTGCCCGCCGAACTCCCCGCGGCGGACAAGATCCACGACGACGGGCTCTTCGTCGGCAACCACCACTTCCCGGTCCACGCGGGTATCGACCGCGTGTACGACACGGTGGCCAAACTCTCCTAGGCTGGGTCTGCGCGGTCGTCCCACCGGTCCGCAGCAGCTTCCGTTCCACCGTCCACCTCTTCCCCCGACCGACGAGGACTGTGCACCGTGACCCAGCCGATCGACGCGCCCACGAACGACATCCTGAGCCTTCCCGAGGCGGCCGCGCGGCTGCTCACCGTGAAGGCGGTGCTGTTCGATCTCGACGGCGTCATCACCCCGACCGCCGAGATCCACATGCACGCGTGGGCGAAGCTCTTCTCCGCCGAGCTCGTCGCGCGCGGCATCGCCGAGCCGTACACGGACGCCGACTACTTCCAGTACATCGACGGCAAGCCGCGCTACGACGGGGTGCGGGCGATGCTCGCCTCCCGAGGCATCGTGCTCCCGGAGGGGTCGCCGACGGACGCTCCGGAGCTCGAGACCGTCTGCGGCCTCGGCAACCGGAAGAACTCGGTGTTCACGGCCGTCCTCGAGGAGGACGGCATCGCCCCCTATCCCGGGTCCGTCGCCTTCCTCGACGCCGTCGAGCGCGCGGGGCTCCAGGTGGCGGTCGTGTCCAGCTCCAAGAACGCGGAGGTCGTGCTCCGGGCTGCCGGGTTGCGCGACCGCTTCGGGGTGGTCATGGACGGCGTCGTCGCCGCGCACGAGGGGATCGCGGGGAAGCCTGCGCCCGACACCTACGTCGAGGCCGGTCGTCTCCTCGGGTGCTCGCCCGCCGAATGCGTCGTCGTCGAGGACGCGCACTCCGGCGTCCAGGCCGGTCGCAGCGGCGACTTCGGGCTCGTGCTCGGGGTCGACCGCGGGATCGGACACCAGGCCCTGATCGACGCCGGTGCGGACGTCGTGGTCGACGACCTCGACGAGCTCGTCGCCCCGCTGCTCGCGGCCGCATCGACCACACCCCAGACCCCCACGGCCCCCCACGACCCCTCCGAGGACCAGGCATGAACCACATCACCAGCGACCCGCTCGACCGCCACCGGTTCCCGCTCGACGACTGGGCGCTCGTCGAGACGCACGTCGACGCGGACGACGAGGGCACGACCGAGACCCTGTTCGCGCTCGGCAACGGCTACCTCGGCTTCCGCGGCAACGTCGAGGAGGGCCGCGACGGCCACGTCCACGGCACGTTCATCAACGGATTCCACGAGACCTGGCCGATCCGCCACGCGGAGGAGGCGTTCGGCTTCGCCCGCGTCGGTCAGACGATCGTCAACGCGCCCGACACGAAGGTCGTCCGCCTCTACGTCGACGACGAGCCGCTGATCCTGAACGACGCCGACCTCCTGAGCTTCGAACGCCGCCTCGACTTCAAGACGGGTGTCCTCAGCCGTGAACTCGAGTGGCGGACGCCCTCCGGCAAGCGGGTGCACATCCGTTCCCGGCGCGTGGTCTCCTTCACGGACCGCCACCTCGCGGTCCTCGACTACGAGGTCACGCTCCTCGACGCCGACGCCTCACTCGTGCTGTCCAGCCAGATCATCAACCGGCAGGACCGCCAGGACGACTACCTCACGAACGCCCCGGAGCCCGGCATGGGCGACCCGCGCAAGGCCGAGTCCCTCACCGAGCGTGTGCTGCAGCCTCGGTACAAGCTCATCGACGGCCCGCGTGCGATGCTCGGCTACCAGACGACGAACTCCGGCATGACGATCGTCGCGGGCGCCGACCACACCATCGAGACCGACAACGAGTACGAGGTCTCGACGCACATCGAGGCCGACCTCGCGAAGCACGTCTACACGATCCGCGGCCGCGCCGGTGTCCCGACGAAGCTCACGAAGATCATCAGCTACCACACCTCGAACGCCGTCCCGCCGAAGGAGCTCGCCGACCGCTGCGCACGCACGCTCGACCGCTCGGGCGAGAACGGCATCGAGTCCGCCATCCGCAACCAGGAGCTCTGGCTCGAGGACTTCTGGGCGCGCTCGGACGTCGAGGTCCACGGGCAGCCGGCCGTCCAGCAGGCGACCCGGTGGAACCTCTTCCAGCTGGCTCAGGCGACCGCACGCACCGACGGTGGCGGCGTCGCGGCCAAGGGTGTCTCCGGCTCGGGATACGGCGGCCACTACTTCTGGGACACCGAGATCTACGTCCTCCCGTTCCTCAGCTACACCGCACCGCTCGTGGCCAGGAACGCCCTGCGGTTCCGTCAGAACATGTTGGACGCCGCCCGCTCCCGCGCCACCGAGCTCAACCAGCACGGCGCGCTGTTCCCCTGGCGGACGATCAACGGGCTCGAGTCGTCCGCGTACTACGCCGCCGGTACGGCGCAGTACCACATCGACGCCGACATCTCCTATGCCCTCCGGCAGTACGTCGCGGCGACCGGCGACGAGGACTTCCTCGCCAGGGGCGCCGTCGACATCTTCGTCGAGACGGCGCGCATGTGGGCCGACCTCGGCTTCTGGCGGGCCAACGGCAAGGACTCGTTCCACATCTACGGGGTCACGGGCCCCGACGAGTACACGACGGTGGTGAACGACAACCTCTACACGAACGTGATGGCGCGGTCGAACCTGCTGTCGGCGGTCGAAGCCGTCGAGCGCCTGCGGGCCGACGACCCGGCGTCCTTCGGTCGCCTCGTCTCGCGACTGTCGCTGGACGACGCCGAGATCGCCGAGTGGCAGCGCGCCGCCGAGCACATGCACATCCCGTTCGACAAGCGGCTCGGCATCCACCCGCAGGACGCCCAGTTCCTCGAGAAGGAACTGTGGGACCTCGACCACACGCCGCCGGAGCACCTGCCGCTGCTGCTGCACTTCCACCCGCTCGTCATCTACCGGTTCCAGGTGCTCAAGCAGGCGGACGTGGTGCTGGCGCTGCTCCTGCAGGGCGACCACTTCACCGATGAGGAGAAGCTCGCCGACTTCGACTACTACGACCCGCTGACCACGGGCGACTCGACCCTGTCGGCGGTCGTGCAGTCGATCATCGCCGCGGAGGTCGGGTACCAGCGACTCGCGCTGAAGTACTTCTGGTCGGCGCTCTTCGTCGACCTCGCGAACCTGCACCGCAACACCCCGGACGGCGTGCACGTCGCGTCGACCGGTGGCGTGTGGAGTGCACTCGTGCTGGGCTTCGCCGGCATGCGCGACCACGGCGGCGTCATCTCGTTCTCGCCGCGGCTCCCGGTGGACTGGCAGGGGATCACCTTCCGCCTCACCGTCAAGGAGACGCGGGTGCGGATCTCCGTCCGTCGCACCGAGATGCGCTTCACCGTCGAGGAGGGCGACTCCGCGTCGTTCGTCGTCGCCGGCGGCGACGTCCTCGTCGAGGCGGGCACCACGGTGACGGTCCCGCTCGACAACCAGGGTCCGCACCTCGTCGGCGAGCCGAGCGCCAGCGACATCGAGGGCAGCCGTCGCGCCGACGGATCGCTCATCACCGTGTCGATGCCGACGATCGCGCTCGGCCCCGCGGACACCGAGTCCATCCCGATCATCCAGCCGCAGTCCGAGTAACCGATGACCGGCTCGGTGGACGACCGCCTCGGCGGGTCCGTCCGCCGGGCCGGTCGCGGCGTTACGCCCGGAGTGCCGCGCGGAAGGTCTCCAGGGTCTCGGTGGCGGTGCGCTCCCAGGAGAACCGCTTCGCCTGCTCGAGTCCGGCCTCGGCCAGCCGCTGCATCTCGTCGGGCCGGGTCACCGCGGTGCGCATGACGCCGGCGATGCTGTCGAGGGAGTTCGGGTCGAGGTAGAGCGCGGCGTCGCCGCACACCTCGTGGTAGACGGGGATGTCGCTCATCATGACCGGGAGACCGACCATCATCGACTCGAGCGCGGGAAGGCTGAACCCGTCGACGAACGACGGCATCGCCATGATCGTGGCGCGGCGGTAGAGCTCGCCGAGCTCCTCGCTCGTGAGCCAGCCCTGCAGCTCCACCCAGTCCTGCATACCGGTCTCGTCCACGACGGCCTGCAAGGGGTCCTCACCGTGGCTCCCCGTGATCACGAGGCGCGGGCGTTCGTGTTCGGCGAGGAGCGGCAGCGCGCGGATGAGGCTCGCCCAGTTCTTGTGCGGGCGCCGGTTCCCCGTCGCGAGGACGAAGGGGCGCTCCTGGTCGGGCTCGCGGTCGCCGTCGATGGTGGGCATCGTGCCGGCGAGCGGCACCAGGTCGATGCGCGCGCGGGGCACCCGGAGGTACTTCTCGATCTCCGCGCGGGACACCTCGCTGATCGTGAGGACCCGGGTCGCGTTCCTCGAGGTGAGGCGCTCCATGACCTTGACGGGGGCGGTGTACAGCGGCGTGGTCATGAGTTCGGGGTTGCTCCAGTAGAGCATGTCGTGCATGGTGACGACCGACGGCATCGACGACCGGGCGGGGCCGAGGGTCGCGGGGGAGTGCATGAGGTCCGCGCCGTGTCGTCGCGCCTGCCGGGCCACCTGGAACAGTTCGCCGAACGCCCAGACGAAGCGGTTCTCCCCGCTGATGCCCGTGTCCACCATCTCGCCGGGGAACCAGGAGTGGTCGAGCCGGTAGCCCTCCGAGCTGATGAGCCCCACGAACTCGAATTCACTGCCCTGCCGACCGATCTCGCGGTACAGCTCGCGGGCGTAGGTCTCCATACCGCCCTTCGTGCCGGTGTAGGACAGGAGGTCGACGGCTACGCGGGGCATAAGGCACGAGGATAGCAGCGGGACGAGCGGGATAGGCTGGTGGGCGGTCCGGTGAGCGGTGAGGAGCGGGTCCATGCCACAAGCACCAGTCGACGAGCGGGTCTCCGTGGCGCTCTGCACCTACAACGGCGAGGCGTTCCTCGCGGAACAGCTGGCCGGCATCACCGCACAGACGGTGCTCCCACGCGAGATCGTGGTCAGCGACGACGGGTCGACCGACGGGACGCCCGCGATCGTCGAGCGGTTCGCCGCGGTGTCGCCGATCCCCGTCAGATTCCTGCGGAACCCTGAGGCGCTCGGCGTCACGCGGAACTTCGAGGGCGCCATCCGGGCGACCGTCGGTGAGCTCGTGGTCCTCTCCGATCAGGACGACGTCTGGCGGGCCGACCGGATTGAGCGGGCGCTCGCCGCCTTCGACGCGCGCCCGGAACTCCAGCTGGTGTGCTCCGACGCCCGGCTCGTCGGTGCGGACGGGTCGCCGCTCGGGACGACGCTCTTCGCGTCGCTGTCCATCGGTTCCGAGGAGCGGCAGCGCATCCGCTCCGGCGATGCGTTCGACGTCCTCCTCCGGCGCAACCTCGTGACCGGCGCGACGGTGATGTTCCGCCGGGAGGTCTTCGACGCGGCGGCTCCGTTCCCATCGCCCTGGGTCCACGACGAGTGGCTGTCCATCGTCGCCGCGTCGCGGGGTCCGATCGAACTGCTGGACGAGCCGCTCGTCGACTACCGCCAGCACGGCGCGAATCAGATCGGTATCGTCGAGCCGACGCTGCGGTACAAGGTCTCGCGTCTCCTGCAACCCGGGCGGCAGCGGAACCGCGACATCGCGGATCGCATGGCCGGCCTCGCCGCCTGGCTCGCCACCGCAGGGGGATCAGTGCCGCTCGCAGATCCGGGGGCCGTCGGGGCGAAGGCCGCCTTCGAAGGGTTCCGTGCCGAGCTGCCGTCGGCCAGGTGGCGACGGACCCTGCCCGTGCTGCTCCGCGCGCCACGCGGCGAGTACCAGCGGTACGCGAGTCAGGGCGTGTTGGACATCGCGCGCGACCTGCTCCAGCCTGCCTGAGCGCGGCGCCTCCGGGTGGCTGCTGGCCTCGGCGTCAGGCGCCGGTGAGCAGCAGGAGGGCAGCACCGACGAGCACCACGCCGAGGGCGAGGAGACCGCCTCGCCACGGAGCCCGGTGGCGCGCGGCGACGAGGAGGAGGCCCATCACGACGAGTTCTCGAGCGTTCACGAGCCACGCCGCGAGTTCGAGGTCGTGCACGGCGACGACGCCGATGGGCAGCGACAGTAGCACGCCGATCGCCTTGATCGGACTCGCCCAGCGCATCCGGCTCTCCGCCTGGAGGATGGCCGTGACCGTCCACGCGACCACGGACGGGGCGACCGCCAACGCGAGGACGGGGACGAGGGCGAGGGCCGGATCCCAGGCTTCGGCGAGGAACGGGGCGACGAGGAGCTGTGCGCCGACCGTCGTCAGGACCGCCGCCAGGACGGATACGGCGAGGGAGCGGCGGAGCGAGCGCTCGGCGAGCCCGACGAGCTCGGAACCGCGTCCGCTGCGCGCCGCCCCGACGAGGACCGGACGGATGACGTTGATCGTGGCCAGTGCCGCGGCGTCGCCCACGCTGCGCGACAGGGACATGGCGAAGGCGTACTGTCCCAGCCTGGCGTCGCCCGCCAACGCGCCGATCGAGACGCGGTCGGTCTGCCCCTGGCCCCAACCGAGGAGCGCGAACAGTGCGGTGTGCAGGTAGTCGCGGAACACGGTCGAAGTGGCGGTGCCCGGCCGGTCGTCGTCGGTCGTGGCAGGCACCGAGCGCGCGGCGTGGCGTCGGTTGAGGAGCGCGAAACCCGCCTCGGCCAGGGTCGCCTGCAGTGCGCTCGCGAGCAGTGAGTGCGTCGTCACCAGGATCGGCACGCTGCAGAGGAGTGAAGCGGTCGACGACCAGGCCTGGGATGAGGCGATGTGCTTCCACCGCCCGGCCCGTTGCAGCCGGACCAACGCGTCGAGACCGAGCGCCGAACAGCTCGGCACGAGGACGAAGGGCACCAGCGCGATCGCCTGCCATCGGTCAGGACCGGCCTGGGTCAGGGACAGGGCGACGACGGTCGCGGCCAGGAGCCCACCGCCGACCCCGGCGGACCACCCGCGGAATCGTCGGACGAAGCGGTCCCCGCCCTCGGTTCCGGCGTGGACGACGGCGGTCTGCCGCGCGGCCGTGTCGCCGACGGTCTGCACCAGGGTGAGCGCCAGGACCATCCACGCGTACATGCCGACGACGGACGGCGCGACGATCGCCGCCAGGACGAGCATGATCAGTGCGGAGGCCACCCGGGGGAGGATGCGCTCGAGGATGGACCAGGCGAGGTGGATCATCGCCGGCTCACAGGTAGAGCGTCCGGCTGTGCAGACTCTCCGCGACCCGGCCGGCTCGGGAGGCCAGACGCTCGACGGCTCGTCGTCGCCGGAGGCTCGACGGTGTGCTCGTGAGGAGCAGGAGGACACCGGAGCCGACGGCGGCGGGCAGTGACCACCAGCGTGATCGTGGCATGCCCGCGGAGCGGTGGCTCGCGTACAGCCGCACGTTCGCGCGGCCATAGGCGAAGAACTGTTTCGCGACCGAGCGGAGCTCGCCACGGAGGGCGTAGTCGACGACCGCGTCCGGAACGGCCACCGTCTCCGCACCGAGCCGCGCCGCCCGCCAGAAGAAGTCGGTCTCATCGCCGCCACCGGCGAACGACTCGTCGAACCCGCCCACCAGCTCGTACACCCGCCGGGTGAATCCGCAATTGGCTCCGATGGGCCAGGGGATGTCCCACAGGGCGCGGTAGACGCCCGAGTCGTGTGCGACCAGTCGTCCGTCCGGGAGGCGTCGGTCGACCGCCCCGCCCACGCACTCGGCACCGGCGGTGAGGGCCCGGGCATGTGCTGCGAGCCACCCGGGCCGGACGACGTCGTCCGCGTCGCAGAGCAGCACCGCCCACCCGCGTGATGCCGCGACGCCGGTGTTCCTGGCGTGGTTGATGCCCGGCCGGCCACCGGCGTCGATGAGTCGGATGCGGGCGTCGCGGCGACGATAGTCCCGGACGAGCGCCGCCGTCGCGTCGGTCGAGCCGTTGTCCGCGACGACGACCTCGAACACCTCGTCACCCTCCTGGGCGAGGAGGGCGTCGAGCTGCGCGCCGAGCGTCTGCGCGCCGTTCCGGCAGGGGATGACGATGGACAACACGATGGACTCCGATCGGGATGGATACTCGTATGCTAGTATTCTAATGTCTTATTCACAAGTTTGAGCGGGGAGCACAAATGTTGAGAAAGCCACTCGGGCTGATCGTCGGGTCCGCCGAGGTGGTCGTCCTACGACTGGCCTCCGGCGTTCCGAACAACGCCGTCCGTCTGGCGGCACTGCGGTCCTGGGGTGCGGTGATCGGTGCCGGATGCGCGATCCACCACGGACTCCAGGTTCGGGGTGCCCGTCGCCTCTCGCTCGGAGCCGACTGCTTCATCGCGGAGGACGTCACGCTCGATGCCCGTGGTGGTCTCGCCGTGGGCTCCCACGTGAGCATCAACAGCGGCGCGCAGATCTGGACCGCCCAGCACGACAGTGCCTCGCCGGTGTTCGCATACGAGTCGGCTCCGGTGCGCATCGGTGACCGAGCGTGGATCAACGCGCGGTCCATCATCCTGCCCGGTGTGTCGATCGGTGAGGGCGCGGTCGTCGCGGCCGGTGCGGTCGTCACGAAGGACGTACCGGCCTGGACCATGGTGGGCGGGGTGCCGGCGAAGCCCATCGCCGATCGTCCTCGCGTCGACGCCTACCGCCTCGACGCCCGTCGGAACAAGATCTGGTGGTGGTGACCACCCGTGCGTCGGCCGCGCGGCGTGGTGATCCGCCGTCGTCAGAGGTACCACGTCCTCGATCGCAGGCTCTCCGTGAGCCGCCCGGCGCGGGAGGCGAGGCGCTCGACGCTGCGGCGCCGACGAGCGCTCCGTGGTCCTGAAGTGACCAGCCCTGCGACCGCCACGAGGATGACGATCGGGAGTTCCCAGCCGATCGACCGCGGCATGCCCCGAGCGTGATGCCGGAGGAACAGTCGCACCGTGCCCCTGCCGTAGCCGAAGAACTGGCGTGCGACGCTCCCGAGGTCGTCGCGGAGGCGGTACTCCACGAGGGCGCCCGGTGCGGCCGTCGTCAGATGGCCCGCCTCGGCGGCCCGCCAGAAGAAGTCCGTCTCGTCGCCCCCTCCGCGCAGCGTCTCGTCGAATCCGCCGATGTGGTCGAACACGGACCGCCGGAATCCGCAATTCGCTCCCGGTGGCCAGGGATGGAAGTCGTGCACCGTACTGACTGCCTCGGACCGCCCGACGATCGTTCCGTCCGGCAGGGTTCGGGCGAGTGGTCCTCCAGTGCAGTCGGCTCCGGCCTCGAACGCCCGGGCGTGGGCGTCGAGCCACCCGGGTTGCACGACGTCGTCGGCGTCGCACAGGAGGACGACGGATCCGCGGGACGCGCGGACACCGATGTTCCGGGCGTGATTGATGCCCGGGTGAAGGCCTGCCTCGACGAGGTGGACGCGTGCGTCGCGATCCCGGTATCGCCGCACGAGTTCCGCGGTGTCGTCGGTCGAGCCGTTGTCGGCGACGATGACCTCGATGTCGGAGGCGTGCCGCTGTGCGAGCAGGGCGTCGAGTTGGTGGGCGAGGGTGTCTGCGCCGTTACGGCAGGGGATGACGATCGAGTACACGGGCCTCCGGGGGACTGGGCGGGGACCCAACTCTTCCATCTGGACCAGAAGAATACAAGATGAGATATATCTTTCAGACGGATGATGTGCCGAAGCGCCGATAGCCCTCGGGGACGGAGAAGCGATCGATGACGGTCGCCGATGGCCCGGCGACGAGCGAGCCGGCGGGCACGGATCGCGTGACGACGGCACCTGCTCCGATGACCGCCCCGCGGCCGATGGTGACGCCGCTCAAGATCGTCGCGCCGGCGGCGATCCACACGTCGTCCTCGATGACGACCGGTTCCGTCTTCGTGGCCTGGCCGGGTCGGACGGGGTGGAATCCGGTGTCGTAGATGCGGACGCCGTCCCCGATCGCCACGCGGTCGCCGATCCGGACGGAGTGCTCCGCGTGGATCACCGTCCCCTGGTTAATGAAGACGCGGTCACCGAGGATCAGCTCTCCGGCCGGCCCCGTGGACAGCGCCGACCGCGCGGTGACCGAGCGCATCTTGAGTCGACGTCCGGCGCGGAACGTTCCGATGATGCGAAGGGATGGGGCGCGACCTTCGAAGATCGCGAGCGTCGGCATCGTCCCGGCGAGCAGCCAGAGGAGGAGCGCTGCACGGAGGAGCCCCGCACCGTTGGTGGCGAGCTGCCAGGTGCTTGCGGCGAGGCGGCGGAACGGTGCGGGCACGAGGCTCCCTTTGGGTGATGGTGAAGAATGAACGGTTCATATATTAGATGGATCTGTAAGTGTCCGCAACAACTGAAATGTCATATACTGAGTTTGCCGTCGGTGCGACGGTCCCGAACCCGAGAGATCCGCTATGACCACGACCGTCCTGCACGTGACCGACTGCTACGCCGGCGGTATCCCCGTCGCCATCGAGGCCTACGTCCGCAACTCCCCGCCAGAGGTCGAGCATCATCTCCTCTTCGCGGCGCCCGACGGCGCGCCCGCCGACGTCCCCGTGGCGGGTACCTTCCGCTCGGTTCGTCGGATGGTGGGAGGGCACCTGCCGGCGCTCGTCGCGATCCGTCGGGCGCGCCGGGCCCTCCGGCCGGACATCGTCCACGCGCACTCGAGCTTCGCGGGTGCGTACGCGCGACTCGCCCTGCGGAATTCCGCTCGGACACGGATCGTGTACACCCCGCACTGCTACGCGTTCGAGCGGACGGACATCTCCACGCTCGGTCGCAGCGTCTATCGCGGCGTGGAGTGGCTGTTGTCCTTCAACGTCGAGACGATCGCCGCATGCTCGGAGGGCGAGGCGGCCCGGTCCGATCGCCGTGGCCCGTTCGGGCCCCGGGTCGTCCTCGTGCCGAACGTGCTCGAGCGCGCCGAGCGGAACGCGCACCGCCCCGAGGTCGAGGCGCACCGTCCGCTTCGCGTCACGAGTCTCGGACGCCTTGCACCGCAGAAGGATCCCGCGCGCTTCGCTTCCGCGGCGGCGTCGATCCGCGAACGCGGCCTGGCGGTCGAGCCGGTGTGGATGGGCGGAGGGCCGGACGACGAGGCCGACCGCCTCCGCCGCGCGGGTGTCCAGGTCACCGGCTGGATCCCGCACCCCGAGGTCTCCTCCCGACTCGCCCAGAGCGACGTCTATCTGCACACCGCTGCCTGGGAGGGCTTCCCGCTCGCCGTGCTCGAAGCCGTCCAGGCCGGCGTCCCGACCCTCGTACGACGGATCGACGCGTTCGGCGACCTCCCGGACGCCCTCACCATCGAGGGCGGGCTCGAGACGATGATCGTCAGCCGACACGCCGGACCCGAGGCGTTCGCCGCCTGGGCTGCCGCGAACAGGGCCGGCTGGGCGGAGCGGTTGCGCGATCACACCCCCGCCCACCAGCAGCTCGCCCTCGCAGACGCCTACCGCGTCCCGCAGGTCGCTTGATGCGCATCGCCGTCGTCCAGTGGGGTCGCACCGGGGCAGGGCCGCTCTTCGCCCAGGAGCTCGCACAGGCGCTCCAGGAGGATGGCGCCTCGATCGTCGTCTCCTACTCGCTCGACGCGGAGATCGCGGAACGGTTCACCGGACTCGGCGTGCCCGCATTCGGGGTCCGCACCTATCGCGACCGACGTGGCGCGCTCCTCGGTCTCCCGCGTCTCCTGGTCGCGGCGGTCGGGCTCGACCGCTTCCTCCGGCGGCATCGGGTCGACGTCGTGGTGATCGCGATGGAACATCTCTGGCAGGGCGTGGTCGCCCCGGTGTTCCGGCTCGGCCGACGGCGTACCTTGCTCTGCGTCCACGATGCGACGATGCACCCCGGCGACCACTCGGGGATCGAGCATCTGCTGCGTCGCGTGGAACGCGGCGTCGCGGACGGGGCCGTCGTGTTCTCGAACGCCGTCGCCGCACAACTGGCCTCGCTCGGCGCCTTCCCGACCGACCGGATCCACGAGACCGTCCACGCCGCGTACCGCGTCGACCCCGGCCGCGCCGCCCGAACGGTCGGGTCCTCCGAGGTTCCGGTCGTCGGGTTCTTCGGCCGACTCTCCGCCTACAAGGGTCTCGACCTCGGCATCCGGGCCATCGCGGAACTCCGGTCGCGCGGGATCCGGGTCCGGTTCCGCGTCGTGGGATCCGGGGCCGACGAATCGGTCGCCGCACTGCGGCATGAGGACGACGAGGTCCAGAACCGCTGGGTCGCGCAGGATGAGATCGAAGGCGTCGTCGGCGGGTTCGACCTGGCCCTCCTGCCCTACACCGAGGCGAGCCAGTCCGGCGTCCTCGCGTACACCATGGCGCTCGGCGTCCCCGCCGTCGTGACCCCGGTCGGTGGACTCGCCGAGCAGGCGACCGCCTCCGGTTCAGCGATCGTCGCGACAGACGTGACGCCGACCGCGCTCGCGGACGCGATGGCGTCGGTGCTCACCGACGACGAGTTCGCGAGGGCGCTCTCCGAGGCGGGGACAGCGGCGGCATCGGGTTCGATGTCGTGGGCTCGTGTCGCGGCGGATGTCCGTCAGGCAGCCACGGTGGTCAGCCGCCGCTGAGCGCCGGTCCGTCGGCAGCCTGGCCGGACGGACGACCCGACGGAACGGCCCGCTCGCGCGTCACGCCTGAGCGGGCCGTTCGTGTGGTCACCCGAGACTCGGCGGCCTCGCCGAGCCTCCTGGCCTGAGGCTCAGGAGGAGGCACACGGCGACGACGAGCATCGGGGTGAGGTGGCGGAGGAACGAGCCGTAGTCGGGCTCGAAGATCGACTGCACGATGAGGAAGGCGAGCAGCGAGGCGAGCAGGCGGTTCTGGAACGGCGTCAGTGCCGGCGAGGCGGCGTCAGCACGACGGCGGGCGGATCGGATCGCGACGAGGAGGGACACCCAGATCACGATGAGCAGGACCGCGACGATGAGATAGATCGCGCCGCCCCGGAACAGTAGGGGGATCGGCACGATGAAGGAGCCGAAGGTCAGCACGCTGTTGACGAAGCCGAAGACCGGGCCCGTGCCTGGGACGAACTGGGTGATGAGGGTGTTCACGGACGCATTGCTCCGGTATTCGTTCACCGTGTGACGGAAGTGGTCGAGGTCGACACCGACGAACTGCGGGAAGACGACGGCGAGTACGGCGTAGAGCATGAGGATCACCACGAGGGTGGTCACCCAGCCGCGCCGCAGACGCAGCAAGAGTCGAAGGGCGACGAAGACGCCGGCGACGAGGAACCAGTAGGTGCGGAAGGCCTCCGCATACAGCAGCATCGCGAGGATCGGCGCAAGCTCGCTCAGGATCCCGCTCCCACGGCAGAGGACGATGACGAGCACGACGCCCATCGTCAGGAGGTCCTTCGTGTAGGCACCGTGATAGATCGCGGCGAGGGCGACGCAGCTGACGATGATCCCCCAGTCCAGCCAGCCGGCTGACGACACCTGGGTCTTCCGAAGCGCCAGCGTGAGCGCGAGCAGGTAGCTCAGCACCCCGAGCATGGCGGCGAGCGCCGGCAGCTCGGCGAGTCCGAGCCATCGGTAGACCGCCGCGATGAGCTGGAACGACGCGTCCGCGTCGGCGAAGGTGCCCCGATTGACATTGATGATGGTGCCCTCGTCGTTCGAGAAGTGCGAGGGGAGCCCGGGGCGGTCGGCCGCCACCCAGGCGAGCGCGATGAGGGAGGCGACCACGAACACCCCGCCGCCGATGAGGCTGTGCTCGTCGTTCGGTCTGGGGGTCGCGTCAGGGGGCCGGGGCTCCGCGCTGGCACGTGTCTCGATAGGCGTGCGCATGGGTCAGCCGGTGAAGGACCGCACGAAGGTGAGCGGGGGTTGGAGGTCACCGAACCACGTCTCCGCGTAGTTCGAGAGCTTCCGGTTGTTGTTGTCGATCGCGATGACCGGGCGTCCCATCTGGAGTGCGATGAGCATCGCGTGCAGGCGATCGGTCACGACCGTCTCGCCGCTGGCGATGGTCCGGACGGCCGCGGCGAATCGGCGTTCGGCCCGTCGCATCCACGCCTCCTGGCTGCTCTCCAGGAGCGGCTTCAGCATCGGGTACTTCGCCGCCCGCCAGCCGAGCCACTCGTGGGCCCGCAGGTCCACGGGGTCCGCGCGCCAGTCGGTGCTCCTGGAGTCGACCGGTCTCCCTGCGGTCTCGTCGTCCGTCCGCGCGATCACGATCCTGCCCTGCGTCGGTTCCGGGGCGACGATGGCGCCCAGGAGGTGGACGGCGTCGGGGGAGAGCGTGAGGTCGTCGACGTGGTCGCGGACGAGGTCGAAGGAGGCCTGGTCGCGCACGGCCACCCGGAGTCGGCGGCGGGAGGCGAACCGTCGGACGAACGCCTCCTGGTCGAACGGTTCCGGGAAGACGACCGACTGGGGGGCTTGGATGAGGAGCGTTTCACGCGGGAGGTGCTCGGCGAGGTCGTACCGCGACTCGTTGAGGACGGGGTACAGGCCTCCGAGGTTGCCGCCGCCCTGGATGAGGACGGGGATGGCGGAGTCGCGCACGCGCCTCGGCATGGTGCCGACGCTCGAGGTGGTCCGCACGTCGATGCGGTGATCCCGCCAGAACTTCGCCTGCGCCAACGCGATGGCCGAGTCTCCGGCGTTCTTGTGGTCGGGGAACTGGGTGAAGTGCAGCTCGGTGACGCCTCGGTGCAGGTGGACGAACGCTGCCTCGGCGCGGCTGCGCATGGTCTCGAGATAGGACATGTTGCTCCATTCGGGTGGGGTTCGGGAGAGGGGAGGATCGAGGACTGGAACACTGCACTCCACATCTTGTATGCTAATATACTGCACGGATCGGTCCACGACAAGGTCGGCGGTCCCGCCGAGCGCCGCAGGCTGCTCGCCCCTCCCGTCAACCGACGCGAACCCGACCGCGCGTCAGGAAGCCCACCCGTCATGCCGTTCATCGCAGCCCGCCGATCCTGGGAGCGCCGGTTCTCCCGCGCCGTCCTCCTCCTCGACCTCCTCGCGGTGTGCGCGGCCCTCGGCGCGACACAACTGCTCTGGTGGGACACCTACTGGACGGGGGCGGTCGAGGTGGCCGGTCCGCTCGGCCACCTCGTGGTCGGGTACCCCGCGATCACCCTCGCGCTCGCGCTCGCCTGGTGGTTGCCACTGACGGACGCCCGGTCCAGACACCCGCGCGTCCTCGCGGGAGGATGGTCGCCGTACCGGCGGGTGATCCTCGTGACCACGACGGTCTTCGGCGGCTTCGCGATGAGCTCCTACCTGTTGAAGCTCGAGATCGGGCGCAGCTTCCTCCTGACCGCGCTGCCGCTCGGCGTCGTGCTGCTCGTGACGATCCGCTGGGCCGCGCGACGGCGTCTCCGTGCGCGACGGCGCAGCAGTGCGTTCGTCTACCGGACGCTGCTCGTCGGCGATCGCGACCACGCCGTGCACGTCGCCGAGCGAATGCGTCGTGGCGAGTGGGCAGGGCACCGCGTGGTCGGCGTCGTGACGCCGGGCATCGTCGACGACGAACGCATCGCCGACGCGCCCGTCCTCGCCGGGCGTGCCTCGGTCCTCGAGGCCGCCGTCGACGTCCAGGCCGACACGGTGATCGTCGCGGGTTCGGAGGAGCTCACACCTGCCGCGTTGCGTCGCCTCGGCTGGGAGCTCAGCGAGCGGGGCGTGCGGCTCATCATCGCCCCGACGCTCACCGGGGTCGCACCGATGCGACTGCACCTCCAGCCGGTGGACGGCATCCCGCTGCTTCACGTCGACTACCCCGAGATCACCGGCGCGAAGGCCGCGGCCAAGCGGACGTTCGACGTCGTCGGCTCGGCGGGTCTCCTCCTGCTGCTCTCGCCCGTCCTGCTCGCCGTCGCGATCGCGGTCATGACGACGAGCCGGGGCGGCGTGCTCTACCGCCAGGAGCGCATCGGCCTCCGCGGCCGCCCCTTCCAGATCCTCAAATTCCGCTCGATGGCCTCCGGCGCCGACACCGGCGCCGCCTTGGCGGCGCAGCAGCGTGCCGATGA